>NZ_JBFRFS010000002.1:0-311690 GCF_052114945.1 Glaciibacter sp. 2TAF33
CACCCCCACCGGAACCACCCCCACGCACGACCGCGTCCGAGAGGACCGCATCGACAAGTCCGGCACCGTCACACTGCGCCTGCCCGGCCGACTCCGGCACATCGGCATCGGCCGAACCCACGC
The DNA here is from genome assembly GCF_052114945.1 of Glaciibacter sp. 2TAF33. Classification (NCBI taxonomy): domain Bacteria; kingdom Bacillati; phylum Actinomycetota; class Actinomycetes; order Micrococcales; family Microbacteriaceae; genus Glaciibacter; species Glaciibacter sp. 2TAF33. The sequence continues at coordinate 124 of NZ_JBFRFS010000002.1, forward strand.
CGGAACCCACGTCAAACTCCTGATCCACGACCTCAACGTGACCATCATCAACGCCGCCACCGGCGAACTGCTCCGTGAGCTGACCATCGACACCACCCGCGACTACCAACCCCGCGGAAAAACACAATAGCCCGAACCCACAATCCGTGGGTTCGGGCTATTCCGATGTCCTGAGACATCACAATGGCGGTACCGGTGGGATTTGAACCCATATCGCGCCCCAACGTCCGTCCGGCGAGACCATTGAATTGTCTGGTTTACGAGCATATTGTGCCCGTTTGCTCACAGTTGAAAACAGGTGTTTGCAGACTTTCCGTTACTGGTGCGTTACTGCTGGAGCCGTTCGCGGCGCGCGGCGTCGAGTGCCTCAGCAACGCCGTCGAGGTCGCCCTCAAACAGGTCGGCGTAGCGGTCGAGAGTCATCGCGGCGGAAGCGTGGCCGAGCATCCGCTGCACCGCCTTGACGTTTGCGCCGGCGCTGATCGCGAGTGATGCTGCCGTGTGCCGCAGGTCGTGCGGCGTCACCCGTGGCATGATTTGAGGCTCCTTCCGCTTGAGGACCTTTGCCTCAGCTGCTGCCTTCGCGTCGGCCGCACACACACGCTTCACGGCGCCCATGAACCATCCTTTGTGCGCGTGGCCTTGGGTCAGGTGGTTCACGCCGTCACCCCAGAGCAGCGCGTCGGCACTCTTGCCCTGGCTCGCGGTCGTGATCGCATTGTCCAGGAACGCCGGATAGACGACCGAACGGCGCTCGTGGGTCTTCGGGGTGCCGACCTTGACGTGCCCGTTCACGCTGACGGCGTTCTCCTCAATCTGAAGGCGCCGCGCCGCCCGATCGACGTGCCTAACCCTGAGCCCGGTGGCCTCTCCCCACCTGAGACCGGTGTACGCCAAGAAGCGGACGAAATCGGGGTGTTTCGACTCCAGGGCCAGCCGCTCGACCTGCTGGTGCGAGAGGTATGCGCGCCGCCTACTGGTCTTGCGGGGCAGCTTGAGTTCGCGTGCCGGGTTCGTCGTGATCCGCTTGTCCTTGACCGCACCATCGAGGATCGCAGCGAGCACTCCATGCACGCGGGCAACCGTCGTGGGACTGCTTTCCGCGGCAAGGTTCGAGATCCAGGTCTGCACCTCGGTGTGACGGATCGAGCCGACGGCACGGGCTCCCCACTTCGGCTTGACGTGGATGCGCCAAGCCGATTCGTCCGAGTGGAACGTCGAGGGCTTGACGGCGGTCTGGTGCGCCGCCAGCCAGTCCGCTCCGAGGATGCTCACGATTGAGAGACCGTCGCTGGGCGCGATGTATGCCCCCTGGAGCTTCGATACCTCGACGGTGTCGACGTACGCCTGCGCATCCCGTTTGAGCTTGAAACCGGCCTTGCGGGCCGTCTTGCCGTCGGGCTTGCGGTAACGGGCCTCGAACCGCTTCCCGGCCTGCGTTTCGTACGAGTAGACGCTGCCCATATGTCCCTCCTGTGGGTGTGTGCAAGCCGTTGTAATTGTGAGTTTAGTGAATGCCGAATGTGCATTTGTTGCGCAAAGAATGTGCACGGCTGTGTATACTGCCAAAACAATCAAATAAGAGAAGCGGCGAAGCGACATCGTTACCGGAGATAGCCCGGGGTATTTGCGCCGCAGGGAGAACGACCTCCCGCCGGTTGGTTTCGCCGCCGGTCAACCCTCCTCAGGGATAGAGCACGCAAGATCTGAGGGTCCATCGAAGGATCCTCTATGCCCGTTCAGTCCCCTGCCCGCACTTCATGGCTTGACTCTCCCATTCAGCCCGCCGTCAGCACTTCGCTGCTTGACTCCCTCATCACTCCAGCCACACTCGCTGAGCGTCTCGGCTTGACCCAGCGCGGGCTCAGCGAGAAGCGCATTACCGGCACAGGTCCAGCATTCATGCGCATCGGCAAATCGGTACGCTACCGGCCGGAAGCGGTCGATGCCTGGCTGCTTGCGCGGGAGTTCCGCAGCACCTCCGAGGAGGCGCGCTGATGGGCGTCTCCGAGGACACGAGAACTCAAGGCGCCACGGCCCCAGACGAGGTCCAGCCCAAGAGGCCTCGCCGCTTCCGAGTTGCCTCGCAGACCCTGAATCGAGATTCGATAGCCCACGCGCTCGACCGCCCGAACGTGACGCGTTATGCGGGGATCGTTCACGACAAGGACCCAGATGTTCGCACACATGCGCACGTGGTGTTCGAGTTGAGCGATGGGCGCACATTCCAGACCGTGGCGAACATGCTCAACGTGCCGCTGATCCTCGTGCGTTCGGTGATCGGCCAGAGGGGCGATACCCACTCCTTCGCGCGCGCCGTGCGCTACCTCACCCACGAAACTCCAACTGAGCAGGCGAAGGGGAAGTACCGCTACGCAGATGAAGAGGTGTTTGCATCGGCTGGCTACAAGTGGCGCGCCGAGGTCGACGCACTCAGTGCGCAAGATCGCTACCAATTGCCACTGCTGGACCGGCTCAAGATCCAGGTACTTCACGGCGATCGAAGTGCGCGAAGCGTGCTCGATGAATATCCCTCCCTGGACCTCAAGCATGACGCCGCGTTCAAGAAGCTTGAGCTTCGTTTCATGACCGAGTTCGCGACCGCTGCACAGCGGGAGGAGCGTATCGACGAATACCGCCGCCGCGCAGAGTCACGTGACTGACCCCACAGACGACGGGCTGGCACGCCTAATTGCCCCCAAGACCGGGCCCCTCTTGAAGGGGCCGACAACGACAACAAATAAGGAAGGAAGGAATCTCTCATGAGTGATTTCCACAGCATCACCAACCCGGCGCAGACAGGCCCATGGGCAACGAAGATCGAGCCAAAGCGCAAAGCACCGAAGACCGATGAAGAGCTTCTCGCCGAAGCCGAAAAGCGCACGGGCCTGCTCCGCACGAAGGTGATCGCCAACCGCGATCGGCAGCGCCTGGAACTGGTTGATGAGCTGTACATGAAGTACAGCATCGAGGCAGTCGCGAACGACATGAGCGAGCGCAAGCGGCTCGCCACGCTTCGAGCCAAGCTCAGCCTGTAGCGGCTTAGCACGCCACGACGAAGCCCCGCATCACCTCTCAGGTGCGGGGTTTCGTCGTGCCCTGGGCAAGTATTGGGAGGGCATCGCCCTCCTGCGCGGGTGGGAGTATCGAGGGGGCAGCGCCCGTCTTGATCGGGGTCAGAGGGGCGGAGCCCCCGCAAGCAAAGGACAGTCAATCGAGCGGAGTAAGAGGGATTGTCCGGTCCGATCGAATCATCGAGCGCACCGAGAATGATTTCGGTCGGATTGCTTGCGAGTGGTTTGTCACCTAGGCTGTTGAGCACGGTACCAAGATTCGAAGAAGCGAGGTACGGGCTGCGAGACAGGCTGGGTGACAAACCACACGGAGGGCGCGGGCGATGAGCGAAGCGAAGAGCAAGGGGCGCCCGACGATTGCCGAGGCGGACACCGAACAGGTGATTGCTGAGTCCTCTGTTGTGAGCGGCGGCGCAGCTGCGTGCGATAGGCCTGACGAGCGCAGCTCGGCAGGCCCGCTCAAGGATGTGGTCGTCACCGTGAGGATGACGGCAGAGGACGCCGAGTCCCTAGCGTTCTTGAGGTCCGAGTTAGGCGCAGCGTCGGGACCCGACGCAGTCCGTGAGTCGATCAGGAATGTCGCGGCGATCCTGCGCAACGAGACGTATCGGTCCGCGAAGGCCCAGCGTCCCGCCAATGACGTTAACGAGACGCTGCTCGCAGACATCCGCGACGCGCTGCGCGAGGTCACGAAGAGCTACAACGAGCGCGCCCGCGAGGTCCACTTCGTGGGCCACAACTGGAATCAAATCGCGAAGGTCGCCAACGCCACGGGCAATATCGACAGCGATGCGATGCGCGGCGTTGAGCGCGCCCTGGTCAAGATCCGTATGCAGATGACAGCGGATGCCGAGCGCGACACGAAGGCACTGGAGGTGCTCACATTCCTGTTGTAGTGATCGGGAAAACCGCGGTCGCCGCGCGCCTGCTGCGATACACAGAGAAAGAGAAGGCCGGCGGCACCGAGCCCCGCGTGCTGTACTCCGAGGGCATCCGTTGCCGCGTCCCCACCGCCGAGCGCGAGTTCGCCGCGGTGCGCCGTGCACACGGCAAGCAGGGCGCGAAGCGAAAGGCTCCAGCGAAGTACAAGCTCCCCGAGCCTGGCGAGGTCGCGACGTATACCCGGCGCGTTCGTCCGAACGGCCGAAAGTACTGGGCGGTCGCAGAAGACAGGGAGACGGCAACGCATGTCCGCCGCGAGGGCGATGGCTATGTCGACGAGATCCAGGCGGTACACGTCATCGTGAGCTACGGCCTCGACGAGGTGAACCCAGACGATCCCGAGCAGGTGCGACTGGCGTTCGAGTTCGTCGGGACGATGATTACGGGCCTCTACCCGGGCGTCCAGATGAAGCTCGTCGGTCAGGCCGATGGTGCGGGCAAAGCGTTTCACGTTCACGTCGTTCAGAACGCGGTCGTCGTCGAGCGCATGGAGGTCGACGGCCAGATCTGGGAAGCCGGGCGAAAGATGTCGGGCGCCCTCACGGACATCGGCCGCCTGCGCGAGCGCGCCGACGAGTTCGTCAGTCAGCACGGCGCCGAGTACGGCGTCGAGCAGAAGCTCCCCTCAGTGGCGACCCAGAAGGCCGAGAATCGCAGCACGCGGGACCGGCGGATGGCCGCCAAGGGTGAGATCTCGAACCACGACATCATCCGCGCCGCTTTCGAGGACTCGATGAACGATGCTCGCTCTGTTGACCTCGACGGCTTCGTCGGGGTCATGTCAGAGCACGACGTGACAGTGAACCACCGTGTCACTCGTGCCGGGAAGTCCGGCGAGAAGCACGCGCTCTCGTACCGACTGGACGACATGAAAACGCCAGTGCGCGGCACCACTCTGGGCGAGCACTTCGCCTTCGAGAGCACCGTCCAGCAGCTCGAAGCCAACGCCTCCGGCGAGGAGCGAGAGCGCCGCCCCGACCAGCACCATGCGGGTGCCCCGAAGCAACTCTCTATGCCGACAGCTCAGGAGCTGGCCGATGCTCAGGCTGTCGTCGAGCGGCTCGCCCGCGAGGAACGCGAAGCGCAGGCTGACGATCAGGCGGACGCCGACTTCTTCCCCGCGTTTACCGAAGACTTCGACGCGGCGGTCGAAGCCGAGCGCCTTGGCGACTTCACCGAGCTGGCGCGCCTCGCGAATGCGACCCGCGAGAAGGAGGCTCAACGACGGACTCAGCAAGCACAGACCAGCGCGATCTCGGGCCCCGAGGCGAAGGTGCAGGCTCAACCCGTGATTGCCCCTGGGCAGGGGCAGCCCGAGCAGAGCGCTACCGCGCCCGTTCCCGGCGGCGTATCGATCTCGGGTCTGCCTGATGCTAAGCGGGTGCAGGAGGCCGCTCTGATCATCCCCAAGAGAACCATTGAGCCCGACGTCGCTGCGACAATCCCAAAGGCTCAGACAACCGAAGAGGATGGAACGAGGCTGCGCGAGATCAACGAGCGAAACCAGCGCTTGGGTCTGCCGCTGGTGTCTCCCGAGCGGCACGCGGCGAATCAGGCAATGACGCCCGAGCTGCGTAAGCGGAGGTTGGAGCATCCCGAGTGGTTCGACGACACCGAGCCCGCGGCGAAGCCCAGCAATGAGGGCCGCTCACTCGGAGACTGACGAAGGTCACGGTGCGTCGCCACAAAGGACCTGCGTCGATGGTCAGCAGGTTGTTACTGAGTCGGTGTCAGTCGCCCGGCGGATACTAGAAGCGTGGCACCCTCCCCCGATGATGAGATCCGATTCATCCTGAACGCGAGACGCTGGATCGACGCCGACGTTGCGTCCCGGCTGTGGACACGTGGGTGGGCCGTCGCTGATCTGGCCGTCGGCGAAGGCGAGCCGTTTGAGTGGTTCTGGCCTCCCACGGCCCCCGTCGGCTACGGCGGCCTGCCGGACTGGGGCGACGAGGCAATGCAGCGTCGGCCGCAGATCTTCGGTCCGCGGCAAACGCCATGGATACGCCCGACCCGGATCACCAAGACCGGCACTGCTTGGACCTTGGAGTACGGCGAGGCGATCGCCCAGAAGCCGGCTGCGCCGCAGGCGTACGCGGAGGACACGGCTCTGATCGCCGATCTGGAGCGCCTCGAGTGGTGGCCGATGACAATCGAAGAGGCACGCAAGATTCAGAGATCGAGGCTCTTTGAGGTGACGACCGCGATGGCCCACGATGCTCACTACCTTGGCCTGTTCCCGACGGAACCATATGTGGGCCGCGGGAAGGCGATTCGCGCGCGCCAGCTGTTCGAGCATCAGCGTGCACGGGGTGTCGCCGATGCGGGATCGCCCACTGCACGCACACCCGGCGACCTCAACGCCCTGGCCAGACTCTTGGACGCGGAAGCATGGGCATCCGCGGTGCGCACCGCGCGAGCTGGCGGCAACGGGTGGGGCGTGTCCGGTCCGGACGGAGCCTGATCCCTTCAACCCACATCTACTGGCAGAAGTGTGGCTCCTGCGGCCACCGAGTAGATGTGACGAAGCGACACGGTCTGAACTGGAGCCGAGGCGTCGAAGCTGTGCATCTTCTGGAAAGCCCAGCGGGACCGCCGAGGGGCGATTCGGTCACTTAACGTTCATATACGACCAGGAACGCACACGGCGGCGAGCACAGCGGTTCTCCAGGCGCTTCAGCGGACCAATCGCGACGGCGCTAGCCTCGTCTCATGAGCCGCTCCGCGCCCAACTCTAAGGGCCGTCCCGCGCGTTGACCTGCCCCTCTTGCGTAGTGCTCACAGAGCTGCACACAGAAATGATGTGCACGCCTTATCTCGATTCAATAGATAGGAGTCCCATGCCGGATGTCAGGATCCACGCCGAAGTTCGCAAGGCCGTCCGGTACCTCATCGAGGCCGTCCAGTCGCAAGGTCAAGGCGAGGAGCTGGTCGTCACCCTCATTCGGGAGTCCGCTGACTTGATCAAGAAGCGCCAGCCCCTTGGCGGCGCTCTCTCCGAAGAGCAGGTCTCGTTTCTGATCGACTCGGGTACGTTCACGGCTGAAGAGTTCGCCGAAACCGCAAAGCGTGTCGCCCGAGGCGACCTGGCCGAAGCCGAGCGCAAGACACTGCTCGGAGCGGTAGCTGCCTCGCTGAGCGCCGCCGAGGTGGCCGTGCGGCTCGGCGTGGACGTTTCACGGGTGCGCCACCATCAGGCGAAGGGGAACCTCTACGCCTTCATCGCGGGAGGCAAACGCCGATATCCGCTGTGGCAGTTTACGGACGATCCGGCGCAGCCCGTACTCCCGGGCCTCGCGACCATCGTCGAAGCATTCGGCGACAAGCACCCTGCGAGCATCAAGGGCTTCATGTCGACCCCGCAGGAGGACCTGCTTGTCGACGGTGAGCGCCTGACTCCGCCTGAGTGGCTGCTGCAGGGCGGCGATCCGGAGGCGCTCGTGGACATTCTCGATAGCTTCCTGCAGTCGTGACTGTCCTCCCTGCATTAGTGAAGGTCCCATCTACTCCCCCACCCTGTTTCATCGGTAGGACGCGGGTGACGTGCTGGATGGGGTTGACCAGCACGCGCCAGCGCCGACACGGGTGTGCCCCAGGAGATTCACAGTGATGGCCAGTTGCCTCATATCCGAGCGGATTGTGCACCGCATTCAGCAGGGGCAATTCTGTGGTGTACCCACGCGATACCGCACAGGCTTAGCCTGCGTAAATGACACAGCCTGGAGCCGCCCCTGAAGGTACAGATGACGATTCGGCGCGCGAATGAACGCCGACTCGCTGATGTGGCGAATTATCGACGGCAACAAGCTCGTCCCGCTGAAACCCTCCCCGATGCGGCTTGAAAAGCACGTGGAGGGTTTGGTCGAGTCAGATCCATCCTGTCTGGGACAGCCGCTTCTCATCATCGGGCGCCAGAAGTCGATCACCGAAACTGGTGGTCCCGATCTGCTCGCAATCGATTTGACCGGACGAATCCATGTGATCGAGTGCAAGCTGGCCAAAACTCCCCGCGACACCATCGCCCAGGTGATCGAGTACTGGACCTGGATTGAGACATTTGACACGGACCAGGTTTTGGCCGTCTTCGCTCGCTTTCGGCCTGACGTCGACCTAGCGGAAGCCTTCTTCGAACACTTCGGCTGCCATATGCCAGCGGTGCTCAATCCGTCACAGGTCATCACTATAGTCGCAGCGACCGTCGACCCCAAGATCGAGGGCAGCGTCCAATTACTGCAGCGTCGTGGTTTCCCGGTCACCGTAGTCGGCTACCGCTACTACCAGGATCTCAACGCCATCCAGTTCGTCCCATACCGCCATGGCGATCAGGACACGGAGGTTTCTCCGGCGACGACGAGGTCCAGAGCGCAAGAGCCGGGACGCCCGGCGTCAGCCGGGGAACTCGCGCGATTGCACGCCTCGATCGAGCGCCTCGAAACTCGCCTTGAGGAGTTCCGCCCATCCCTCGAGGCGCTCAGACGACCGTCGTTTGCTGCCACAACGTATGGTCCCGTCTCCGACATGCGTGGCATCGACCAATACATCCTGCATTTCTGGCAGACCTACGCCTGGCGCTTTGCCTGGGGCTTCGTGCCGTTCAGCTTCCTTTACGAGCTATATCAGCACTGGATTCGTACTCAAGCTGCCGCAGGTCTGCATCTGCCCTTGCTCGAGGACCAGATATTCGGACGGCGCCTGGCAGCGGCCGCAACTGCGACGGGCGAGTGGAGCTACACTCGACGCCGTGCCGACCATTTGATGGACGCGCCCGAGCCCCTGACGGAATTGGTGCCGAACTGGAAGCGTCCCGGGAAGCACCAATCCGTTAATGGGTATCTCAGAAGCGGGATCGTCGGGCGCCGCGGCGAGGCTCATCCGACATGATTGCAGGGGGACCTCGTCAGTAGGCTTTCCGCATGAGTGTTTGGGACCCGTGGGATGCGGACGAAGAAGAGCTAGCTGATCTGCGAGTGGTACGGGACCGTATCCCCGTCACGATGCGCCCCGCCTTGCTTGACTGGGTCAACAAGCGACTGGTGGGCCCCTATAACTCGACGGCGTCGGAGGTAGTCAACGCGCTGCAATCTGGGCTGCGAATCCATTTCGGCTTCGACCGAGGCTTCGTCGACACCGACATACTTGTCGATGCGATTGAGCGGCAAGGGGACAAGACTCTCTTGCGGGTAGTTGACTGGTTGCTGGGTCAGTTCGAGAAGCCGACAAATCCCTACTACGGGGAGCCCGCTGAAGTAACCGACCTGGAGTGGCATCTGGACACGGCGATGTCTGGCGTCCGCGTGGTGTCCGATGCAGGTGTCTACCGGCTTGGCCGTCGTCTACCCGAGGGGGTGGAAGAGGCCGCGCAAATCGCGGTCGATGGAGGCTCAAAGGTTGCAGGAGAGCATCTTGCGAAGGCACTCCGGCATGTGCAGAGCCTCGAGCCCGATACGAGTGCTGCCATGACTGAAGCCATCAAAGCAGTAGAGGCTGCGGCGGGACCCGTTGTACTGCCGAACTCGAAGCGTCATCGGTTGTCAATGATCGTCCAGGCGCTGAAGGACAAGTCCGATTGGACCCTTGTGCTCGAACGTCGAGACGATGGCTACCCCGACCACCAAGCTGTGCTCATTGGGATGATCGAGACGCTTGTCTTTGCCCAGCGGGACCGGCACGCCGGTGGCCCATCTAGTCCCCAGCAGGCGATGGCACACGCGATGCTTGCGGCGACCCTTGTGGGCTGGTTTTCTACGGGTGTCGTTGAGATGAACGACCGCTAAGAGGAGGTTCACCGCCAGTCGGCGACGCGCGCGACTGATTTCACAACAACTGCCGAGTGAGTATAGGTCCAACGGGCATGGAAAAGGCCCCGGTGGTGATCCGGGGCCTTGATGGTTCGGGACGGCTAATTGGTTCCTTGGACGGCAGAGGCGGGCGCGTGCGCGGTTGCGCGCATGTCGGGGCCGTAGTGCTTGTTCCACCAAGTGTTGTGGTGGCAGTACTGGCATTTCTTGAAGAACGGTAGGAAGATCAGGCCTATCCCCGCGGTGCAGATCCCGATGGTCCAGAGCGTTGCGCTTCGTCCGATGTTCGCTCCGCCGCCTTCGCAGACCTTGCAGTTGACGCAGCCCTTCTGGCTGTACATGTTCAAGTGGTTCGACATGATCCGTACCCTATAGATTCATGGGCCGTGAGTGCCAGTCTCCAAATTGGGGGGCTAGCGGATTACGACCTGTCGACGACGGGTTCGCCGAGGCCGAGGTTGGGGCTGGGGCTGGGGCTGGGGCTGACCTTGCTGCGCTTGTTGTTGCAGAGCATGTGCGCGTGCCGGAAGTTCGTGGGTTGCTCTTGCAACTCGGAGTCGTCTTCGACCGAGTGGTAGCGGCCGAGGTGTGACTGTCGGGTGCGGTGTGCGGGCCTGCGTCGTAATCGATCGCCTGCCGGCGTAGCCCTGTTCAACGACGTCGCCCCTGAGCTTCTGCATCAACGGTGGGCGACGCGGGAAGGACCGCGCCTGGCCATGGTCACCTGGATCGAGCGAACCTACCGCCCCGACCCCGGCAACGCCGTCTCGGTAACCTCACCCCGATGGAGTTTGAGACAATAGACGTGGCCACCAAAGCCGCTTAAAACCATTAACCCTTTGAGTCAACTGAACTCCGTGCAGTCGAGCGGAACCTCGCGCGCAGCCATCTTGGTTTCCAACTGGTTCTTGCCGTACTGGATCTCGCTGTCGGGTAGGTCCGCTGCGCTTGGTGCCGGCCGTCGAACGAGGTCTGCGAAACCGACGCCAGCTTCGAGCGCAGTTCGTTCGAACTGCGCTCGCCATCGTCGAGCTCCATGAGCCCGACCTTGACCAGCATCGTGATCCGGCCGCGCGCGCCCTGCCCTTGAAATGGTGCTCGCCGTAACGCTCGTCAGTGACGGACCAATTCCGACTATTACTGCCCTCGACGCGCAGGGCCAGACTTTCAGGGAGCGTGAGAATCTCGTCATCCATCCACTCGACCCGATCCTGACCCGATGAGGTCGGGTCATCCAGTTGGGCTTCCGTTCAGCGATATGAGGTCTGCGGATCACGCGTCACAGGATGCCCGATTTACTTTTGTGCAAACCCGGCGCGCGTTTCCATGGCGACGCACGGTTGTGAACGAAAGCTACGTTACCCAGCGGCGAAGAGCTCTGCTTTGCGGATCGGACCAATCCCGCTCGAGACACTGCCTGACATACGCTTCCGCTGTCGATACCTCAGCAGCACGGATAATTGTCTCCGCGGATTTGTCGTCGTCCACAGCTTTGAGCCATTTCCCGATTGCGTCGTTGACAGGGAACTGGTCACAGCCCTCTGCCGCCTCGAAGAATGCGATGGCTACGTGCTCTGCGATTTCCTGCTGGTTGCGATGCACGAGCTGGCGGAGACCATCAAGGATCCACATGAGCGGTGACCGAAGCTCCGCTTGGCGCAAACCACCCCGAGTGCTCTCGTCTTGAAGTAGCTCGCTCATCCGGCTTAGGACAATCCCGAGCCCGTCCGCATCAGCTCTCACCCACTCCGCGATGCCCTGCACGGACAGCTCCGGGAGACCTTCGAACAGCAGCGTCGGATTGTCGCGGTGAGCTAGCGCGAAACCACTCAACTCTCCAATATCCACAGGCGAAGCCAGAATCTGCTCCAGCTGAGCGGACGGCGGACCACCCTCTCTGGTCAGCGCCTTATCCATCTCCGCTAGCATCGCGTCAACGGTAGCCGTACGGCGGCTGGCCTCATTGCGAGTCGCCCGGGTAACAGCAGTCCTGAAGGCACCGTCGGGAGCCGCGACTCGGACGACCGCCGGATGGATCCCGGTGACGATCCAGCTGACAATAGCTCCCACGCTGTAGACATCGGCGGCGGGCCCAGCCAAGTGCGCATCGTCATGTAGTTCTGGGGCGGCCCAACCCATGGTGCCGAAGGGTCCGCCGGTTTTCGTCAGCGGCGTCGTAGTGTGCCCCGGCCGATTCCGCGCAATTCCGAAATCAGTGACAACCCATCGGCCCTCCAAGCAGAGAATATTCGACGGTTTCAGGTCCCTGTGCACCTGCCCACCGGCATGGAAGTCGCGCAACGCCTCCGCGACCGAACGGACTACATCGAGCGCCAATTGCTCAAGCTGTTCCTGACCGAGGCCGTCCCTTGCTGTGGTCAGTTCATGGCTCGCGAGGGGCATCGAATACCACTCCAAATCGGTATCCACCTCCAGGATCGGCATGACGTACGGGCCAGCGGCGGACCGCATGTCCGATACCTCCCGGCTGAAGCGCCTCTGAATGATGGCACCGGCCCGAGCCATCTTCACCGCAACGACTTCGTCGGTGCTCTTGTCTCTGGCCCTACCTACGATCGCATGCTCAGTCGGTTGACCGAGGGTCTCAAGGACTTCGAAACGATCAGCGGGATTAGTCACAGGACTAGCTTGGCTTACCGGTGACTCACGACGTCGCACTCCGCACGACCCTTCGAGGTTCAATTCACAGTTGACGCGTCGTAACCTCTACCCGACGATCGGTTCGTCCTCGGCGACTATGCCTTCTTCTATGACGGGATCGCGCGGCGTTCATACTTGCTGGGGACTTCGACCTGGTGTGTGACTGAGGTTGCCGTAAGTATCTGCTCGATCATTCTGGTCTTCGGCTGCTTTGGCCGGACGTCCTCCGGGCGCGGTCGAGCTTCAGTCTTACGGTTGAATCGTCGTTCGACCCCAGCCGAGCTAGTCGAATTCCTGCCTCGGAAATCGCGTCGGTGTCGCACCGGTCAGGAGTGCCGACGCAAGCGCAGCGATGTACTCCCAGACCCCGCCCATATCCTCAGTTCGGAAGCGGGCACTTCAGGAGCCTGTCAATGTTCCGCTTGACGAGGGCCTCGTCGCGAAGACCCCCATGTTCGCTAACTCCGTTTGCATGGTTACTAACTCGGGATCCGCCGTGCCTAATGCTGCTTCCGTCCACTCACCAGCGACGGGAAGGCGGCAGCGAGCTGGTCGCGCGAGGGGGTGCGGTTCTCGACGAATGGGTAGGGGTCGTATTGCGCCAGACCGGCGTCCACGTAGTCGTGCTGCGACAAACGCGTCAACGTCTCGTCGTATGGGCCCTCCATGTGAACGACGCCCTCGTCGCCGACCCGCCGGAAGAGTTCGGCGACCCGCGCGAACGGAATCGAGTAGAGCCACTTGTGCCGGTCACGTTCGGACACGACCCAGATCGTCGCCGGCCCATCCTCCGATTGTGGATGGAACTCGAGCACGAAGGAGTGGATGAACAAGCTGACCAGCTGGCGAACGGTGAGCTCGGTCTGACGCTTCGAATCCATGTCGTAGTACTCCCAATACGACCAGCGGTCGTAGATTCCGGGAACACGACCCGTCAGCGGATGAATTCCTAAGGACACCCGCTCGCGCGGCAGCAGGGAGGAGGTTTTAGCCGACTCGACCAAACGTCGGACGGTGAACATGCCGACCATGAGGTCACGCTCGACGAGGAATCCAGTCCGTGTTGTCCATCGTTTGAGCACGGCGCGCCGTTCCAGCGCGGTAGCTACCCTCAGTAGCTCTTCTCGCCATGGCACCGAATCTGCGATCACGGTCGAAGTCTCGCAGACTAAGCACTGCCGCGAGGACGACGAACACTACCTTTGCCCAAGGCTCTAGGTGCATCGCTCCGGCTCGCGACGTTCTGGCGCGGTGTCTCTGCCGAAGCGACATCGAAAGCGTCGCCCCTCCTGAATCGCTTCCTTGTGGAGGAGCCGGCACACCTTGCGTGGTAGTTAACACAGTCGCTGGTCAGTCGTTCATATCTAGTCTCATCTTCTCGACCGCCTCGCGCCACTTAGCGTCTGCCTCCACTTGTTCCGCCGCCCTCCCTTGAAGAAATTGCTCTGTTTTCTTCGCCGAGAAGCCGGCAGCCTCTACTTCGAAACTCACCGCCCTTGAGGACAACACGCTTGCCATCGTGCCGATGCGTAAACGTCTTGTAGAACGATGCGAGGGCAACCAGCCCTCCAGCCGACCCGAGAACCCCAAGGACATTCACTGCCTCGATCGCCAAGTTTGTACTCGCGGAGAACTCCAGGATGGTGCCGTGGTCGATGCCGTTGTCATCGAGGAGCGACAGAACTTCCTCTCGGTACTCCGCGGGAAACGAAGGTTGAACGTACCGTCACCCGGGTGCCCGAGAGTGACAAGGAGCGGGAATCGTTTCTGCATCGGCTGTCATCTTGGAAGTGTGACACGGCGACGTCGGAAATATCGGAAGGTGGGCGGGGCGGCCGAAGCAGCGTCGACGTCGACGAACTAGAGCGCACTTGGACCGTTCGCGATACCCATCAGGCGGCGCCTCGCGGCGCTTCGACTGGTCTCGCGGCGCTTCGACTGGTCAAGGCCTAGGGAGAGTCTTCACCCAGAGTCGATGGTGTCGATGCCGTCAACAAGTCTGTTCAAGGTTCCCACTAGATCGGAAATCAACCGCCTGAATTGACCATGCGGTATTGCCAGGGATGTAAATCGTTCATCGTCGGCGGAAAGCGTTGCGGAGGGAAGAAAGCTGATGTCAATTCGCGGCTGCCTCATTGTGACTGTGTAGCGCTCAGGAATGAACATCTTGAACAGCTCCAAGCCCACTACTAGGCCGCCTCCGGAGTAACGCTCAAACCGAAGGCTCTTGTCATGGTCGGCTGGTGTTATCGTGTGCCACTCCAAGGGTTCAGGAAGCGACACTCTCGCGAGGTGGTGCGCTCGGTGTTTTGCAGCATTGTCAAGGCCTCGCATATACGACAAGTCAAAGTCGGCAGCTCGCGCAACAATGCCAGGCCTCGGTTCAGCCCTCTTCACACGTTCGAAGGGCTGTATTGAGCGCACGGTAGGTTCGTACTTCGCGGGCATGCCGCGAAGCTTTCTGCTAATAAGCCCTTCCCAAGCTTGGTCACGCAAGACCACTGGCATCTGCACGCTTCTTGCAAAGTTCTGGTTGATCCGCGTTTCCTCACTTACAAGCGCCCAGGCAACGTGGTCAAAGGCCGTCGCAAGCACATGAATGGCTTCAGCGAGGAGCAACGAAAACAACACTGGTGGCTCCGGCACTTCGGCAGCTCGAAAAACTACGTACTCGGGCGTCCGCTCTTCCTCGAGCATGAGATCTGCGGACTTGGCCCAAAACTCGGTTAGTGCAGCCAGCTCGTTAGCTCGTTGAACGGCCAGCGCACAAGATGCCGTGAGACTGTCCCGCAGTGCCTCATCGATGGTGATAGCTGCGCGCATTGGCCACCTCCACGCTCATCTCTGACTATCATCACACCGGCGGTACATATGGTGACAACAACGATGTCTTGCTCACGGTCGTCTGATGCTCAACGGCTGGACGGCCGGCGAGCGGGCCGGTATGCGGAGTCCATCCATCAAACCTTGCGTAGCAGCCCGGTTACCCCGGCTAGTAACAGTGCTGCGAGCACCCAAGCGACGCTCTTGATCCCGGCGAAAATGAATGGCAACCAAATGTTGGTGGTGACCTGCCCAGCTGTGGGCTCTCCGGTCGTGGCCGCCGCGAGCGATACGTCCACCGCGAATAGGGCCGGTATGACTTCTGGATAGCCGGCCCCACGGTCGCATTGAAACCGTGGCCTTCGCTAGAACGCGAAAGATGGGGGCGGAGCGCCCATAGTAGGGATAGGTGGGATTGTCGCGTACAGAATCTCACCGCTTCAAGCGGCCGGCCACGACGCCGGAGGACGGGCTGATGGCCGTTTGTGAGGGTCGGACCTTGTTGGCCATTCCGGCGTAGCTAGTATCGCTGGGCCGGGCGGGTGTAGCTCGACGGCCGGTTTGGGCGGCGGCCGGTTTGGGCGAGCATCCTTTCAGGAGGGGGCCGCAATCGCGAGCCATCACTTGCCCTGGAGTGTGGAGGCTCTGGGGAGTCCGGTAGAACGGACTTATCGGGGTGCCCGGCTGTACCGAACCTTGGACGGACTGCGCCAGTATTATTTGAACGTGATCCTCCGGCCATTCGTTTCGCAGTTTCCACCTGAAGCTGTCCCGGTCCTGACGGGCGCACCGATGGTCAACACCGAACTCGACCGCCGAGCCACGCAAGCAGACCTATGGGTCCGTGCCGAGCGGGCGCAACAGATCGCGGTGCTCGAAGCGGTCCATGGGTTCTACCTCGCGAAACGGTTCTCCACAGAGCTCGCTGGATTCACTGGATGGACCAACGAAGTAGTGGCCGACGCGGTGGAGGCGGTGAGAGCCAAACTCTGGCGCCTCGCAGTTATCGACATAGCGATGGTCAACGACCAAAATCAGTTGCCGCGCGCGGCGTCATTGCCCGGTGTATTGCGATCGATGAAGGACACGTTGGAGGCGTCACCCGATTCGTCCGCGACCCAGGACCTCGCACAGCTGGAGCGGATACGGACGGCCATAAACGCTGACACAGAAACACCGCTTATGTACGTCCGCCACGTGCGGAATAAGTGGGCTGGTCACCCTTCGATGGACCTCCGGTTTGACTCTTGGGCAGGTGCCGACAAGCACCTCAGTATTCCCCTGCTGGAGGAGGCGTTGGCGGTACTGGTGCGAGCTCATCAGGAGACGGCGGATCTCGCCGCGCGCAGCACGGTGCTTAGTCCGCTGTTCGCCGCACCGGTGCCGAAGTCGACCGTTGCCAGCACCCCAGAGGGGACCATAGAACAGTTCCCAGCGACGGTAGCTTGGGGGAAAGTCACCGTCTTTGCAGAGCTCATGCGCGAGAGTGCCAGTCGTGACGCGTCCTCCCTGCTCGACCAGCTGACGTCCCCTCCCGGGTACGGAAGTTCAGAGGACACGGACTGGTTGGCAGGGTCGGAGCACGCGATGCGGCGCGCGGCTGTAGACCGCGTGTCGATGCAGACCGCCGAGAAGGCTATTGCGCGGACGAGACGCGGCGCATAGAGATCGCTGTCCCGATGGTTGTCGCGCTGTGACGCACGACGGCCAGAACGGGGAGCAGTCGTCCTAAGCGGACCAGTACACAAACCGCGCCGCCAGCCCGGAGCGCCAGCGTCACGGCACCGGGCGTCGATTGCGTCGGCAACGAATTCACTATCGCCACCGTGCGTTGTGGGATACACGGCTTGGCCGCCCTGGCAGTCGCGCCGGATTCGCGTCCAACCCGAAAAATGGGCCTGTGGGCCGATAGTCCGGATAAGGGAGACTATCGTCGGTAAATAACCGCCCCCTTGAAGTGACATGCGTCTGAGCTAAAAAAGGGGGATGCGGCCGCCGCCGTTCTCAGACGCATGGGCGCGCGCCAGAAGCGGTTCGCTCGATCGTTTCGCGTCCACCCGGACAGCGGAGCAGCCCGGTCGTGGGCAGCTCGCGTCGACGGGCGATTCAGGCGACGACCGTCACGGGGCTACGTGACCAGGAGTCGGAGCGATGGTGGGAGCATCAATCTGGCTGGGCTCGAAGCGGCGACCGATTATGCGCTCAACAGCCGAGGGCTGCCGTCGAACCGCGATCGGGTCCCGAGGGCCAGGCCAACGGTCTCGCGATTCGATGTCGTCACAGCCAACTGTTTAGCTTGCTTGAGTAGGTCTTGGTCGATGTCAATCAATGTGATGGCCATCGCGCCCCCTTCGAACTACTAGACCTTGGAGTAGTCATCGCCGTTCGCCGCGACGGAGATGCCGGCCCCCAATATACTCTCGATCTGGCGGGCGAGGAGAACACCTACGACGACGAGCCCGCTACAGATGATTGGCAATTGTTTTTGGAATACCTCATCGACAATGCGGCACCGCCCGTAGGCGCGTAGTTGATTTCACACTGATGCTTTCGCGGGCAAGCGAAAGGCGGCCTGCGACCGGTCAGATACTTTTCGGTCGCGGACGACTTGTTCGGCGACGTCGTGAAGTCGACGGCTGTTGCTGCGGGCGCATTTGCGGAGGACGATCAACGCATCGTTGACCGATGATCCGTTGCGATGAGCCAGGATTCCTTTTGCCTGTTCGATGCGATGTGACTGCACCATCTGGTGCTGCACAACACTGATGGTCGCCATCTGCGCCATCGCCTCTATGAGAGAGACGGTACTGTCCTCCAATGATCCGGGTGTTTCGAAGAAGAGGTTCATCCCGCCGACACCGCGTCCACGGAACGCCCGTCACGATGACCCTCGCGCCGCCGCCAGCGCGTGAAGCTAGCGGGGTCGGACGATGCGCTGTCGCTGGTCGCCAAGACCGTCAATGCTCAGATCAACGATGTCGCCCTCCGAGAGCCAGACCGGCGGCGTGAATCCCATGCCCACGCCCGCGGGCGTGCCGGTGCTGATCAGATCCCCCGGCTCGAGCACGAAGAACTGGCTCAGGTGATGCACAATCGTGTACGGGTCGAAAATCATCGTCGACGTCGAGCCGTTCTGCCGCTCCCGACCGTTGACACTCAGGCGGATGCCGAGGTCTCCGACGTCCGCGATCTCGTCCGGCGTGACCAGCCACGGACCGGTGGGATTGAAGGTCTCGGCCGACTTCCCCTTGCTCCACTGGCCGCCCCGTTCGAACTGGAACGTGCGCTCGCTGACGTCGTTGACGACGACGAAGCCCGCGATCGCCTCGCGCGCCTCCTCGACGGACTCCAGGTACTGGCATCGGCGACCGATGACCAGCCCGAGCTCCGCCTCCCAGTCGAGCTGCGTCGCACCCCGCGGCGTGCGCACGTCGTCGTTCGGCCCGACCATGGTGTTCGGCGACTTGGTGAACACAATGGGCTCAGTGGGCACGGCGAGGCCGGCCTCCTCGGCGTGGTCGCGATAGTTGAGGCCGATGCAAAGGATCTGGTGCGGCCTCGCGATCGGCGCCCCTATGCGCTCCCCTGCGAAGGCCGTCACCGCACCGGCGGCGATCCGATCCGCCACCACGGATTCGAGACGGTCGATCCCCGCACCGAAAAAAGCCTCGTCGAAGTCCGCCACGATATCGCTGACGTCCACGTACCGATCGTCGTCCACGCGCACGACAGGCCTCTCGGTACCGAATGAACCGATTCGCATGAGTTTCACTGACTTCCTCCTGACGCTCGTGTACAGCAGATACGATCCTAAGCTGACACGTGTCATCTTGTCCAGCGACCACGCTCGCGACCGCGCTGCGATCCATTAGTCGCGCGATCGAGGCGTGGTCGAGCCCCGCTCGACGATCCAGCCGGGGAAACCGTCCTCGACCGGGATTTGTTCGCCGCCCAACCGGGCCAGCACTGGGCGCGCCCAGAAGCGCGCCACACGATCGAAGTCGAACGCGACGGTCGTCAGCCCCAGCTCCGCGATGGGTCTGTTGCCCACCCCGACGACGTCGAAGGCGATGCCTGCGTCGAGAGCGGCGCGATGTAGGAAGGCAGCGAGTTCGTCGGTGTGCGCGGCCACTCCGACAGCGCCATGGGCGAATTCCGGTGAGTCGAGAAGGGCGTCGACGGCGGCAGCGGCGTACGCCAGTTCGAGCACGACCGGGACAGGCAGGCCGTTCTCGGCGCAGTACTTCACGAGCGCGCTCGCGCGCGCGGACCGGATCTCCTCCGGCACAAATTGTGCGGGTGAGAGGAAACACAACCGACGATTTCCGAGGGACACGAGGAACTCCGCCTGCATCCGAGTGATCCCGGACAGGAACTCATTCATCGTGTCCTGTAGAAACGGGATGCCGCTGCGCGCCAGCAACGCGGTGTCCGCTCTGCCCAGCGCACAGAAGGACATCACCATGGCCGGCCGGAACTCTCTCCACAGTTCGGCGAGGGGCCGGGACGCCTCGGAGCGCGAGTGCACTACGAGCACGTAGCCGCGGTCGGCGAACACCCGGTTGAGTGCCTCGAGACCCGAGGCGAAGGTGGGGCCCATGTCCCAGTCGGGCATGAGGGCGAGGATCACCCTGCTGCGTCCCGACCGCAGGGTCCTGGCGCTGGCGTGGGGCACGTGGCCGAGCTGCTTGGCTGCGGCGATCACCCTGCGACGGGTCGCCTCGCCGATGCGCGCGTCGGGCGTGTTGTTGAGGACGTTGCTGACCGTGGTGCGCGACACGCCGGCCACGCGTGCGACGTCGGCGCTCGTGGGCGGTCGGTCCATCGACGCACCTCCTCACACCCGTTTCTCCGGCGATTGCACACCCAGCATTGCACTTCCGGCGGGATTGGCGTTAACTGCTGACACGAGTCATCAAAATGAAGGAGTCGGAACGCATGAAGAGACGAATTCCGCGACCAGCCGATCTCAGGCCGCTCCTGCGACTGCAGCGACCGACCCTCAACCCCCTTGCGCGCGCGCACACCATCGATGATCTGCGACGCATCGCGCGCCGGAGCACGCCTTCCGGGCCTTTCCATTACGCGGACGGTGCCGCCGATCAGGAGATCACCGCGCGACGGGTGCTTCAGTCTTTTCGCAAGATTGAGTTCAATCCTCGCGTGATGAGCGATGTGAGCGAGATCGACATGCGCACTGAGCTCTTCGGTCGTCCTTCGGCTCTGCCGTTCGGCTTGGCGCCGACCGGATTCACCCGAATGATGCACTCTGCGGGTGAGACCGCGGTCGCGTCCGCGGCGGCGGCCGCGGACATCCCCTACGCGCTGTCGACTGTGGGGACCACATCCATCCGCGCTCTGACCGAGGCCGTGCCGCGCGGGCGAAAATGGTTCCAGTTGTACCCGCTGCGCGACAGGGAGTTGACCCAGCGACTGCTCACCGAGGCGCGCGACAACGACTACGAAGCACTCGTCATCACGGTCGACGTCCCGGTGGCGGGCAACCGGCTGCGCGACCTCCGGTACGGCATGACGATCCCGCCCGAGCTGACCTTGAAGACGTTCCTCGACGCGTCATACCGTCCGCGCTGGTGGATCGACTTCCTCACCACCGAGCCTTACTCCTTCACCTTCGAGGGGGGCACATCCGGCGGCCTCAGTGACCTGGTGTCCGCGCTCTACGATCCCTCGATGACGTTCGAGGACCTGGCTTGGGTTCGCGAGTTCTGGACCGGACCCCTCATCGTCAAAGGGCTACAGACGGTGGACGACGTCGCACGGGCCGTGGACTTTGGCGCAGACGGTGTCGTGCTCTCCAGCCACGGCGGCCGGCAGCTCGACCGGACGCCCCTGCCGTTGGATCTGCTGCCCCGCATCGCCGAGCGATACCGCGGCACAGTGACGATCATGCTCGACTCGGGTATTCGAAGCGGCGGAGACATCGCTGCGGCGCTGGGCTTGGGAGCCGACTTCGTCCTGATCGGGCGCCCCTACCTCTACGGGCTGATGGCCGGAGGGGAAGCGGGTGTTGCGCGCGCCTTGGCGATCCTGCGTACCGAGCTGGAGCGAACCATGGCCCTGGTCGGCGCCCCGAGGATCAGCGACCTCACTGCCGATCGGGTCCGGAAGGGTCCCTGAGCGGTGCTACTCGACAGCGAGCGGCTCGGAATCGCTCCCCGGAACCACCATGTCCCCTTCGGGCTCGGCAGAGAGCGCTCGGCGTACGAGCCGCACCGCGTAGTCCACCAGTTCGTCAGTCGTGATCGGTCCGCCCGGCTGGTACCAGGTGTACGTGTACGTGGCGATACCCAACACGTGTCGCACGGTGAGGTCCACGTTGAGCGCGGGCGCGAGTTCGCCCAGCTCGGTCGCTTCGACGAGGAGCCCCCTCACCTTCACCGTGTTCGCGTGGCGCAGACGCTTCATCTCGTCGAGGTACTCGCCCGACAGCCGACGCCACTCGTGGTGGTAGACCGCGATCTTGACGGCGTGCAGCGCGTTGTACCGGACCTGCGAACCCAGGTAGTGCAGCAAGCGATCCAGAGGAGACAGATCCAGGCGCGCGACTGCGTCGTCCGACATCTTGTCCGCAGCGCGACCCACCTGCGAGCAGACCACGTAGAGCAGATCGTCCTTACTGTCGATGTAGTGGTAGAGGCTCCCCTTCAGAATGCCGACGGACTGGGAGATCTCGTCCATCGACGTCGCGTTGAAGCCATTCGTGTGAAAGAGCGTCGTCGCGACGTCGAGGATTTGCTCAGCGCGCTCACGCCCGCGCCACTGCGCTCCGTCGTCTCCATCACGCAACTGCTTGATCAGTGGTCGAGACGCAGGTCCCTGCGACCGATCCGTCGCCTTACTCATCATCCGTACATTGTTGCACCCCGGCTCCAACATCTAGGATCTCAATTGACCAATCGTTCGTTTGGAGACGATAATCGACTCGATTGACGGCAGGCGCGTGCCTTATCTGGCGCCCGCCGATGCATACAGACCAAAGGTGATAGGTATGGACGACCAATTTACAGACGACCAGCACATCCACGACGTGATCGTGATCGGCGCGGGAGTGAACGGCCTCCTGCAGCTGCACCGACTTCGCAGCGCTGGGCTCGACGTTCTCACGCTCGAGGCGGGAGACAGCGTCGGCGGGACCTGGTCCTGGAACCGGTACCCCGGTGCGCGCCTCGATTCCGAGGCCTACCTCTACACGTACGCGTTCTCGCGCGAACTCATCGAGGAGTGGGACTGGCCCGAGGAGTACGCCGACCAGCCGACGCTCGAACGCTACTTCAATTTCGCGGCGGATCGCCTCGACCTCCGCAGGAGCATCGTCTTCGGAGCCCGGGTGATCGCGTGCCGCTGGAACGAGGACGACTCGGTCTGGGACCTGGAAACCGCCGACGGACGACGGTTCCGCGCCAGGTTCGTGGTCCCGGTGACCGGGATCCTGGCGGTTCCCTACGTGCCGCCGTGGGAGGGTCTGTCCGACTTCGAGGGCACGGTCGTGCACACCGTCAACTGGCCGCGCGAGGGGATCGACCTCCGCGGCAAGCGGGTGGCCGTGGTGGGCGTCGGTTCCACCGGCATCCAGGTCGTGCAGTCGATCGCTCCGGAGGTGGGGCACCTCACCGTGCTGCAGCGCACTCCGAACTGGGCGGTCCCGCTGGGCAACTACGCCCACACTCCCGAGCGGGTCCGCGAAGTGAAGGAGAAGTACACGGATCACTACGAGACATCTCAGTCCACTCGCTCGTGCTTCCTCTGGAGCGGGCTGCCCGTGAACACCTTCGATGTGTCAGCCGAGGAGCGCGAGGCCCACTACGCCGACCTGTACAGCTCTCCCGGGATGACCTTCTACCAACGCAACTACCAGGACTTGCTGACGGACCCCGCTGCGAACGAGGAGGCGACCCGCTTCCTCGCGACGAAGATCCGCGAGCGCGTGAAGGACTCTGAGACGGCGCGCAAGCTCACGCCCATCCACCACTTCGCGACGAAGCGGCCGCCCCTAGAGACGGGGTACTACGAGGCTTTTAACCGTGACAACGTGGAGCTGGTGAGCCTGCCCGAAGAGCCGATCGTCCGCATCACCCCCGAGGGAATCCAGACTTCGGAGCGGATCATCCCCGTCGACGTCCTCATCGTGGCGACGGGTTTCGACGCCATTACCGGGTCGTTCATGAAGATCGGCATCGAGGGCGTGAACGGTCAGGCCCTCGCCGAGGCGTGGGCGGACGGGCCCAAGACGTTCATGGGCGTGTTCAGCCACGGCTTCCCCAATATGCTTCTGCTGGGCGGACCACAGGGCCCGAACGGGAACCAGCCGCGCTGCACCACCTTCGTCGCCGAATGGATCTCCCAGTGCATCGAGTACATGAAGGAGCACGGCATCGACCGGTTCGAGGTGGGCGACGACGCCGTGCAGGCCTGGGTCGACTACTGCAACGAGATGGTGATGAGCATCCCGTTGCTGCGCGACGCCGAGAACTGGGCGTGGGGTTCCAACGTCCCGGGGAAGAAGCGCGCGTACCTTTTGTACGTCGGTCCGCAGCCCGACTACCGCGACCGTCTGCGGGAGATCGCCGACCAGGGTTATCCCGAGCTCGAGCAGGCAGGGAGCCGCTGACATGACTGCACTCGAGGATCAGACGCCCGTGCGATTCGACGGGAAGGTCTACGTCGTCACCGGCGCGGCACGCGGACTGGGATTCGCCTACGCGCAGTTGCTCGCCAGCCGTGGCGCCTCCGTGGTGATGAACGACCTAGGCGGCCGGATGGAGGGCGGCGGTCAGGATCTGTCGACCATCCAGGACGCGGTGGCCGAGATCACCGCGCAGGGAGGCATCGCCGTCCCGAACGGGGCCGACATCACCTCGGCGGAGGGCCCGGACGGCATCGTGTCCACCGCGCTGGAGCGCTTCGGTCGACTGGACGGCGTCATCAACAACGCTGGCATCATCACGACGCAGACGTTCGAGACGCTGACCCCCGAGGACATCCAGCGCCAGCTCAACGTCCACCTCTTCGGCTCGCTCGCCGTCACCCGGGCCGCGTGGCCCGCGCTGAGCGAGACGGGCGGCGCGGTGGTCTTCACCACCTCGGCGGGGATGTTCGGCTCGACCTTCACGATCGCGTACAACATCGCCAAAGCCTCGGTCTACGGTCTGATGCGGAGCCTGTCCGTGGTCGGCGAGCCCCTGGGCATCCGCGTGAACGCGGTGATGCCCGGGGCCGAGACCCGCATGCAGGGGACCGCACAGGACGGCAGGACGGGCAAGGGAGACACGGACCCTTGGCTCTCGCCCGAGAACGCTGCCCCCATGGCCGCGTGGCTGGTCCATCCCGACAGTCCGTTCACCGGGCGGATGTTCTCCACCGGACGCGGACACGTCGGACCCATTGTCATGGCGGCCGCGCTCGGCTACTCGAAACGGGATTTGGACCTCGAGGGCATCGCGAGCCACGTCCACGACCTAAGCGATCTCACCCGCCTGACCGTGGAGACCACGCTGGAGGCGCATCGAGCGCGGACGCTGGCGGTCTGGGGCGACTAGTTGTTCCAGGGAGAGGAAGTAGCTGCGCGCCTCGGCGTGCGAGTCGTCGATCTTCGTCACCGAGATGCTCGAGATATTGTGACGGAGCGCGAAGCCGTTCTTCTGGGTCGCATGGGAGCGTCGCAGGAAGTCCGCGATCGCCTCGCGACCGTTGACGCGCCGCATCCACCGGCCGTCTTGAACACATCGTCCGCCCAGAACAGGTCGGTCACGTCCTCGAGCGCCCGAGTCGACTGCGTGAGGGTAGCGGCCGAGCAGCTCCTCGGAGAAAGAGGGCCAGCTTCTTCGTTGAAATCGTCGGACAGGGTGCGAGGATACGCTAAACTACCAACCGTTTGTTGCCACCAACATACAGGCCGACGCGGTCCAGGTCAGTTTAGGAATGACCACCAGTCGTTTGGTTGATGATTCGCGCTGCGAAGCGCGTCCGTGAACACTAAGGAGTGAAATGGCGCACGTCGTGCCCCCCGGGCTAAACACCGGGTTGGATTCCGCCGCCGTCTGCGAACTGCGCGGGCCTGACCGTGCCGCGGATCTCGTGTGTGACCACTGGACGACGCATTCCTGGCGGATGCGGATCGCTGCAGCGCGCGGAACTTTCACTCACCGAAATTGGGATCGCCTACTGATTGGAGACCTCGCAAGATGAGTGCGGAACCAGCTCCCGCTGGCTCCGCAAGACAGACAGCGATCGGGACGCCTCCAGAATGCGCACGATATCGTGCGCACTACGCGTCCCGGATCAACCTACGCACCAAACTCACAATGGAGACCAAGTGAAAACAAAGATGTTTCACGCTGCAGGATTCGTGGCGGTTTCGGCTGTTGTTGCCCTCGCGCTCGGGGGCTGCGCCGCGAGCAGTAGCGTCGGAAGCACGTCGTCCACATCCGACTCGTCGTGCACGTTGCCCAGCGAGATCAAGCTCGTCGCGATCAAGGACCAGACCGGTGGCGCGGCATTCACCGGCCAGGAGGCCTGGAAAGGCATCCAGCTGGCGCAGGAC
Source organism: Glaciibacter sp. 2TAF33 (assembly GCF_052114945.1). NCBI lineage: Bacteria > Bacillati > Actinomycetota > Actinomycetes > Micrococcales > Microbacteriaceae > Glaciibacter > Glaciibacter sp. 2TAF33. Next base: position 25,983 of record NZ_JBFRFS010000002.1, read on the forward strand.
GAACTGAACGCGTCCAGTGACCTCGATGGATCGAAGATCACGATCGATCTGAAGGACCCGGCCGGCGTGGCCCAGAACGCGGCCAGTCAGGTCAGCGCGGCGATCGCGGACCCGGACGTCGCCGCGATCCTCGGCCCGGTGCTGAGCGACCAGGGTCTCGCGGTCAACCCGATCGCCAACAAGGGCAAGATCCCGATCATCTACACCCAGGCCGGCACCGACGGAGTCGCGGACGACCAGTGGAACTTCCGTGCCACGCCGCCGCTGCCGACCTACTTCCCCAATGTCGGCCCGTACCTCAAGTCCAAGGGGGCGAAGACCGTCGGCATCATCTACCAGTCCGACAACCCGACGCTCACCCAGCTCGGCACGAAGGTCATACAGGACACGGCCTCCAAGAACGGATTCCAGACGAGCGAGCCGGTCGGCGTAACCGCGACCACGCAAGACTTCTCCGGTCCGATCTCCAAGCTTCTGTCCACCAATCCCGATGCGGTCGCGATGCTGGTCAACGGCACGCAGACCGCGTCAGCGGTGCAACAGCTCCAGCAGGCCGGCTTCAAGGGGAACGTCGTTACCTACCCCAACGGGGTCGTCGGGCTCAAGGCGGTTGGTCCGGCTGCGACGGGTTACGTGGTCTCCACGAACTTCGACGCGTCAATCCAGGATCCCGCGGTGCAAACGTTCGCGGCGGCGTTCGCGAAGAAGTTCGACGGTGCGGTTCCGTCGAGCTACGCGGCCGAGGGCTACGACAGCCTGAAATGGCTGGGCAAGGCGATGGCCGACAACGGGTGCGCCAGTCGCGACTCCATCAAGCAGGGTCTCGAGGCCATCGGCAACGAGGGATTCACGGGCGCTCAGGGCAAGCTGGCGTTCGTGCTAAACGGTCATGACGCCCGGTCGGACGGCGTCCTCGTCCAGTGGACCGGCACGACCCTCGGGCTCGTCAAGTAGCACGACCGGGATCGCGTGCGGTGCGGCGACTAGCCCGCACCGCGCGCGATCTCAGGTTCTCCTCCGTTTCGCACCACCACAACGACAGGGGGTATCTCCATGCAGGAGATCCTGAACGCCGTTTCCCTCGGATTCATCTACATGCTCTTCGCGCTAGGCATGTCCCTCACCTGGGGGACGCTCGGCATCCTGAACTTTGCGCACGGCTCGATCTTTATGTTCTCGGCCTTCATGAACTACGCGCTACTCCAATCGCTACCGCTCTCGCTTCCGGTCCTGCTCCTCGTGAGCGTGTTCTCCGGAGCGATCCTGTCCGTCCTCGCCTATCTGCTGGTGTTCCGGCCCATTCTTCGAAGAGCGAGAGACAAGGACACCGCTGAACGGCAGATCCTAATCGCCGGCATCGGCCTGGCGAGCATCCCCCTGGCGGTCGCCCAGGTGTTCACTCAGAGCAACCCGTTCGGTTTCGCTAACAGCACCTTCGCGGTCGAGTCCTTTACCGTGCTCGGCCTGCGCGTCTCGAACATCCAGCTGATCATCATCGGCACGGGGGTCGTACTCGGTCTCGCCGTCGTGCTCTGGGTGCGCTACGCCAGGAACGGACTCGCGCTCCGCTCGATCGGCGTCGACTCGGAGGTCGCCGCGCTGATGGGCGTGAACGAGGCGCGCCTCGGCATCGCGGCGACCGCGGTCTCGGGCGCCCTTGCCGGTATCAGCGGCACGCTGCTGACCTTCAGCTTCGGCGCGATCACCGCAGACAGCGGCGGGACGCTGCTGCTGAAGGCCTTCGCGATCATTGTCCTCGGTGGCGTCGGCAGCATGGCCGGCACCATCATCGGCGCGTTCTTCCTAGCGGCCGCCGAGACCATCGTCGTCACCTTCTCATCGGGCACCTGGGTCGACGCCGTCGCGTTCGGGCTGCTGTTCCTCGTGCTCCTGCTCCGACCCCAAGGAATCCTCGGCCGAAAGGAGGTGCGCCGCACATGACTCAGTGGTATGCAGCCAATCTCATTCTGATCCAGGGAACGATGCTGACGTTCCTGATGTCACTCAGCATCCAGTTCCCGATGAGGCTCGGCGTCTTCTCCTTCGCCGGGATCGCGTGCTACGCGATCGGCGCCTACACGTCCGCTAACGTGGTGCTACACACCGACCTGCCGCCCTACCTCGGGCTTCTGTTGGGCGTGGTGCTGTCTGTCGCGGTCAGCATCGTCCTTGCACTGATCGTGCGCAAGCTCAAGGGTCTCTATCTGGCCATGGCCACGATCTCGCTTGCGCTCATCGTCCAGACGATCGCCTACAACGGAGGCGAATTCACCGGCGGCGGCACCGGCCTGTTCGGGGTGATCAGCACTGTCGACACACCCGATCTCGTGGTCTTCACCGCCATCGCCATCCTGGCGCTGATCTTGACCGAGCGCGGCAAGCTCGGCAGGACGATCGAAGCCGTCCGCGAGGATCCCGAGCTAGCACTCTCGATGGGCATGAACGTCAACCGCTACCGCCTGATCGCCTTCATCGTGAGCGCCATCTTCGGTGCGATCTCCGGGGGCCTTATCGTGCTTCTCCGGACTACGGTCTCTCCGACCAACGTCGGGTTCACGCTCACCGTCACCGCGCTCACCGTCATCATCATCGGCGGCTACAAATCGTGGATCGGCGCCGCAATCGGTTCGATACTCGTGACCTGGCTTCCGCACTACCTGGAGGCCATCGACGACTTCCAGCACATCGTCTTCGGTCTGCTCGTCGTGCTCGCGGCGATCTTCGTGCCGGGCGGACTTCTGGGCGTCGGCGATCGCATCATCCTCTCGATCCGTCAGTCGCTCACGCGACGCCGACAGCGCCAAAAGGACGGCGCGCCGACCGACCCCGGCCCGGGGCTCGACGACTGGAAGAACCAGCTAACAGAGGAGAAGGCGTTATGACCGACCTCGCCCCCGAGACCGAGCTCGTCGCCGAGACGCGACGGGATCTGCTCCTCGAAGCCCGCAACGTCGCCATCCACTTCGGCGGAGTCAAAGCCGTGGAAGGCGTCACACTCGAGATCGAAGAGAACAAGATCTACGGCCTGCTCGGCCCGAATGGCTCGGGCAAGAGCACGATTCTGGCCGGGATCACACGGCTGGTGCCGCTCACCTCGGGCGAGCTCTTCTTCCGCGGCCGCGAGTACCACAAGGCGCCGGGGTACCGGCTCGCCCGGTGGGGCATGGCGCGGACGTTCCAGACCGTGCGCCTTCTGCCGGACATCACCGTGCGTCGCAACATCCTGCTCGGTGTCGACGTGGACCGCGAGGGACTGAAGATGTCCCGAACGGATCGCGTCGAGCTCGTCGATCGGGCGATCGAGCGAACCGGTCTGCAGGACTACATCAAGCAGACACCTGGGGAGCTCTCCTACGGCGTCCAGCGTCGCGTGGAGATCGCCCGCGCGATCGTGACCTCGCCCTCAATCTTCTTCCTGGACGAGCCGACGGCCGGCATGAACAAGAGTGAGCGCGCCGAGATCGGCGAACTCATGCACGCACTCAAGGCCGAGAACATCACGCAGCTCCTGGTCGAGCATGACGTGCAGATGATGGTCGACACGTGCGACTACCTCTATGCCATGAACTCGGGGAAGTTAATCGCTCAGGGGCCTCCCGCTGCAGTCGTCCAGGATCCACTGGTGCAGGAGGCCTACATGGGAAAGGGATGGAAGAACGATGCTTGAGATCCGAGACCTGCACGTCAGCTACGGAAGCATCCGAGCCGTCCAGGGCGTCTCGATGGCGGCCGTCCCCGGTCGGGTCAGCCTCGTGCTCGGTGCCAATGGCGCCGGAAAGACCACGACCCTCAAGGCCGTGATGGGTCTGCTCCCCCTCTCCGAGGGACACGTGATCGTGGACGGTGAGGACCTGACGCGCAAGCCGACGGCGCGCATCGTCGCTCGGGGCGTCAGTCTCGTTCCTGAGGGCCGGAGGGTGTTCGCGGAGCTCACCATCGAGGAGAACCTGCTCATGGGCGGCTACACCACTCCAAAGAAGTCGCGCACGCGGCTGCTCGGCGAGGTGTTCGACATGTTCCCCGTGCTGCAGGAGCGGCGGTCCGGCGCGGCCGGACTGCTCAGCGGCGGCGAACAGCAGATGCTGGCGTTCGGGCGTGCGCTCATGTCAGAGCCGAAGTACATGCTCATGGATGAGCCCTCCATGGGCCTGGCGCCCGCGATCGTTGAGCGGGTGCTCCTGACCGCGCGCACGATCGCAGATCGCGGCATCGGCGTGCTCATGGTGGAGCAGAACGCAGACGCAGGGCTGCGCGTCGCCGACGACGTGGTCACCGTGTCAGCGGGAGAGGTCGTCTTCTCCGGCAGCGTCGAGGAGGCCAAGGCCGAGAAGGCTATCCTGCGCGCGTTCCTCGGGGAGACGGCGCTCGCAGAGTGACGGCACAGAGATCACGTATTAATAAACAGACATCACGTATTAGTAAAGGAGAAGGAATGAGCGAGTCACCATCGAGGTACGGCGCGGCAGGCGATGACGAATGGCCGCTCATCCGACCCCGCCGCATCGTGATCGGCTACGACGATGGCGGCCGCGCCGCAGTCACGTTCGACGACTATCCGGGCAATGTGGGCGAGAACGCCTCCTTCCCGGGCATCGCCTCCAACATGCTCTGGAAGGAGGGCCCCAAAGTCGACCGCGACAGTCGTGAGGACGGCGCGGTCGTCTGGCGCGAGGTTCCCGTGCCCATCGATGGCACCCGCTTCTTCATGATCACGATCGCTGCGGGTTCGGTGGCGGACATGCACACGACTCCGTCGGTCGAATATCACTACATCATCAGTGGCGCCATCATCGTGACGCTGGACGACGGCGCCGAGGTGGAGGCCAGGGGCGGTGACGTCATCGTCATGCGCGGTGTGGCGCACGGCTGGCGCAACCCCTTCGACGAGCCCTACGTCAGCGTGGGCGTCATGGTCGGCATGCACAGCGCCTTCGGAGAGAACCCCTGACCGTGTCCGGACACCAGGGCGTCGAGGCACGGATCACGCACATCATGACGGTCTCGACCGAGTGCGAGCCCGGTCGCGAGGCCGAGTTCGAGGACTGGTACCACCGGATCCACCTTCCGCAGGTGATGGCCGTTGAGGGCATGGAGAGCGCCGAGCAGTGGGCACTCGACGGCGACGTTGAGGGCGAGAACCGGTGGCTCACCACCTATCGGCTCTCCGCGCCGACGAGCGAAGTCCAGGCCGCGCTGGCTCAGCTCGACCTCATCTGGACCTCGGCCTATCGACGACCGCTGACGAAGATCCGGAGTTACACGCTCAACGGCGTGAGGGCGCGGAAACTGCCCGAAGGACAGGGCATCGAGATCTCGGAAAGGGAAGACTCAGCATGAGCGACAGCACGAACGGTTTCGATTTCACCGGCAAGGTGATCGCGATCACCGGAGCCGGACGGGGCATTGGCGCGGCCTATGCGCGAGACCTCGCGCGCCGCGGCGCCGCGGTCGTCGTCAACGACATGGGCCGCGATGAGGACGGCGAGAGCCGTGCTGGCAAAGCGGTCCTGAAGATCGTCAACGCCGGAGGATCCGCGGTGGCGGACGAGTCGGACGTCGCTGATCCCGAGGGCGCGGGTCGACTGGTGGACACCGCGGTGACCGAGTTCGGTCGCCTGGACGGGCTCATCCACAACGCGGGATTCCTCCGTCCGTCCCGAATCGCCGACATGGCTCCGAACCAGATTGACGAAGTCCTCGGCGTCCACGTGCGTGCCGCATTCCACACCACGATCGCAGCCTGGCCGCACCTGGTTGCTGCGGGTGATGGACGAATCGTTTATACCGGTTCGAGCGGGATGTTCGGCCACGATGCGAACAGCAACTACTCGGCGGCCAAGAGCTCGATCTTCGGTCTGACCCGGTCCATCGCTGCCGAGGGCGCTCCGAACGGCATCCGCGTCAACTGTGTGATGCCGTATGCCCAGTCGCTGATGGCGTCGGACAACCCGCTGATCCCCAGCGAGCGACAGGCAGCGTCCCGTGCGGCGCTGAACATACTCACTGATCGGCGCGCACCGGATTCGATGGCACCGCTCGTGACTTACCTCATGAGCGATGCCTGCAGCGTCAGCGGCGAGGCGTACTCGGTCCTCGCCGGACGATACGCTCGCCTCGTCGTCTCGCTGACGAGCGGATGGATCGCGAAGGATCCCGACGCGGTGCGCGCCGAGGACATCGCGGCGCACCTTGCGGAGATCAGCGACGACTCGCGGCTCTTCGAGCCCCGCAGCATGTTCCACGAGGTGGAGGAGACCTTCGGTCGGCTGAGCGAGCTCGGGCTCGTGTCCACCCCGTCGCAGGCGGCGACTCATGCGTGAGCCGCTGCCGTCCTACGACGAGCTGCCCGCGGTCGAGGGCGGCGGGCGCAGCGCCTGGGGTCTGTTCGACGACGCCGGCGTCTCGGTCGGGAAGATGGCGCTTCTCACCCCCGAGATCGCGGCTGACGCGACACGGCTCGTGCGGACGGGGTCCGTATTCCCACTCGATGCGCGGCTCGACTTCATCGATCCGCCACTGTTCGAACGCGATCGACTCAGCGTGCGGATGGATCAGGTGCGCGACGGCAAGGGTCTCGATGAGACGTACTTCGGGTACAACCCGCAAGCGTCCAGCCAGTGGGACGCGCTCGGGCACGTAGCGTTCCGAAAGGACGAGTTCTACAACGGTGCGACGCTCGACCAAGTGCTCTCCGGCGAGCGGAACACGATCACAGCGTGGGCGAGTCGCGGCATCGTCACGAGGGGTGTCCTGCTCGATCTGCGACGCACGCTCGGAGATACCTACGACCCCGGCACCTCCCACGGCTTCACCGTCGAGGATCTCGAGCGTGCTCGCGTGGCCGCGGGAGTCGAGTTCGCGCCGGGCGATGTCGTCCTCCTACGCACAGGCTTTCTCGAGTGGTACGGGTCCCTGGATGAGCGCGAGCGCGAACGCATCGCGGACCGGCAGGTTCTCCGCGCCTGCGGCATCGAGCACACGGAGGAGATGGCCAGGTACGCGTGGAACTCGCACGCTGTTGCCTTCGTCAGCGACTCACCGTCCCTCGAGTCGTGGCCGATGGATCACAGCCCTGAACTGTTCCCCTTCGGATGCCTGCACCAAATGCTGCTCGCCCAGTTCGGGATGGCCATCGGGGAACTGTGGTGGCTCGAAGATCTCGCGGCGGCGTGTGCAGCGGATGGCCGATACGAGTTCCTGCTGACGAGCGCGCCGGTGCAGAACCCCAAGGGAATCGGTTCCCCCGCCAACGCGCTCGCGATCCGGTGAGGCCGAGATGCGCAACGACGAGCATCCACCGACCTCGACAGGCGAGACGAGCGGCATGGTGTGGAGAATTCGCTCCTCTTTTATCCGCTATGTCACGGGCAGCGGCGGCGTCATCGGTATACGCGGGCGTGCCGGGACGGTAAAGACACCCGCGGGTGTGGCGTTCTACTTCGGACTGGACGACGCGAGCGGCTTCGACCCGATGACGCTGAGTGGCACGCTCGCCTTTTCTGGCGCGGTCGACTTCACCGCGCACGGAGGGATGCTTTCGCTGTCGATCGTCGATCCGTGGATCATCTTCGGCGAGCGATCGCTGATCTCCGTTCTGTTCGGGGATCAGCGGGTGCCGCTCGCCCAGGTCACTGCCAGTCCGCCCACCTTCTCCCCTGGAAGCGGTGGGGTGCTCGAATGGTCCGCGCTGCCCACGCATCTGGAAGCCACGGCTGTCCCGCTGTTCGGTGACGTGTACACCGCGGGCGTTGCCATGGATCCGATTAGCGTCCGTATAGAAGCGAGTCGCGTCGTGGCGACAGACTGACAGACTAGGCGCACGCGAATTCGCGGGTTCGCATTCCAAAGGTGGTGGTGCAGTGGAGGAGTTCTACAGCGAATCCGTGATGAGCCGCGTGGTCCGGATCATCGATTCGTTCGACCGAGGCGCCCGTGCTCTGCGACTCACCGATTTGGCCAACCGTGCGGGGATCCCCCTGCCGACCACGCATCGGCTCGTTGCGGAGATGCTCAGTCTCGGACTACTCGAGCGCGGACCGAACCGGACGATCAAACTGGGGAACCGCCTCTGGGAGATCGCACTGAAGGGATCCGGCCTGCTCTCGCTGCGCGAGGCGGCGCAGCCGCACCTTGAATGGCTCCTGAAGTCGCTGCGCGTACACGTGAATCTCTCGGTCCTGGACAACTACTCGGTGCTGTTCCTCGAGCGCTTGCAGTACGGCGAGCCGGTCCCGTCCGGGCGCACCTCCGAGCGCTGGGCTATCCATGACAGTTCTTCTGGCCTGGTCATGCTCGCGTTCGCGCCGCCCGAGTACCAGGAATTCATCCTCAGCCGCCCGCTCGCGCGACGTAGCGCGGAGACGATCGTCGATCCGGTGCAGCTCCGGAAGCTGCTGCCTGGCATCCGTCGCTCCCGCATCGCCTACGTCCCCGGAGCGGGACTCGAGGGGTACACGGGGCTCGCGACGCCGATCCTCGGCGCCGGCGGCGATGTCATCGCCAGCGTCAGCGTGATCTACCCTCGTGGCACCGAGCAGCCGGCAGCGGCGACGGAGGCGCTTCTCATTGCCGCACACCGCATTCACATGGCTCTGGTCAACGCGTCAAACGAGTAGTCCTTTCGCTCACCGAAAGTCGGCTCGCAGACCGGTCGACGAGCTCGCATGATGAATAAGAGCCCTTTTTCTGAAGGGCCTCCCGCGAGCCGCGGTACCGCGACTCGAGGAGAGTTCGATCGAAGGACGATGACGTGACACTGGTCGAGAACGAAATCCCGTACTCGGAGACGCTGCCCTGGCCCGAGGGCATGGCCCCGATGGCGGTCATCGATGAGGACGGTGCGCTCTCCGAGCCGCACGCCCAGTACGCGTGGCTCCGTCACAATTACCCGGTCATCGCGATGCACAACGAGGTCGGCCCGGACGTGTGGATGGTGACGCGCTACGACTCAGTCCGCGCAGGTCTCCGGGCGCCGAAGGTATACGCGAATCAGCCCGCCGACACACAACCGACCTACGCCTTCGTCTCCCAGTGGGATGCGCCGAATCACACCCGCCTCCGTCAGTTCTACGCGCGTGCATTCAATCCGAAGTCGATTGCTCTGGTGGAAGATGCCGTGCGAGAGCGTGCGATCACGCTCATCGATCGATTCGTCGCAGCGGGAGGCGGTGACCTGATCGAGGAGCTCGCTGTGCCACTCACGCTGATCACGATCGGGTCCGTTGCGGGTCTGCCAACGGAAGACATCCCGACGCTCAAGGAGTACTCGGAACACATGCTCCTTCTGCAGGCGCGGGCCCGCGCGCTGCCCAGCAGCGAGGACGCGGAGGAGCGCTCTCTGGAGTTTCTCGCCTACGTGGCAGAAAGACTCGACGTTCTGTATGCCGAGGGAAGCGAGTCGGTCGGCGGAGTGATCGCCAAGGCCTGGAAAGACGGCGAGATGACCAAGGAGGAGGCCGCCCAGATGACGGGCTTCCTCTTCGTCGGAGGCCACGACACGACCACGATGCTGCTCGGCCACCTGGTGCGCTTCATGATCGAGGAGCCCGACCTGCTCGAGCGCCTGCGCACCGATCCGGAGGCCCCGGCGCTCGCAGTCGAGGAAGCCGTACGTATGCGGGGAGCCGTGCATCGCGCTACCCGCTATCTCAAGGAGGAAGTCGTCGTCGACGGTGTGCCGATTCCCCAGGGTGAGCTGGTGCGCCTGGTTGTAGCGGCGGCGAATCGCGACGAGTCGGTATTCGATCAGCCCAACGAGTTCGACATCGACCGCGACAACAGCAAGCACCTCGGCTTCGGCGCGGGCGTGCACTCCTGCCCAGGTGCGCCGCTCGCCCGCCTGCAGTTGCGGGTCGCGCTCGAGGAGATCTCGCGCCGCGTGGAGAAGTTCGAGTTCGACGGTGCGGACGCCCTGGAGATCCAGCCGGGACACTCGATCTCACTCGGGCCCAAGCGCCTGATGGTACGGGTGACTTCGCTGACATGAGCGTTGCAACCTCGAACCGACCGATCGTCATCATCGGTGCCGGCCACGGTGGAACGCACCTCGCGGCCAAGCTCACCCACGCCGGGGTCCAGACGGCACCCATCCTGCTGGATGCCGGATCGGAGGTCCCCTACGAGCGTCCTCCGCTGTCCAAGGACTTGCTCAAGGATCCCGATGCTGCTACCCCGCGACTGCATCGCGCGGACTTCTACGAATCCAAGGGCATCGACCTGCGCCTCAGCACTCGAGTGGAGAGCATCGACCGGGAATCCCAGACGGTCCGCCTCGCCGACGGAAGCAGCATCGCCTACGAACGACTGGTCCTGGCGACCGGCGCCCGCGCCCGCGCGCTCCCGGTGCCCGGAGCTGACCTGCCCGGCGTGGTGAGCCTGCGCGAGCTGGACGAGGCGCGAGAGATCGCGCGCCGTCTGACGCCGGGCACCCGCGTGGTGATCATCGGCGGTGGGTACATCGGACTCGAGGTCGCCGCGGCGGCGCGCAAGCACGACTGCGACGTCATCCTCCTCGAGGCCATGGACCGCGTCATGAGCCGCGTCACCTCGGCCCCGGTCTCGGAGCACTTCCACAACCTCCACGTGGAGCACGGCACGCGCATCCATCTCGGTGCAGGGGTCACCGGCATCCGTGCCGAGGACGACGCCCTGGTCGTCGATCTCGCGAACGGCACCGAGTATCCCGCCGACATGATCCTCGTGGGGATCGGCATCATCCCGAACCAGGAGATCGCCGCGCAAGCCGGGCTCGAGGTGGGCGATGGCATCCTCGTCGATGACGACGCCCGCACCTCGGATCCGTTCATCTATGCGATCGGCGATGTCACCCGGTTCACCTGTCCGCGGCAGGGCGTCAGCCTCCGTCTCGAGTGCGTGCAGAACGCGCTCGACCAGGCGGACGCCGCCGCCGCGTCGATGCTGGACCTCCCACGGCCCGAGCCCACGATCCCGTGGTTCTGGACGGTCCAGTACGACGTCCGGCTGCAGACCGCCGGGGTTCGCAGCCCCGACGACGAGATCCTGATCCGTCACGATCCGGAGCACGCGCGCACCTCGGTGCTGTACCTCCGCGACGGCAGGCTCGCCGCGATCGACACGATCAGCGCGCTGCGCGACTTCACCGGGGGCAAGAAGCTCATTGCCGCCCGCGTCCCGATCGACCGAACGAGGGCGACAGACCCCGCCGTACCGCTTGCGGACGCGGCGCTCACCGTCGCCCACTGATCCGTCCTTTCCCATCTGACAAGGAGTACTGTGACCATCGTCATCCGCGCCATCGACCGCGAGGGGGAACTTAGCGACGTCGAGTGGAGTCCCGACCAGTCGCTGATGGAGGCCCTGCGCGACAGCGACCTGCCCGTGCTGGCCTCGTGCGGCGGGACAGCGTCGTGCGCCACGTGTCACGTCTACGTCCCACCCGAGAGGCTGGCCGAACTCGGCGAGAAGTCGGACGACGAGAGTGAACTCTTGCTCGACAACGACTACCTCGATCCGGAGAGATCGCGCCTGTCCTGCCAGATCGAACAGAAGGACGACCTCGCGGGAATGACCGTCGAGCTCGCACCCGAGGAGTAAAGGATCCCCATGACGCTCAAGACGCTGCCCGACATCTGGCCCTTCAGTCGCGACCCGCAGAATCCCCTGCTGCCGCCTCCGCAGCTCGCAGAGGTGCGCGAGACCGGTGATCCGGTCGAGGTATTCATGTACGACGGAGCTCGAGCGACGCTGGTCACGACGTACGCCCAGGTCGTCGAGGTGCTGACGAGTCCGAACGTCTCCTCGGACGGGACCAAGCCCGGCTTCCCCTACATCAGCGACTCGGCGCGGGCCAACCGCGGATCGCGTCCGACCATCGACCGTCTCGACTCGCCGGAGCACGACCGTCAGCGCGCCATGCTGGCGCCGAGCTTCACCATGAAGAAGATCCGGACCATGCGTCCCGCCATCGAGGAGACGGTAGGGAAGCTCCTGGACACGATGGAGGCCAAAGGAGAGGCCAAAGGTGGCGTCGACCTGCTCACCGAGTTCGCCGAGCTCGTCCCGGCCACCGTGGTCACCCAGCTCATGGGGCTGCCGCTCGACCGCGCGGACTTCTTCCTGGACCGTGTGCACCGGTGGATGAACGATCAGGCCGACCCCGCCGACATCGCGGTGGCGATGGAGGACATCAAGGAATACTTCGGTGAGGTGGTCGACTCCCGGATCGGCTCGGACGGCACCGACCTGATCAGCATCCTGGTGCGCGAGCGTCTCGAGACCGGCCAGATCGATCGCAACCAGCTTCTGCTCACCCTGCACCTCCTGCTGAGCGCGGGATTCGAGACGACCGCGAACGCGATCGCGCTCGGTGCGGTTGCGCTGCTGCAGGAGCCGGAGGCCTGGCGCGAGCTCGCCGAGACCGACGACGACGAGGTGGTCAAGGGCGCTGTCGAAGAGGTGCTGCGCTTTGTCAGCCCGGCGCACCAGACCCACATCCGGATCGCCGACGGTGAGATCCCGGTCGGCCACTACACGATCCAGCCGGGCGAGGGCATTATCGCGACGCACATGGCGGCCAACCACGATCCGGCACAGTTCCCGGATCCGGATCGCCTGGACATCCACCGTGATGCGCGCAGCCACCTCGCCTTCGGTCTCGGCCTGCACCAGTGCCTCGGGCAGGCGCTGGCCAGGCTCGAGATGCAGGTCGTGTTCTCGATGCTGCCACGCCGTTTCCCGAACCTGCGACTCGAGAAGCCGGTGACGGAGTTGACCTATAAGACGGCATCCATCGCCTACACGGCAGCCCCCGTGCCGGTGACCTGGTAAGACCCGATCGACCGAGCTGAAGGAGGAGACCATGACGAACGGAACCCACATCTCGATAGCGCCGGGCAAGTGCATCGGCGCCGGCAACTGCGTGGAGCAGGCGGAGGACTACTTCGACCAGAACGATGACGACGCGCTCGTCGTCGTGCTCCAGTCAACGGTGCCCGCGGAGGATCGTGCTCGGGTCGAGCGGGCGGCGAACGTCTGCCCGGTCGCCGCGATCATCCTCAGTGACAATGCCTAAGCGGGGCAGCGAACCAGAGCGGATCGTCATCGTCGGAGCGGGCAAGGGCGGCGCGCAGCTCGCGGCCTCCCTGCGCGATGCCGGCAGCACGGCCCGGATCACCCTACTCGGTGACGAGGATGCAGCGCCCTACGAGCGCCCGCCCCTGTCCAAGGGGTATCTCCTGGACGGTCCCGACGGGGAGAAGCTGGATACGTATTCGGCCGAGTTCTATGCCGAGCACGACATCGACCTTCGCGTCGGCAGCCGGGTCGTGGCGATCGAGCCTGCGGAGAACCACGTCACGCTGGAGGGTGGCGAGACGGTCCCGTACGACCGGCTCGTCCTCGCCACAGGCGCCGATCCTCGTTCGCTCTCGATCCCGGGTGCGGACCTCCAGGGCGTGGTCGGACTGCGCTCGCTCGCGGACGCGGCGAAACTGCGGGAGCTGCTGCGCGCCGGCCGCGAGCTCGTGGTCATCGGCGGGGGCTACCTCGGCCTCGAGGTGGCCGTCGCGGCGGCGACCGGGTTCGATCTTCCGGTGACGGTCATCGAATCGCTGCCCCGACTGCTGGCCCGCACCGCCGTGCCGGGGACGGCCCAGTACGTCGCCGCCTACCACACCGCGCTCGGCGTGCGCGTGCTGCTGGGCGCCCAGGTCATCGGCCTCGGCGCGGACGAGGGCGGCCACGTGGCCTACGTCGAGACCGACACGGGCGAGCGGCTCCCCGCGGGCGTCGTGTTCTACGGGATCGGCGCGATCCCGCGCGTCGACCTCGCCGTATCCGCGGGTCTCGAGGTCGGCAACGGCATCCGGGTGGACGCTTCGCTGAAGACGTCCGTGCCGAACATCTGGGCCATCGGCGACTGCTGCGAGTTTCCGTCCGCGCACGTCGACGCGTCCGTGCGGCTCGAATCCATTCAGAACGCGGTCGACCAGGCCAGGCACCTCGCGGCAGAGTTCACGGGCGGCGACCCTGGTGCCTACCGTGCCACGCCGTGGTTCTGGAGCGACCAGTCGACGATGAAGATCCAGAGCGTCGGCTACGTGCGCGATCACGACGAGAGCGTGACGATCGGATCGCCGGCGGAGGGGAAGTTCTCCGTCCTCGTCTTTCAGGGCGGACGCCTCGTGGGTGCCGACTCGGTCAACGCGCCCGGCCACCACCTGGCACTGCGGAAGCTGTACACCGCGGGCGCGGTCGCCGCGCTCACCCCGGCTATCGCGCGGGAGCCCGGATTCGCACCGCACGCGTTCGTGAAGGCGGTCCTCGCATCGTGAAGCTCGGCATCTATCTCGACCTGCGCAATCCCATCAGCCATCGCCGCGATTGGACGGAGCTCTACCGCGATGCCCTCGACCTGTGCGTCGAGGCAGAGCAGCTGGGCATCTCTTCCGTCTGGCTCTCGGAGCATCACACGTTCCCGGACGGCTACCTCCCGCAGCCGCTGTCCTTCGCTGCGGCGATCGCGGCTCGCACGAGCACCATCCGGATCGGGACGGCCGTCCTGCTCGCACCACTGTGGACACCCTCTCGCCTCGCTGAGGAGGCCGCCTCCGTGGACATCCTCAGCGGTGGCCGGCTGGATCTGGGGCTCGGCACTGGGTACCGACGTGCGGAGTACGAGCTGTACGGGCGCGAGTTCGCCGCCCGTTTCGCGACCACCGATGCCGTGGCCCGTGAACTGCGCCGGCTGTGGGAGTCGGACGCCGTGATCCCCGTGCCCGTTCAGGATCGGCCGCCGATCTGGATGGGCTACAACGGACCAAAGGGCGCGCGCCGCGCCGGCGTCCTCGGCGAGGGGCTGCTCTCGGCGAACCCCGCGCTCGAGGCTCCGTACCGCGAGGGCCTGGCTGCGGGCGGTCACTCGCCCGACTCGGCCAGGATGAGCGGACCCCTGACGTTCTACGTGACCGATGGAGACCCCGACGATGCCTGGAACCGGGTCGAGCCTTACTACAGCTACCAGACCGACTCCTACGCCCAGGCGGCGAAGCCCGGTACGAACACCGAGCCGGCCAGAACTCTGTCCGCGGTAGCGAGCAGGGTGCCGGCGATCGACGGTCAGTTCGGTCAGGTCATGGTCGACCGGCCGGAGGAGATAGCCGCAGCGATCAAGAACTACGTGGCCGAGGCTCCGGTGGAGACGGTGTTCGTGTGGTTGGCGCCCGGTGGAACCCCGTCGGAGATGACGCGGGAGCACCTGAACGTGCTCGGCACGCGTCTGGTGCCGCTGCTCGCCGAGATCTGACGAACAGCGAAGAAGGGGGAGCGCGGCCGAGGCCGCGTTCCCCCTTCTTCGTGGTGTCCTTCGTTCAGAGCAGGTCGGCGGCCACCAGGCGCTCGTAGACCCCAATGGTCTCGTCGCGCATGGTGTCGGGGATGGTGGCGTCCTCCGGGTCGAGGATCTCGTCCAGGTGGTCCTGAATGTCCTCGACGGTCACCTCGTTGGCCGAGGAGGCGAGCCATCCCGGGGTCACGCCGTAGAGTACCCGCGCGAAGCGTCCCACGTTCGCGGAGAAGGCCTCCCCGTTGACCGCGCACTCGCGACTGGCGAGGTACACGACGAGCGGTGCGACCGAGCGCGGGGTGCGGCGCGGCTTCATCTGGTTCATGATCTCGCGGGTCTCCTCCATGCCCTTGCCGGGCAGCGGGTTATCCACGGCGATGACCGACTGCGCGTTGGGCAACACGCAGTTGATCCGGAAATCGAAGTCGGCGGAGAGCTCCTGCGCCTCCTCCCTCAGCGATCGAGCCATCCCGATCAGCCCGCCTTTCGCCGCCGCGTACTGGCTGTTGCCGCTGTGCCCGAACGAGGAGGCCGAGCTGGTGAGCACCACGCGGCCGTAGCCCTGCTCGACCATGTGCGACCAAGCCGCGCGCGTCGTGAAGAACGACGATGTGAGGTGCACGGCGATGACCGACTCGATCATGTCGTCGGTCAGATCGGGGAGGAACCCGGGGCGCAGGAAGCCGGCGTTGTTCACCAGCGCGTCGATCCGACCCCACCGCTCGATTGCCGATTCGACGAGCGCGGTGGCTCCGTCCGAGGTCATGATGTTATCGCCGCTCGAGATCGCCTGGGTGCCCAGGGCCTCGATCTCGGCGACGACCGAGTCGGCGCGCGGCCGACCGTCCCCGTCGAGTCCGATGTCGTTGATGACGACGTTCGCACCGCGCTGCGCGAACTGAAGCGCGTACTCGCGTCCTAGACCGCGACCGGATCCGGTCACGATGACGACCTGTCCGGTCATGTCCACTGGTGTGCTGCTCACTGGGGCCTCCTGATGATTACTGTTTCTTCTTCTCTCGATGGCCCTGTCGGGTCCACCAAAGTGTCCGCGAGCAGCGGCGCGAGTCGCGTCGCTGCCAGTTCGATGTTCCGGCGGGCGAGATCCTCGGGAAGGCCCGGCAGTGTCGCCCAGATGTACGCGGTGCGGGCCGGCGTGTCCGCGATCAGCTCGCGCAGTTCGGCCGCGGCCCGCTCCGGGGTCGCCACGAGGAATCCCGTCATCGAGCCGGTCGATAGACCCCGCGCGCAGAACTCCTCTACGTCGAAGTCCCCACCTCCGGTCAGCCTGTCGTCCGCGCCGTGGTAGCCACCCCACTGGTAGGCCACGTGCGGTCGGATGAGCGGCCAGTCCCGTTCGGGATCGTCGGTCAGGAACACGTTCGCGGGGCCCGTCATCCGCGGCTCGGCCTCCCCGGGCGAGTCGGCGATCCCCTCCAGGTACAGCGGCAGGTAGCGCTGCCCGAGGCGGAGCAGTCCCTCGCCCATCTCACCGACGCGGCGCAGCCCCTTCGTGCCCGAGACGCCGATCCAGACCGGGATCTCTTCCTGCAGCGGCGACGGCGTCACCGCGCTGCCCGCCCAGATCCGGCGCAGCTCCTCGACGCCGCGCATGGTCGCCTCACTGCGGCCGTCGAAGTCCGCACCGTAGAGCGCGTACTCGGACGCGACGTACCCGGCTCCTACTCCCAGTTCCAGGCGGCCGCCGCTGACGATGTCCAGGACAGCAGCCTGCTCGGCCACCTCCACCGGGTTGCGCAGCGGCAGGATGAGCACGCTCGTGCCGATCCTGATCCTCTCCGTCCTCGCGGCCGCGGCCGCGGCGAACACGAGGGGCTGAGGCAGATATCCGTCGGCATAGCCGTGGTGTTCGGTGAACCAGAGCGAGTGCAGCCCGGCGCGGTCCGCCTCGGCGCAGAGGTCGAGAAGGTAGGCGTAGTGCTCCCTCCACGGCCGTTCCCACTGGGCCGGGTTGCGGCCGTCGACGTAGAGTCCGAGGTCGACCACAGGCTCAGATCACCAGGTATCCGCCGTCGACCGGCAGGGTCACGCCGTGCACGTAGCTCGCCTTCGGCGACACCAGGAAGCCGACGGCTCCCGCGACCTCGTGCGGCTCGCCGAAGCGCTTCATGGGCACGTGCCACTGGACCCAGGCCTCGCCATCCGTGCCCTTACGACCCATCGGCGCATTCATGTACCCGGGCGCGATGGCGTTCACGCGGATGCCGTGCGGGGCGAGCTCGACGGCGAGGCTTTGCGTGAGCGAGTGCACACCACCCTTCGAGGCCGCGTACGACGCGGCATTGCTCGAGCTGCGCAGGGCGGCGACCGACAGGATGTTGACGATCCTCCCCTGCGTCCGCTTCAGCGGTTCAACGAAGGCGGCGATCACCTGGAACGTCCCGGTGAGGTTGACCTGGACCACCTGCAGCCACGACGACAGGGAGTCCGGATCCTCGATCCGCGCTGCGCGCGCGATCGCGGCGTTGTTGACCAGAATGGACAGGTCGCCATGCTCGTCGGCGACGCGCGCCGCCGCGGCCGCCACGGAGTCCGCGCTCGCGATGTCGACGACGAGTCCGTGGGCTTGCAGCCCGAGCGCGGTCAGTCGCGCCACCTGGTGCTCGACTTCGTCCGCCCCGAGGTCCGCAACGAGCACCGTCGCGCCGCGTTCGCCGAGCTCCTGCGCTATGGCCGCGCCGATTCCGCGCGCACTACCGGTGACGAGCGCGAGGTCTGCGGCCAGATCCTGTTCGGTCATTCCCCGCTTACCTCCACGTCCGCGATCCGGATGAAAGGCCGGACCCGCGTGATCACGCCGTCACGGTCGAGGATGGTGGCGACAAAGCGATTGCCATCTTCATCGAGCCGTCGCGGCATGACGTAGAGAATGTCGTCCGAGTTCGGGTCGCGGGCCAGGCGGTAGTGCGTACGCTCGTCCCCGGCGATCATGCGGACCATTCCGTAGGGCTTTCCGACCTCGAACTCGCGCGCGAGGGTACCGCTGTTCGCCTTGATTCGCTCGCGGAATTCGGCAATGGCCGTCGCGGGGTCGCCACCGTCGGGTGTCTCGATCCCGCGCACCAGGTAGGTCGTCCATTCTGGGTCGTTGAAGCGGGTCCGGTACCCCATCCTGATCACCGGATTAGCGCCGTAAAGGACCTCGTAGTCCTGGACGTCACCATCCGTGCGGATGGTGATGATCTCCTGACCGACCTGATCCGGCTCAAAGACTCCGAGCTCAGAGTTCCAGACCTTCGCCTCCGCTAGATCGATCTGCCAGGTGCCGTCGAATCCACTCATGATGGTGCGCCCCGTCTCCCAAACGTCATCGTTAGCCGACCTACCAACCGACCATTCGTACGATAGTCTTGTCCCAGGCTCGGTCGGTGTCAAGCCGACCGAGCATGCCGAGAATTCCGATCGACGACGATGCGAGGGTGGCAGATGCCGAACAACGAGTTGCCGGATTACAGCGAGAGACTCAAGAAGGCCATGCAGTTCGTGGCCGACACACGAGGTTCCGAAGTAGTCGAGGCCATGGAGAAGCGGTGGGACTCACTCGGCCGCCGCTACAGCGAGCACTCCCTGGCCACCTCATACGGCGAGGCCTACCAGCGAAACGGAATAGACCTGAAGCTGAGAGAGATGGTGTCGCTCGGGATCCTCGCAGCGATCGGCGGCACGAGTGAGCAGGTCGCCATCCACACGCACTACGCGCTCGCGCTGGGGCTCACGCCCGAGGAGATCGTTGAGGTGATGATCCAGGTGTCCGTCTACGCGGGCGCCGCTCGCGCCAGCGTCGCGATGTTCGCCGTCAAGAAGACGTTCGACGAGCACGGGATCCCGGTTCCGTGAGCCCCCTCGGGTCCTCGTGAGCGCCCTTGTCTGGGGGCTCCGTGCCAGCCTCCTGCGCTACGTCTCGTCCGTGGGCGGGACAGTCTCGCGAGCGGCGCCGGCGACCTGGGCCGACGAGCGGTTCGTGTTCCCGTTCGACCGTCCTGTAGAGGACGAGACCGGCCGCTCCGCGTTCGCGTTCTCGGGTGAGGTGGCAATGCGCGCGTACGACGGTCTGCTCGACGTCCAGATCGCCGATCCTGTGCTGCAGCTCGCGGGAGACGACGGTGTCCTCAGCGCGTCGACACTGGATCGGTCGCGGCACTATGGACTCGCGCTGCTGAAGCGGCGATCATCGGCATCGGACGTTGTCGAGTTCGACGCGGTCCTGCACGAGGACGCCGTCCCGCTCTTCGGCGGGGTCTACGAGCGAGGCACCGCCCTGGACCCCGTCCTGCTCTCGGCCACCGACTGAGCGCGCTCGCCACGACTAACAAGGAGGTCACCATGAAGTACGTTCCGCTGGGGAGGACCGGCATCCTCGTCTCCGAGCTCACGCTCGGGACGGCGACGTTCGGAGGCGCTCCGCCACTCGGCGGTGTCACCGTCGAGCAGGCCCGGGAACTCGTCGACCTGGCCCTCGACGCCGGGGTCAACGCCCTCGACACGGCGAACAACTACGGCGCCGGCGAGGCCGAGACCATCCTCGGAACGGTTCTCGAGGGTCGGCGCGACGAGATAATCCTGACCACGAAGGTGGGCCTCAAGGCGGGCCCGGGCCCGAACGACCGCGGACTCTCCCGCAAGCACATCATCTCCCAGTGCGAGACCAGCCTCCGCAGGCTGAAGACCGACTACATCGACGTGTACCTCATGCACAGCTGGGACTTCCTGACCGACCTCGACGAATCGCTCGGCGCGATGACCAGCCTCGTCGAGTCGGGCAAGGTCCGCAGCATCGGCTGCTCCAACTTCTCCGCCTCGCAGCTGACTGAGACGTCCCTCACGCTGGGATCCCTGCTGGCTTGTCACCAGATCTACTACTCGCTCGTTCACCGCGAGGCCGAGGTCGAACTCATGCCGGTCGCCGAGCGGCGCGGCGTCGCGAACACGATCTGGAGTCCGCTGGCGCAGGGTCTGTTAAGCGGGAAGTACCGGCGGGACGCGCCCTGGCCTTCCGACGGGCGCCAGAACTCTGGGTGGAACCAGCCGCCCGTCGACGACTGGGAGCACGTCTTCGACATCATCGAGGTTGTGGTCGCTGTCTCGGGGGAAATCAACGCGACACCCAGTGAGGTCGCCCTCGCGTTCGTTCTACAACGGTCGGACGTCAGCACGGTCCTGCTCGGGGCCAAGAACCTCGAGCAGTTACGCGCGAACCTCGCCGTCGCCGATCTCACGCTCCCCGCCGACGCCGTTCAGCGCCTCGACGAAGTCAGCGCCACCCCGCTCCCGTACCCGCATTGGCATCAGCAGAAGCACAGCGTCCGGCTGCCCTGATCCGCCGACGACCCTTCGGCCGACGCACTTCCGCCTCTCGACCCCCGCGGACTTCTCCAGAGTCCACGAGTGCGGTGGGCGCTCAGCGGCCACACTGTCTGACGCTGAGACTGCTGACAAATGTGAATGATGCGGCGAAGCGGAGTGCCTCGATGTAACGGTAAGCGGACTGAGGAGCGCAGCGATGAGGGGCATCAGGGAGCGGAGACGGGGACGCAGCCGACAGGGCGGAATTATCGTCGCGCAGCACCAATCCACAACAGAGCAGGACAATAGGCACACAGCCGTGCGCCGGCGCCGAATCCCGACGACGCGCGTCTGCTGAAGCAATACGCGCGCTGGGTTCACCTGAACCGAATACACCACCTCGCCGCCACCGGTCAGCTGAAGAAGGGCACCTTCCTCTCCTCCAAGCAATCAACCGCAGTCGCACTCGAGTTCCTCGAGCACGTCCGGACACGAGGCCACTCCCCTGCGACTTGCACCCAAGCCGATATCGACAACTGACTCACCGGCCCCACAACTCGCAGCCTGGCTCGCGGATTCGTCCCCTGGGCGAGCGCCCACCGACACATCCGAGCGCTCGAATTTCCCTACCGGGTCGCGAAATCAGAGCCCATCATTTCGCAGCAGCAACGGCTCGACCACGTCACACGGCTCCTCTCCCCCGCCACTGAGCTCGACCCGGACAAACGTGCCGCGGCGCTGCTGCTCCTTCTCTATGGGCAACCGCTCGTTCGCATCGCCCGCATGCGGCTGCTGCAGCTCACCCAAACTGAATCAACCGTCACGATCTCGTTCACCGACACCCTCACCATCCCGCGGCCCTTTGATCAGCTCATCCGCCAGCATCTCGCCGCACTGCCGAACCAGAACACCTCCGCGCACCGCGAGAAGCAATGGTTGTTCCCCGGCCGGCGCCTCGGCCAGCACCTCCACCAGAGCACTCATGAACAAGCTCCGCGACGCCGGCATCGACCTCCGGGGCGCCCGCAACGCCTCTCGTCCTCGAACTGCCCGCACCAGTCGTCGCAGACTCTCTCAACTACAGCTACCAGATCACGGACAAGCACCGCCAGCACGCCGGAGCCACATTCATCGACTACGCCACCCGACGAACCGACCCGGAGATCGGCAAACGCCGCAGATGAGTGCACCGGTCAGCGCGAACGACGTCCGCACAGCATCCGAGAACCCCTGCATCAACTCCTGTTCCTTCAAGAACAAGGCCGGATCGTGATGACCCGGGACCGCTACAACACCGACTGGCCCGACTCGATTCAGGCTCTCAACGAAGCAATCCGAGGCCTCGAGCTCGCGATGAGCGCCACCCACTGGAGGGAAACATTCCCCAAGCCGACGGCCGATATCCGCCCTTACAGTCACACTGACCCGAACCAATCGGCCGCTTGCCGCATTCGCAAAGCGAATTAGAGGGCAGAACTGGTCGGTCACGAATCCGCCAGCGCACCAGTTCAGACGGCATCAGCGACTTGGCTCCGGCGTCCACGCCGACGTGATCCTGGACCGCATCGTGCACCACACGATCTGGATCGAGACCGGCGGCACCAACATGCGCGAACACGCCGCCGCCAGCGCGGCATGACCCACGCCGGTGAGCGCGAGCTGACAGCTGGCGCTCACCGGCAATACCCAGCGGCGCTGAAACGCAATACCCTGCGGCACTCACCCGCAATAACTGGTGGCGCTCACAGGGTCAAATACTCATATGACCGCACGTTCGGCCACCGAGAGGGCTCCGGCGCCCCGGCCGAAGGGGTGCGCACGGCCTCGTAGATGTAGGTGCCCGGAATGTCTACTCCTGGGTACGGGCGGCAGTCGCATCGACCAGGTCGAACCCTATGAGCTCATTCAGGCCTTCGATGGTGTGGTCGCCGAAGAGTTCGCGCACGGCGAAGCCGTCCGGAGTCACGTCGAACACCGCGTGGTCGGTGTAGACGCGGGAGACGCAGCCGAGCCCGGTCAGCGGGTAGCTGCACTCTGCGACGAGCTTGGCTTCGCCCTGTTTCGTGAGCAGGTCGGTCATCACGAAAAGACTTTTCGCCCCGATGGCGAGATCCATGGCCCCGCCGACTGCCGGGATCGCCCCTGCCCCGCCCGTCGACCAGTTCGCGAGGTCACCGTTCGCTGCTACCTGGAAGGCGCCGAGTACGCAGACGTCGAGATGGCCGCCACGCATCATGGCGAAGGAGTCGGCGTGGTGAAAGTAGGCGGCGCCGGCGACGGCGGTGACCGCCTGCTTGCCCGCGTTGATGAGGTCGGGATCGACTCGGCCGGGCTCTGGCGCAGACCCCATGCCGAGCATCCCGTTCTCGGTGTGCAGAATGATCTCGATTTCGTCGGAGAGGTAGTTCGCGACCAGTGTCGGTGCCCCGATGCCGAGATTGACGTAGGAGCCTTCGGGTATGTCGGCAGCGATGCGCTGGGCGAGCTCCTGCCGGCTGATTCGTGAGGTCATGATTCGCCCTCCTCGGCGCCCGCCGGCACGTCTCCGAGCGGTCGGCCCTCGAGGTCGACTCCACCGACGAACTTGCCGCCACTCAACCAGCGGCGCTCACCGACCCCGACTACACGATCAACGAAGATGCCCGGCGTCACCACTGTCTCAGGATCCAGTTCGCCGAGCTCCACGAATTCGTCAACCTGCACGACGGTCGTCTCGGCCGCACTCGCCATGATCGGCCCGAAGTTGCGCGCCGTCGCGCGGTAGACCAGGTTGCCCCAACGGTCCGCCGTACGTGCGCTGATAAGGGCGAAGTCGGCTCTGATCGGGAATTCGAAAGCGTACAGTCGCCCATCGATCTCCCGTGTTTCCTTGCCTACCGCGAGCTGCGTGCCGACGCCTGTCGGGGTGAAGAAGCCGCCGATGCCGGCGCCTGTTGCGCGGATGCGCTCGGCGAGGTTGCCCTGCGGCACCAATTCGAGTTCGATCGCGCCCTCTCGGTACAGCCCGTCGAACACCCAGGAGTCGCACTGCCGGGGGAACGAGCAGATGATCTTCCGCACTCGGCGTTTGCCCAGCAGCGCAGCGAGCCCAGTGTCGCCGTTGCCCGCGTTGTTGTTGACGATGGTGAGGTCACCGGCGCCCTGTTCGATCAGTGCGTCGATCAGTTCGACCGGCTGGCCGGCCCGGCCGAACCCGCCGATCATCACCGTCGCGCCGTCTGGAATGCCAGCGACTGCCTCAGCTGTAGACGAAACCGTTTTGTCGATCATCCGCCGTCACCTCTACTGCTTGCTTCTCTTTGTCCATGAATTCTGTGACGAAGGCTGTGTTGAAGTCTCCGCTTGTGAACTCCGCGCTTTCGAGGATCTTTTTGTGGAATCGGGCTGTGGTGGTGACGCCGTCGATCACGAGTTCGTCGAGCGCGCGGATCATTCGGGCGATCGCCTCCTCGCGGTTCTGACCCCAGCAGATGAGCTTGCCGATCATCGAGTCGTAGAACGGGGGGATGGTGTAGCCCGACTCGATGTGGGTGTCCATTCTGACGCCGAAGCCGCCGGGTGCACGGAAGGTGGAGATCGTGCCTGGTTGCGGGGCGAAACCGCGGTCGGGGTTTTCGGCGTTGATGCGGCACTCGATGGCGTGGCCGGTGATGACCACGTCGCTCTGGTCGAGGCTGAGCGGAATGCCTCCGGCGATTTGGAGCTGCAGTTTGATGAGGTCGATGCCGCTGACCTCCTCAGAGACGGGGTGCTCGACCTGGATTCGGGTGTTCATTTCGATGAAGTAGTAGTTGCGCTCGATGTTGTCGAAGACGAATTCGATGGTGCCGGCGTTCCGGTAGCCCACCTCTTTGCAAAGGGCGACCGCGGCCTCGGCCAGGCCGGTCCGGAGCTCTGCGTCGAGGACCGGTGATGGCGATTCCTCGATCAGCTTCTGGTTTCGTCTCTGCGTGGTGCAGTCGCGCTCCCCGAGATGCAACGTGGTTGTGCCATCCGAGATCACCTGTATCTCGATGTGCCTGATGTCGGTGAGGTAGCGCTCGATGTAGACCGACGGGTCGCCGAAGGCGACTTCGGCTTCTGACATGATCGCCGCCAGGTCTTTCTCGAGCGTTTCGGCTGTCTTCACGACACGCATTCCTCGACCGCCGCCGCCGGCGGCTGCTTTGATCAGTAGGGGGTAGCCGACCTCGCTCGCCACGGCGAGGGCTTCGCTGAACTCGGCAATCGCGCCTACCGAGCCGGGCACGGTCGGCACGCCGGCGCGGCGTGCGATCTTCTTGGCTTCGATCTTGTCGCCCATGTTGCGAATAACTTCGGAAGCCGGGCCGACGAAGACGATCCCCTCTTCTTCGCAGAGGGCGGCGAAGTCGGCGTTCTCCGAGAGGAAGCCGTAGCCGGGGTGGATGGCATCGACGTTGAATGCCCGTGCCGCCGAGAGGACCGCGTTGGCGTTGCGGTAGCTCAATGCCGATTGCGGGGGGCCGATGCAGATTGCCTGGTCGGCGAGTTTGACCGGCAGCGAGTCTGCATCGGCCTCCGAATAGACGAGAACACTGCGGATTCCCAGCTCCTTGCAGGCTCTGATGATGCGAAGCGCGATCTCGCCGCGATTCGCGATGAGCACACTCTTCAGCGGTTCAGCCATCCGCTCCTCCTTCGATATGGGTGTCACGCGGCGCGCTTGATCACCATGAGCGGTTGACCGTATTCGACGGCCTGGTTGTCTTGCACCAGGATTTGCGTGACCGTGCCCTCAACCCGCGCCTCGACGTTGTTCATCAGTTTCATGACTTCCACGATGCACAGAACCGTCTCGGCACTGACCGTGTCGTCGACCGCGACGAACGCGGGCGACCCGGGCTTGGGAGACGCGTAGAACGTTCCGACCATCGGTGCCTTGATGAGCACCTCGTCGTGCGCCAGGGCGGTGACTGCCGCGGGTGCGCTGGCTGCGGGGGCAGCCGGTGCCGATTCCGCGGGGGCGGGCGATGCCGTCGGCGCCGGAGAGGCGGCAGGCGCAGCCGCGGGAGCGGGCGCCGGCGCACCGATCGGCTGGGCTGTGGGCCGCTGGCGGTCACGGGAGATGAACAACTCCACGTCGCCGAACTTGATCGACAGTTCGCGTACGTCGTCGGTCAGGTTGACCCAATCGACGATCGCCTGGAGTTCCTTGGCATCGGGCGGGTTAAGCGGCATCTTCACTGTCTCCTTTATCAAGAATGATTTGCAGATCTGTTGTTGTCAGTGTTTGAGTTCCGGTCGGGCTCTTCGCGTAAAGCGACTTGATCAGGCCCAAGATCGGCTTGTAGATCTCGTCCGGGTTTCCACCCGCCGCGACGGTCTTCTTCATCTCATTTACCTGTGATCCGGCGAACATCGCCCGAAGCAGCAGCAGGTCCATGTCCTCGTCGGGGTGCAGCTTCCGCAGGGCGGGAAGCATCGGCTCGATGGGAGCCGGTTCGAGAGCGATGTTGGAGGCGCCGTTGGCGATGATCTTTTCGCGAATCGCCGGGTCGATGGCGGCCAGCAGCTTGCCGTAGTAGCCGAGCACGTACTTCTTGATCTCGTTCGGCACCAGTTTGTAACGCTCGCCTGTGATCACGTTCATCACCGCCTGGGTTCCCACGAACTGAGCGAACGGCGTGATCATGATGGGATACGCCAGTTCGGATCGAACCCGCGCCGTCTCCAGCAGAAGCTCGTCGTAACGATCTGACAGGCCCGCCGTCGCGAGCTGCGAATGGAAATTCGACAGCATGCCGCCCGGCAGTTGGTGCATGTAGTGCAGGCCGTTGTATGCGACAGGCTGACCGACCGGCTTTCCCTCGGTCTCGGCGATCTCGGTCAGCTTCTCGCTGATCGTTTCGATGCGTGCGTCGTCGACGTGGACGGTGTAGCCGAGGGCCCGCAGATCGTGCACCACGCCTTGTGTGGCGGGTTGGGCATTGCCGTTTGCCAGCGGCGCGATCGAAAGGTGCAGCGCATCAGCGCCCAACTCGACTGCTTCGAGGTAGACCAGCGGCGCGAGGCCGGTCAGGCAATGGCTGTGGATCTCAAGGGGCCGGTCACCGATGACGTCTTTGAGGGCGGGAACGAGGGTGCGGATGCGGTCCGGGGTGAGCAGGCCGCCGGCGTCTTTAAGCATGATTGCGTCGACATCGGCCTTCTCAATCAGTTCGATCGCTTTGGCGACGAAGAGCTCATCGGTATGCACCGGGCTCTCAGAGAAAGAAACGGCTCCGAAGGTAGAGGCCCCCAACTCCTTCGCGCGGAGCAGGCCGGGAACGATGTTGTCGACATCGTTGAGCCCGTCGAACGAGCCGATCACCCGGAAGCCGTTGGCATAGAGGTTCTCCACCCATGCCTCGATGACATCGTCGGCCAGAAAATCGAACGCCGCGATGTTTCTCGAGCGGATCAAAGCCCGGAACGTGGTGTGCGGCGCATGCTCGTGGGCCAGCCGCACCCGTTCCCACGGATCTTCCTTCAGGTACCGCACCGCAACGTCGAACTGGATCGGCGCGACGAGGTCGACCTGCTCGAAACCGACCTTATCGAAGTCACTCGCCATCGAGACGATGTGCTCGGTGCGCATCCTTGTCGCCCACAGGCTCTGGTGCGCATCGCGCAGTGTCGTGTCGATGATCTTGATCTCACGGCGGCTACCTGGCGGGCGCCCTCCGGCGCTCATCACCGAGGTGATCGATTCAGAAGTGCTCGTCACATTGCTCTCCATTGAGTATTTCAAATTATGAAAGTAAGATTTCAAATATAGGTCACTATGGTCTGACTCGGCGTGCTGTGTCAAGAAGGTGGTCGTCTCTAGTGGAAGGGGGTGGGTAATGGCCGGAAATTTGGTTACGGGGTCAGCTGGCGAAGTCGAGCCGCCCAAGCAACGTCAGATGATTCAGTCGGTGGCTCGGGCCTCGCGCATCCTGCTTTCGGTCGCCCGGTCGACCAATGGGTTGACGGCGTCGGAGGTCGCGACGAGTTTCGGCCTTCCGCTGCCGACCGCCTACCATCTCCTTACGACGCTCGAGCATGAGCAACTGCTGAGCAAGGAACCAGGCAAGCGCTATGTCCTTGGGGCGGGCGCCGCCGACATCGCGAACGCGCCCGGCCTTCGAGCCCGCGTGGAACGGCGGCACAGGCAGGCGCTCGCGCAACTCGCCGACACCACCCAGGAGACGGCCTATCTGACCGGGTGGTTCCGTGGCGAGATCCGTATCCTGGCAACGGTGGAGGGGTCGCAGGCGGTGAGGGTCGTCGGTCTTGAAGTTGGCCAAACTGGCGATGTCCACGCACGTGCCAACGCCAAGGTACTTCTTGCCTTCGCTGACCACGAGCAGCGCTCCCGTATCCTGGATAGCTACGAATTCACTCGGTTCACGCCTGTGACCGTGCGCGACCGAGCTGCGCTAGAGGCCCAAATGGCCGAGATCCGGCGCACGGGGATCTTCTACGACCGCGGTGAGTTCCAAGAGGATGTGCGGTCCGTGAGCGCACCGATTCGCCGCAATGGACACGTCGCCGCTGCCTTGGCAGTGACGTCGCCCGCCGGCCGCTACGAGCGCACCGAGCCGGCGCTCGTCTCAGCCTTGCTGTCCGCGGTCGCATTCGCGGAGCATTGAGGCTTGTTCAAGATGCGCGAGGCGGCAGCCGGTCAGCATGACGGCTCGTTAGTCGCTGAGCCCCGCCCGGGTGGACGTTTAGGATCAGGTGGTCGGCAACTGCCATGGCTGACGTTGCCGCCGGGGATGGAGCATTTCGCAGGAGGGTCACCGATCCGACTTGTACCCCACCCCTCTGCGCTCGAGCGCCCAGTACGTCGCGGTGTACTGCCCGCACGAGGGCTTCGAGTACGCGGTCACCTGCCTGCTCATCGCCTTCTCCTCCCACCAACCGTTTTTCTTTGCCTTCCGGCATCGAGAAATAGACGGCGTGGAGGCTGGTCAACTGACCGTGGAATACCGGACCGAGCGCAGCGAGGGAGGATATGCCGCGAAAAGCGGTTGACCAGCCTCGGAACCGCCGTATCCTCGACAGCCGGAAAGGTCAAAGAAACAAAACAAGGGCCTCAGCGCCGCACAGCGGCTCCATGCGGTTTCGGACCGTGCTCAACCCCGCGCACTTCCGCGGCGAGGCGAGCGATCTAAACGGGCGTGGGCACCGCCGATTTGCCCATGACGACGCCATTCGCGCAGAGAAAGGCATTCCCTGTCGTCCCATGCGATGCCGACAAAGCAACGACTCATTTCCCCAGGATTGGGCGTCGCGAGGAGCACACCACGCGCATCTGGGCGGCGGAGTGTCCGAGGCTGCTAGTTCATCGTCGCCGCTACTGCGCGACGTCGGGTTAGCACGTCCTTGATTGAGACCTTGCGCGAGTACTCGATGGACCCGTATCTGAAGAGTTGGACGGCAATGCGGAGAACGATCGCGGAGAGGGCGAAGAGTTCGACGATCATGATGATGATCGCTGACCAGAGCGGGAGTGTTCCGAATGCGTTGCGTAAGAGCGCGGTCACCGGGGCGGAGTAGGGGAAGTAGCTGAAGATCTGGACGATGGTTGCGTCCGGGTCGCTGATCACGAGCGAGATTGTGTAGAACCGGATGAAGATCAACACCATCAGCGCGCCGAAGATGGGACCCGCGTCTTTCACGGTGGGCATGACGGCGCCGAGCGCGACAAGGGTGCCGGTGAAAAGTGAGAACCCGCCGAGCAGGATCAGCGCGCCCACGATCATCTGTTGCGGGGCGAAAACGAGCGCCGAAAGGTCCCGGCTCGGAATGTTCAGGACTCTTCCGGACTTCCTTGATGACGACGACGTCGCCCTCCTGCGAAAGGTACTGAAAGAGCAACTCGCCCACCTGCTCGATCAGCTCGTCGGCGTGAGCGAGCATCGCTGCAACTCCGAGGTGGCGTTCGGGGAGCCACTGAAAGGCTGAGATATTCATGATTCAAACCCTAGGAGCGCGGTGGGCTGGCTGGCGGGTCCTGTACTGCGTTACCACAATCCGGTCCGCCGAGAGCGGCGTCCAGCAGCGTGTGCTGCCATGCCGGACGTTGTAAGGGGTTCATTAGCCAACGGGCTTGTACCGCTTGTACCGTATGTACCGGCGCATGCAACTTTGCCTCAACACGTGAATTGGGCACGCGACTTACGTGGATTTCCGCGGGGTCTGAGGGGAAGTACCGCCGGTACCGCGGTTCATCGAGAAGCGTCGACATTCTGGGCACACCTAAGAGGTATGTGTACAAGAGTGTACGGTTACTCTAACTTCCTTGAAATTGTGCGCGCCCGGGGACTTTTAAGTCTTGTGTTGTCGTCGGGAGAATGTGCATGGTACTTGAAGCTGGAGGCACCTGTTTCCCTTGCCCCGCAAGGGTTGCAACCTCTTCAAGACACATGCACATTTCAGCGACTATGAATGTGTATGAGTGTGCATCCGAGAGTTTCAGCCATACAAAGGCGTCCCCAGACATGCCGACGGGAGTCGAGTGCGCGAGTTCTACGCGTTTACGAACCCGACAGCACAACTCGCCGCCGTGACCGTCACAGGGAACCTGATGACCCCGCACACCGCGTGAATTACAACGCACCGCATGCGACAACTCACACTTACTTACACCAGCTCACCGCTGTTCCGTTACCGCTGCGTTACCGCGGCGGCCTCCTCAACATGACAAAACCCCCTGCTTCCCAGTGAAACAAAGGGAAGCAGGGGGTCTGGACATGGCGGTACCGGTGGGATTTGAACCCACGGTGGAGTCTCCCCCACACAACTTTTCGAGAGTTGCACCTTCGGCCGCTCGGACACGGTACCGGGGTCGATTGTAGTTGAGAGCCGGGCGCGGCGCGAATCCACCGCGTCGAGTACCCCCGAACAGCGGATGGTTGTACTCTCGGCGGGTGGGATCTGTGAAGCACGCGCTCCGGGCAGCCGCTGTCACCGCCGGCACCGTGGTATCGGCGGCAGGTATCGGCATGTCCGCCACGTTCGGCTATAAGAGGTTCCGTCGTCGCATCGCCGACAACGCTCTCGTCCTGAACGAGACGCTTCCGATCAACTCCAAGTGGTGGCGCGACCTGGCCAAGAGCAACGGTGAGCTGCTCTACGTCGCAATCGGGGACAGTGCGGCACAGGGCATCGGCGCATCCGCTCCGCACCGAGGCTACGTGGGGCTGCTCGCCGAGCACATCCGTCAACAAACCGGGCGCACAGTGCGCGTGATCAACCTCAGCGTCTCCGGTGCGACCGTCGGGCTGGCCATCAGGGACCAGCTCCCCCGCTTCCTGAAACTCAAGCCCGACATCGTCACCGTGGCGATCGGCGCCAACGATATCGCGCTCTGGGACCCGGCGACGTTCGAAACCGGCATCCGTCACCTGTTCGCCACCCTGCCTTCGTTCGCCATCGTCGCCGACCTGCCGTGTTTTCACTTTCCGCACAACGAGCGCAAGGTCGCCGTGGCCAACCGCATCGTGCGCCAGGTGGCGGCCGAACAACGGCTCGCCGTGGCGCCGCTGCACGAGATCACGAAGCGGCAGGGACTGCGCAGCGTTGCGACCCAGGTCGCCAACGACATGTTCCACCCGAACGATCGCGGTTACCGGGTCTGGGCGGATGCGTTCTTGCCCGACGTGTCAGAGGATGTCGCCCGTCGTTTTCCACACGCCGCAATAGTCCCTGAGAGTGCACAGGCCGCACCCGCGGCAGCCGGGGGTGTCGGCGGCCCCGGCTAGGCTCGCTGGCATGGCTAAACCCGCGTCAAACTACCGCTGCTCCGAGTGTGGCTGGACCGCCGCCAAGTGGGTGGGCCGCTGCGGCGAGTGCCAGGAGTGGGGCACCGTGGTCGACGTGGTGGAGAAAGCCGGGCTCTCCCGCCTGGTCAAGGCCGTCAGCGTCAGCGGGGCCGGAGTGGCCCGACCGATCACACACGTCGACACGACCGCGGTGGAGCACTGGCCAACCGGGATCGACGAGTTCGACCGGGTGCTGGGCGGCGGCATCGTGCCAGGCGCTGTCATCCTGCTCAGTGGCGAACCGGGCGTCGGCAAGTCCACGCTGCTGCTCGAGGTCGCATCGAAAGCGGCCGCTGCAAAATCACGGGTGCTCTACGTGAGCGCCGAGGAGTCGGTGAGCCAGGTTCGACTCCGCGCCGAGCGCACCGGAGCACTCCACAACGAGTTGTTCCTGGCCGCCGAGACGGACCTCGGCACCATCCTGGGCCAGATCGACGCGATCAAGCCCGACCTCGTCATCATCGACTCGGTGCAGACGGTCTCCAGCTCGCTGTCCGACGGCCTCGCCGGCCAGCCCAGCCAGGTGCGGGAGGTGGCTTCCACGCTCATCCGGGTGGCGAAAGACCGCGACCTGCCGATCCTGCTCGTCGGCCACGTGACAAAAGACGGGTCGATCGCCGGGCCCCGCCTGCTCGAGCACATCGTCGATGTGGTGTGCCAGTTCGAAGGCGACCGCCAGACCAGCCTGCGGTTCGTCCGCGCGCTCAAGAACCGGTTCGGCCCAACGGATGAGGTGGGTTGCTTCGAAATGACCGGTGACGGGATCGCTGAGGTCCCCGACCCGAGCGGACTATTCCTCAGCCGGGGAACCCTCCCGGTCTCAGGCACCTGCGTGACCGTCGCCCTCGAGGGTCGCCGGGCGATGCCGGTGGAAGTGCAGGCACTGGTCGTGAAGACGACGGCGCCCAACCCGCGGCGGGTGACCAACGGTGTGGACTCATCACGGGTGGCCATGCTGCTGGCCGTGCTCGACAAGCGGGTCGGGATCCGGCTCGGCGAACACGACGTCTATGTGTCGACCGTCGGCGGCGTCAGGCTGACGGAGCCGGCCTCCGACCTTGCTATCGCGCTCGCGATCGCGTCGGCCGCGAAAGACATCCCGATCGCCCATAACGTCGCGGCGTTCGGGGAAATCAGCCTGGCCGGTGAGATCCGGCCGGTGTCTGCGGCGAAGCAGCGGTCCGCGGAAGGGCACCGGCTCGGCTTCACCGCCCGCGTGGACGCCTCCAGTGGATCCATCCAGTCCGCTGTCGGCCGCGCGTTGTCGACGGCGGTGCCGCGACGGGAGGCGGAGCTGGACGCGGCGTTCTGAGTCCCGGGCGGGTCTGAGCCCGGCGGCCCGGAGCCCTATGCGCCGGGTGCGCCGGCGGGAACGAGTGGGGGCGCTCTCAGGCCAGGGCGACGAGCAGGTCGGCCGGAGCGGCCTGCATCGGGTGCGGTCCCGCGATGTCGAGGAAGACCGTGGTGATCTCGTCCTCGTGCCGGGCCAGGAAGGCGCGAAGCCACTCAGGCCCCTGGAGCCCCACGGTCGGCGGCAGGTTGGCCGGCTTGTTCGCGGCATCGCTGAACAGCAACAGGGCGACCTCGTGGGTACTCGGGTCCCGGTAGGTCCACACGTCACCCGATTCGAGCGGGCGGTCGCGATCGCCGGGCTTGCTCAGTGGCACGACGGTGTTCCCGTGGCGTAAGGCGAGTGCCACAGCCGCGATGTCCTGGCGCTCCAACGCCTGCGCGAGTGCCTCTGAGCGGAATTCGAGCGGGCTCGCGGACGCCCGGCCCGGTTTCTTGCGCTTGGATGCTGCCATCCGTCCAGCCTAGCCGCGGCCGCTTCCGTGCCGCCGACGGTTCGCTGAGGGCTCACGCCCGGCGCCGGGACCACCGGTCCGGAGCGCCCGGTCCGGACAGTCAGTACAGCAGGAACTGCTTGGGACTGGCCGACTTGATGCCCGCCACGGTCACAGCAAGGTGGTACGAGGCCCCACCGGCCGGTGCGGCTTCGCGGGAAGGCGCGTCGCAGGTGTCGGGCGCCGAGCGGGTCCGGTCCCAGCTGATCGGAGTCGACGAGCTGATCGGCGTGCCGGGCTCCAGCGTCACCTGCGCGTCGACCGGTTCGCTCTGGCAGTCGGTGGAAGTCCAGTACGCATCGGAACCGCTGGTCACCGTGAACACCTGCTGTGAGGTTCCGGCGTTGATCACGCAGGACTTCGTGCCGGTGTTGGTGAGGCTCAGCGAGAACTGCGGTTTCTGCCCGGGATCGTAGTCGACGGCATCGGTGATGGCCTCGACGTTCACGTTCTTCGGGTCACATGGCGCGCCGTCGACCGCGGTGGTCTTGTCCGGGATGGTGGCGGCCGCGGTGTCCTTCGGAGCGTCGGACGCGGCATCCGTCGCCGCCGGCCTCGCGTTCGTGGGCTGGCCGCTTGACGAGCCAGGCTTCACGACGATGAGGAAGATGATGACCAGGACGGCCAAAAGGCCGAGGCCAACCACGAGACGTCGGCGCCAGTACACTTTGCTGGACTGGGGGCCGACGGGATGCTTGATCGTCGACATGCCCCAAGGCTAGCGACGAAGTCACGAGGGCACGGTAATGGCGAGCGTGTCGGTCCAATCTCAGCTGATTGCCAGCCGGAACACCAGACCGGGCCGCGCCAGCCCAGGCCGTGTCAGACCAGGCGCTTCACCATCCGCGTGTTGCCCAGGGTGTTGGGCTTGACCCGGGCCAGATCGAGGAATTCTGCGACTCCCTCGTCCGGTGAACGCACCAGCTCGGCGTACACCGAGGCGTCGACGGTTTCGGTGCCCATGTCCACGAAGCCGTGGCGGCCGAAGAAGTCCACCTCGAAAGTGAGGCAGAAGAGGCGGCTGAGGCCGAGCTCACGGGCATCCGCTTCGAGCCGGTCGAGCATCGCGTGACCGACGCCGTGGCCGAGCCAGTCGCGTGCGACGGCGAGGGTGCGCACCTCGGCGAGGTCCTCCCACATCACGTGCAGGGCGCC
Organism: Glaciibacter sp. 2TAF33; assembly: GCF_052114945.1. Taxonomy (NCBI): domain Bacteria; kingdom Bacillati; phylum Actinomycetota; class Actinomycetes; order Micrococcales; family Microbacteriaceae; genus Glaciibacter; species Glaciibacter sp. 2TAF33. The sequence continues at coordinate 60,419 of NZ_JBFRFS010000002.1, forward strand.
GCAGCCGATCAGGTTGCCGACTGCATCCTCCGCCACCCGGAACTCCTGCACGGCCTCGTAGAACACTACGGTCTCCTTGCCGAGCAGGATCCGTTCCTGCACCAGCGGCTCGACCAGCTGCTTGATCTTGGGCACGTCGCCGGTGCGCGCGGGGCGCACCAGGTACTTCTCTGCGCTCACCGTCACCGCTTCCTGTAGTAGGCCGACCTCCAGTCTAGATTCCCCGCGGTGTCGGCCCGGTGCCGGCCGCCCTTGGTGCATAACTCCTGCTATCTGCATCACGGGAGAGGCCGGAACTGCGGAACCGCGCGGTTCCTCAAACGCCGGTGCACCGGATTGCAGGAGTTATGAACTTGGGGACAGGCCCATGGCGCGAGGAGGGCGCCGGAACTTGTTCCGAACCGGAAGGAGGGCGCCGGAACTTGTTCCGAACCGGAAGGAGGAGGCCGCCGGGAGCCCGTTCCGAACCGGAAGGAGGGCGCCGGGAACTTGTTCCGAACCGGATGCCGACCGTCGGAAGCCCCTGCCGGGCGGTCCGCGAACGCAGGAGAGCCCGGCGGATCACTCCACCGGGCCCTCCGTTGACGCTGGGTAACGCTGGGTGCTACTGGCCGTTCACCGCGAGGTCCGGCGTGCCGGTTCCCGTGCCGAGGGCTGCCGTCGCATTGACTCCGATCGCCACCGCGCTGTCGCGGGCGGTGGTGGTGAACACGAACTCACCGTCGATGAAGTCGACGTGCACGTGGTCGCCCGAGTTGAGGTCGCCGTGCAGGATCTTCTCGCTCAGACGGTCCTCGACCTCATGCTGCACCGCGCGGCGGAGCGGGCGGGCCCCGAGTGCGGGGTCGAAGCCGACCTCGATCAGGCGCTCCTTGGCCGGGACGGTGAGTTCCACGGTCATGTCGCGGTCCAGCATCCGCTCGGAGAGGCGCTTGATGAACAGGTCGACGATCTGCAGCAGTTCGGGCTTGGACAGCTGCGGGAACACGATGATCTCATCGACACGGTTGAGGAACTCGGGCTTGAAGTGCTTCTTGAGCTCCTCCTTCACCTTGCCGCTCATCCGGTCGTAACCGGTCGCCGTGTCGCCCTCGATCTGGAATCCGACGGGGCCACCGCTGATGTCCTTGGTACCGAGGTTGGTGGTCATGATGATCACGGTGTTCTTGAAGTCGACGACGCGACCCTGGCCATCCGTCAACCGGCCCTCTTCCAGAATCTGGAGGAGCGAGTTGAAGATATCCGGGTGGGCCTTCTCGATCTCGTCGAACAGCACCACGCTGAACGGCTTGCGGCGTACCTTCTCGGTGAGCTGGCCGCCCTCTTCGAAGCCGACGAAACCGGGAGGGGCACCGAACAGGCGGGAGACGGTGTGCTTCTCGCCGTACTCGCTCATGTCGAGCGAGATCATGGCGGCCTCATCGTCGAACAGGAACTCGGCGAGCGCCTTGGCCAGCTCCGTCTTTCCGACGCCGGTCGGCCCGGCGAAGATGAACGAACCGTTCGGGCGCTTCGGGTCCTTGAGCCCGGCGCGGGTACGGCGGATGGTCTTGGCGAGCGCCGAGATGGCCTCTTCCTGGCCGATGACGCGCTGGTGCAACGCCTTCTCCATGAAGACCAGCCGGCTGGACTCCTCCTCGGTGAGCTTGAACACCGGGATGCCGGTGGCCTGGGCGAGGACTTCGGCGATCAGGCCCTCGTCGACGACCGCTGTGGTCTTGACGTCGCCGGACTTCCACTGCTTCTCAAGGCGCAGTCGCTCACCGAGGAGGTTCTTCTCCTCGTCGCGCAGGCTCGCGGCCTTCTCGAAGTCCTGGTCCTCGATCGCGGTCTCCTTGGCGGCGCGAACCACGGCGATCCGCTCGTCGAATTCACGCAGCTCGGGCGGGCTCGACAGGATCGACAGGCGGAGGCGAGCACCGGCCTCATCGATCAGGTCGATGGCCTTGTCGGGGAGGAAACGGTCGGCCACATAGCGGTCGGCCAGATTCGCGGCCGCCACGAGGGCGCCGTCGGTGATGGAGACCTTGTGGTGCGCCTCGTAGCGGTCCCGGAGACCCTTGAGGATGTTGATGGTGTGCGGCAACGACGGCTCGGCGACCTGGATCGGCTGGAACCGGCGCTCGAGTGCGGCGTCCTTTTCGAAGTGCTTGCGGTACTCGTCGATGGTGGTCGCGCCGATGGTCTGCAATTCACCGCGGGCCAGGAGGGGCTTCAGGATGCTGGCCGCGTCGATGGCGCCCTCTGCGGCACCGGCGCCGACGAGGGTGTGGATCTCGTCGATGAACACGATGATGTCACCGCGGGTTCGGATCTCCTTGGTCACCTTCTTCAGGCGCTCCTCGAAGTCACCGCGGTAGCGGCTGCCGGCGATGAGCGAGCCGAGGTCGAGGGAGTAGAGCTGCTTGTCCTTCAGCGTCTCCGGCACGTCGCCCTTGACGATGGCCTGGGCGAGGCCCTCGACGACGGCGGTCTTGCCGACGCCGGGCTCACCGATGAGCACCGGGTTGTTCTTGGAGCGGCGGGAGAGGATCTGCATGACCCGCTCGATCTCCTTCTCGCGCCCGATCACCGGGTCGAGCTTGTTGTCGCGCGCGGCCTGGGTGAGGTTGCGTCCGAACTGGTCGAGGATTTGGCTGCCCGCCGCGGCGCCAGCCTGTTCGTTGGCGCCCACCTGCACCTGCTCCTTACCCTGGTAACCGGAGAGCAGCTGGATGACCTGCTGCCGCACGCGGTTGAGGTCAGCGCCGAGCTTGACCAGGACCTGGGCGGCAACGCCTTCACCCTCACGGATGAGGCCGAGCAGGATGTGCTCTGTTCCGATGTAATTGTGGCCGAGCTGCAGCGCCTCGCGGAGGCTCAGCTCGAGCACCTTCTTGGCCCGCGGCGTGAACGGGATGTGTCCCGTCGGCTGCTGCTGGCCCTGGCCGATGATGTCCTGGACCTGCTCGCGTACGGCGTCGAGGGAGATGCCGAGGCTCTCCAGGGCCTTCGCGGCGACACCCTCACCCTCGTGGATCAGTCCGAGCAGGATGTGCTCGGTCCCGATGTAGTTGTGGTTGAGCATCTTGGCCTCTTCCTGGGCCAAAACGACGACGCGACGAGCTCGGTCGGTGAATCTCTCAAACATGTGATTGCTCCCTTGGCGCCAGGGCGGTTATGGCACCGATACAAAGAGAGTAACCAGCGAATGCCGGGATCCATGCCTCTGTTCGCTGGGGGCGTGACAGATATCCCGTCAGGCCGCCCACAATCGAACGGATGCCCACGGGCCCCGGCTCGCAGGGATCGTCCCGCAGGCCTAGGCTCGCTGTCATGAGCAACCTCGAGACCGAGCCCCGCGAAGTGGTCTGCGTCGCCGAGCCCGGAAACGATGACGGAATCGAGATCCTGGCACCGCGCGAAGTGCCGCTCGGCGGCCCGCGCGCGATGACGGTGCGGCGCACACTCCCGCAACGCACTCGGTCCCTGATCGGCGCGTGGTGCTTCGTCGACCACTACGGGCCGGAGGACGTCGGCCAGGTGGGGATGAACGTGCCGCCGCACCCGCACACCGGCCTGCAAACCGTGAGCTGGCTCTTCGCCGGCGAGATCGAACACCGCGACTCCACCGGCGCGCACGCGATGGTGCGGCCGGGCGAGCTGAACCTGATGACCGCCGGGCGCGGCATCCAGCACTCCGAGGTCTCCACTCCCGGCACCACTGCCCTGCACGGCGCACAGCTGTGGACCGCCCTGCCCGCCGCGACCCGGCACACCCCGCCCTTCTTCGAACGCTACGTGCCGCCGGTGGTGGAGTACCAGGGCGCGAGCGTGAGCGTGTTCCTCGGCTCCCTGCTCGGCAGCACCTCGACCGCCAGCACCTTCAGCCCCCTCGTCGGCGCCCAGGTCGACCTGCCCCCGCACACCGAGATCGCGATCCCCGTCGACCCACGCTTCGAGCACGGCGTGCTGGTTGACGCCGGCGAGATCGCGATGGACGACGCTCCGATCCCGGTCCACAGCATCGGCTATCGTGCGCCCGGTGCGACCGTCATCGTCCTCGGCAGCGGCGACGCACCCGCCCGGATACTCCTGATCGGCGGGGAACCGCTCGGCGAGCAGATCGTGATGTGGTGGAATTTCATCGGTCGCACCCACGAGGAAGTCGTCGCCTTCCGCACGCAGTGGCAGGCCGAAGTGATCGAAGGCACGGATGCCGCGGGCCGGTTCGGCGCCGTGGCCGGCTATGACGGTCGGCCGTTGCCGGCGCCGGCGTTGCCGAATGTGCGGCTGCGACCCCGCGGCTGACCGGCGCTACTGGACGGCTGAGGTCAGCCGGGCCAGATTGTCCAGCGCCGTTGACCGCAGCGGCTGGGTCAGCCATTCGTCGAGGGTGAGCTCCCGGCTGTTGGCTCGGTAGTCGTCTTCGATCCGGCGGAGGTCGGCCACGAACGACGCGCCGCGCACCATCAGCGAGATCTCCATGTTGAGGCTGAACGAGCGCATGTCCATGTTGCTCGACCCGATCACGGCAACCTCCTCGTCGACGGTGAAGTGCTTGGCGTGCAGGATGTACGGCGCCTTGTACATGTAGATGTGCACGCCGGCCCGCAACAATTCCTCGTAGTAGGAACGTTGTGCGTGGTACACGAGGGCCTGGTCGCCGATCTCGGAGACGAATATCTCCACGTGCACACCACGATCGACGGCCGTGGTGATCGCGTACATGATCGACTCGTCCGGCACGAAGTACGGGCTCGTGATGATCAGCCGCTCCTGCGCGTAGTAGAGCAGGGCGAGGAACAATCGCAGGTTGTTCTCACCGACGAAGCCCGGGCCGCTCGGCACCATCTGGCAGTCGATGGCGTCCGGGACGTTGCGGGGACCGACGGGTTCGATGTCGCGGGTGAGCAGCTCGTTCGTTTCGCTGTACCAGTCGGTGATGAAGATGGCGTTGAGCCCGGCGACGATGGGGCCCTCCAGCCGGGTCATCAGGTCTTTCCACTTCAGGCCGCGACGGATGTTGCCCCGCTTGTTGTAGCTGCGGTCGATGACGTTCTGCGAACCCATGAACCCGATCCTGCCGTCCACCACCAGGAGCTTCCGGTGGTTGCGGAGGTCGGGGCGTTGCCACTTGCCCTTGAACGGCTGCAGCGGCAGCATCAGCTCCCACTTCACGCCGGCCTGGGTGAGTCGCCGCAGGGTGCGACGGTAGCCCTTCTGCCGTTTCGACTGGAGATGGTCGAGCAGTACCCGCACGGTGACACCGCGCGCGACCGCGTTCTCCATCGCGCGGAAGAAGTGCGTCGTCGTCTTGTCGAAGGAGAGGATGTAGAACTCGACGTGCACGTATTTCTGGGCGTTGTCGATGGCTTCGGTCATCGCGGCGAGGCTGCCCTCGTAATCGCTCAGGAGGCTGGCCGTGTTGTCGCCCACGAGCGGCATGGCGCCCAGGTTGCGGTTCAGTTCGACGACCGACTCCAGCCATCCCGGCCAGGGGTGGTCCTTGCGGACCCGCTCGATACCCTCGGTGCTCTCGAGGATGAACTCGTTGATCTGCTCCTGTTTCGCGATCCGGCTCTTCGGCAGGGTGCGGTAGCCGATCAGCAGGAACAGGAGCGCCCCGAGATACGGGATGAAGAAGATGGTGAGCAACCAGGCCATGCCGGAGGTCGGGCGGCGGTTGCGGGGAACTACGAGGATGGCGATGACACGGATGGCGAAATCGACGATGAGGGCGATCAGGACAATGATCGTCGTGAGGTTGATACCGGCCTCCGAAGGCTAGGTGACCGGTTTGTCGAGCCCGAGCTTGGCGCGCTCTTCCGCCTCGATGCGGGAGTAGACCTTCCGCTCGGTGCGGTCGGCGTGGATGATCGAGCGCATGACCAGCCAGAAGATCAGTCCGACCAGGACGGTCGGTGCGAGCGACCAGAGCGCGTTGGCCCAGAAACTGTCCATAATGTTCCTAGGATACCCGCAAATGCCGCGCCACTATTTGCTGAGGATCCCGTAGATACCCGACCCGATCATATACAGCGCGACCGCGCTGACGATGATCCACAACGCCAGGCGCGTGTTCGACGGTCGCTTCTTGTCGTCGTTGTCCGGTTCGAGTTCGCCCTTGGGCAGATAAGTCATCACTCAACGCACCTCTCACTTCACCAGCGGGAACAGGATGGTCTCCCGGATGCCGAGGCCGGTCAGGGCCATCAGCAACCGGTCGATGCCCATGCCCATGCCACCCGACGGCGGCATGCCGTATTCGAGGGCACGGAGGAACTCCTCGTCGAGGCGCATCGCCTCCGGGTCCCCGCCGGCCGCGAGCCTGGCCTGCTCCACGAACCGCTCGCGCTGGATCACCGGGTCGACGAGTTCGGAGTAGCCGGTGGCCAGTTCGAAGCCGCGAATGTAGAGGTCCCATTTCTCCACCACACCGTCGACCGAGCGGTGGTTCCGCACCAGCGGGCTGGTGTCGACCGGGAAGTCCATCACGAAGGTGGGCCGCACCAGGCTGCCCTTGACGAAGTGCTCCCAGAGTTCCTCCACGTACTTGCCGTGGATGGGATGGTCGATCTCGAGGCCTTCGCGCTCGGCCAGTGCCTTGAGCTCGGCCAGCGGGGTGGCCGGGCTGAACGCAGTGTCGGCGGCTGCGTTCAGACTGTCGTACATGCTGATCCGGTCCCACTCGCCACCGAGGTCGTACTCGGTGCCGTCCGCCCAGGTGACGACGTGCGAGCCGGAGACGGCGGCCGCGGCATCATGGATCAACGTCTGGGTGAGGTCGGCGATCGAGTTGTAGTCCCCGTACGCCTCATAGGCCTCGAGCATCGCGAACTCGGGCGAGTGGGTGGAGTCGGCGCCCTCGTTGCGGAAGTTGCGGTTGATCTCGTAGACCCGGTCGATGCCGCCGACCACGGCGCGCTTGAGGAAGAGTTCCGGCGCGATCCGGAGGTACAGGTCGGTGTCGAACGCGTTGCTGTGGGTGGTGAACGGGCGAGCGGATGCCCCGCCGTGCATCACCTGCAGCATCGGCGTCTCGATTTCAATGAAGTCGAGGCCGGTGAAGGTGGAGCGGAGGCTGGCGACGGCCCGTGAACGGGCGATCACGTTGCGGCGAGCCTGGTCACGGTTGATCAGGTCGAGGTAACGGCTGCGCACCCGCGTCTCTTCGCTCAGTTCGGTGTGCAGGTTGGGGAGCGGAAGCAGGGCCTTGGTGGCGATCTCCCAGCGTGCGACCATGATCGAGAGTTCGCCGCGCCGCGAGGAGATGACCTCGCCGGAGACGAACAGGTGGTCGCCGAGGTCGACGAGGTCCTTCCATTCGGCGAGTGACTCCTCCCCGACGACGCCGAGCGAGACCATCGCCTGGATGCGGGTGCCGTCGCCGGCCTGCAGGCTTGCGAAGCAGAGCTTGCCGGTGTTGCGCAGGTGCACCACACGGCCGGCCAGCCCGACGGTGACGCCGGTCGCGGCATCCGCTTCGAGATCGCCGAAGCGGGCTCGGACGGCCGGGATGGTGTCGGTGACCGGGACGGATACCGGGTAGGCGCCGCCGCCCGGTGTCGCGGAGGCCGCGTTCAACCTGTCGCGCTTGGCCAGCCGTACGGCCTTCTGCTCACTGATTTCGGAGGCGGAGAGTTCATCCCCGGTCAGGGTCGTTTCGGCGGGGCTGGCAGCAGCGGTGTTCTCGGTCATCCGGTTCTCCGTCGGCCGGTCGGGTGAGCGGGGGCTCGGTTCGATCGGTTGGGTCGTGGTTAGCTCAGGTCAAGTGGCGCGTTGTCGATGAGCCGGGTGGTGCCGACCAGTGCGGCAACCAACATCCGCGCCGGCCCGCGGTAGTCATCGCCGACCGGAAGGAAGGTCTGCGGATGTACGACAACGAGATAGTCCAGTTTAACCAGTGGCTGGGCCTCGATGACCGCCCGGGCCGCGTCGAGGGCCGCCGGAGCTCCGCCGCCACCGGTCCGGGCAGCGGATGCCGCCGCCTCGAGGCCCTGGGACAGGGCCCTGGCACCCTCTCGCTGGTCCTGGCGGAGATAGCCGTTGCGGCTGGAGAGAGCCAGTCCCCCGTTCTCGCGCACGGTCGGAACGACCTCGATGCGCACCGGCACATTGAGCTCCTCGACCATGCGCTGCACCAGGAACACCTGCTGTGCGTCCTTCTGGCCGAACAGGGCGGCATCCGGGCCGACGATGTGGAGCAGTTTGCTGACCACGGTGAGCATCCCGTCGAAGTGACCGGGACGTGACGCACCATCGTAGAGGCTGCCGATGTGCCCGGCCGTCACCCGCGTCTCGGTGGCGCCGTGCGGGTACATCTGGGCCGCAGTGGGCGCGAAGACCAGGTCAACCCCGTTGCGGGCGAGGAGCTCCACATCGGCGTCGAGGGTGCGCGGATAGGTCGCGAGGTCTTCGCCGGCCCCGAACTGGAGCGGATTGACGAAGATCGACACCACCACGACATCGGCCAGTTCCCGCGCCCGGGTGACCAGCGCCAGGTGCCCGGCGTGCAGGGCGCCCATGGTGGGAACCAGGGCAACGGTTGGACCGGCTCTCCCGGTTCCGTCTTGCCGGGTCTCGCGGAGGCGCGCGCGCAGGTCGGCAATCGTGCCGATCACCTCGGGGCGGGTGGGGTCGGTCACTGGTCCTCCGAACCGTCGGCGTCGCCGTCTTGGGTGTCGCCGTCTCTGATGTCACTGTCGTGGGTGCCCGCGGCTCCGGGGTCGCGGAGCTCACGCAGTTCGGCGAGCACCGACCGGTCGAGCACGTCGGGGCTGGTCCGGGCCAGCGCGTTCTCGACTGCGGAGCGAACCAGGGGCGCGATCACCGCTCCCGGGTGCTCGATCCCGATTCCGGCGAGCAGCAGCGTGGCCTGTTCGACGATCGCGGTGGAGAACGCGGTGGCGGTCTCGACGGCCTCGGCGTAGCCAGGGCGGTCGGTCTCGGCCACGATGACCGGTTCACCGCCCATCTCCACGACCAGCGCCTGCCCGATCGGCAGCACCGGTGTCGGCGCGGTGACGGCGAAGTAGCTGTCGGCGAGGCGGCTGATGTCGATGCTGGTGCCGGTGAACGTCATCGCCGGGTGCACGGCGAGCGGGATCGCACCGCCGGCTACCGCCGGGCCGAGCACGCCGGTGCCGAACTTCGCCGAGGTGTGGAGCACGAGCTGGCCGGGCTGCCAGGTCCTGGTGGCGGCCAGACCCGCGATCAGGCTTTCGAGCTGGTCGTCCGGCACCGCGATGATCACCAGTTCACTGCGCTCGACGACCTCGGGCACCGTGAGGATCGGCACCGCGGGCAGGATCGCCTCGGCCCGGTCACGGCTGGACTGCGAGATGGCGGCGATGCCGACGATGGCGTGCCCGGCGCCGGCGAGCGCCGCGCCGAGGATCGGGCCAACGTGACCGGCACCGATGATGCCGATCCCGAGTCGGCCGGGGCGCGTGCTCATGAGGTGACTCCCGTGGGGTGGTGGCCGTTCCAGCGGTGGCTGGTGTCGGCCTGGGCTGACGTGATCGCCGCGGCGCTGACGGATTCGAAGAACCGCACCGAGTCGTCGATGCCGATGACGGGCAGGGTCGCGTAGACCGGACCGGTGACGGTGTGCAGGCGGACGGAGGCGAGCCGCAGCATCCGCTGCACCGGGCCCTGCCGCACGGCTACGCTCTGCAGCCTGGCCAGCGGCACCAGGACCAGTTCACGGGCCAACACGCCCCGACGCACCAGCGCAACGCCGCGGTTAAGGGAGTACCCCGTGCGGCGCCAGGAGAACGGGCGCAGCCAGGCGGCGCGGCGGGGCGCATTGGTGAAGCCGTCCTGGTGTCGTCCGGTGGCGAGCATTCCGCGTTCGATCAGGGTGCGCTGTTCGTCCCCGTCAAAGCCGGGAAGGATCAGCTCCAGCACCTTCGCCACGTCGGCGAGCGTCCCGACCGGGAGCGTGGTCGTGCTGGCCTGGCCGGCTGCGCCCTGGTTGGTGGAGTGGCCGGCCTTGTTGATGCGGATCTGCCACCATCCGAACGGCCGCCAGATCACCGGCTGCGACACGTTGATGGCGTGGATCCGGCCGGGCGGGAGCGTCTCGTTGCTGGTGGAGAGCAGGCCGAAACCCACCCGCACCCCGTCGGCGGTTCCGGCGATGCTGTACCGGAGCGACTTGGTGATACGGGAGGAGTAGTAGCCGGCGCTGCCGATGACGCCGGGCAGGATGGCGAAGAGCAACCAGCCGGTGCCACCGACGGTCACACTCACGATGAGGGCGATGACGAAGACGAGCACCACGACGGTGAACCCGCTGAACACGATCGACCCGATCAGCCGCCCCGGCGGGATGGTGACCACGGATTCCGGCGGTGCGGCGTCGGGGTCGAGTTCCGGGGAGAGGAAGTCGTGCATCCGCTCGGTGGCGAACCGCGCGGCTGCCGACCCGGCCAGCGGGGCGCCGACCGGGGGAACGGATGCCTGCCCGGGGTCCGCGGGGTCCGCATCCGCTCCGACGGGCTGGCCGCGGGCGCCTGAGGCCAGCCGCAGGATGTCGCGGCGCAGGTCGTCGGCGAGGGCCGACTTGAGGTAGGCGAGCTGCACGTTGGCGTCCTGGCCGGCCACGCTGACCTCGAGGCGGGCGGCGCCGAACAGCCGCGGCACCAGCGGCCGCACGATGTTGACGCCCTGGATCCGGTCCAGCCTGGCCTTGCGGTGGCTGCGGAACAGGAGTCCGCTCCGCACCTCGACCGATTCCTGGTTGACCCGGAACGTGTGCATCCGCCAGGCGAAGTAGAACACCACGAGGATGACGACCAGGATCACGGCTATCCCGAGCAGCGCCCAGCCAACCGCTCCGCGGCGGTAGATCTCGTCGATCGGGTCGCCCTCCGTGGCGGGCACGCCGAAGAAGAAGTCGACCAGGCGCTCACGGAGGTTCGCCACCACGAAACCGAGCACCGCGACGATGAAGATACCGCCGCGCAGCAATGGGGTGGCGGGGTGCAGTCGGTGCCACTGTCCGTCGGCCAACGTGGTGTCAGCCAGAGTGGTCACAGTCCAGCCCTACGGCTTTCGGCCAGCTCGACCAGCCGGTCACGCAGTGCGTCGGCGTCGGCCTCGGGGAGCCCGGGGATGGCCACCCCGGTGGAGGCGGCCGCGGTCACGAATTTCAGGTCCGCCAGGCCCAGCCACCTCGCCACCGGGCCACGCGTGATGTCGACCAGCTGCATCCGCCCGTACGGCACGGAGACGAACCGCTGGAACATGATTCCGCGCCGGAACAGCAGGTCATCCTGGCGCATCTGGTAGCCGATCGAGCGCACGCGTCGCGGCTCCAGGACCAGCGACACGATGGTGATGAGGGCCATGACGGCGCCCGGGTAGACCGCCCACTGCTGGCCGAACGCCAGCCAGAGCACTAGGGCCACGGTGCAGACGATGAGCCCGAACACGAGCGTGCCGACGATCTCGACCACCAGGTATTTGGGCGACACGCGTTTCCACTCGCCGACCCCCGGCAGGTCAAGGCGGTCCAGCGGATGCGCGTCGCTCGCGGCGGGCACGTCGGCGGCCGGCACCGCCGCTGCGGTCTGCACCACGACGCCTGGCACCGCCGCCGGCGCCGGCACGACGACGGGCACGTTGATGTCGCTCCGCTCAGTGGGCTCAGGCACGCTCTTCTCCCCGCTCGTTCTCATGGTCGTCGGGCGGCAGCGTGCAGAAATATTCGGCCACCAGCCCGCCCGCGAGTAAGACTGCGGCGGCAACCGCCGTCGCGACCGCGAGCCACACCGATGTTACTGCCGGCAGCACCGACCGGGTGAGGATGTACAGGAGGATGCCCATCCCAGCACCGAACAACAGCGCACCGCTGAGGCTCGACGACTTGGCCAGCACGGCGACCCGCATCGCGACGAACGGGTTGACCGGCACCTTCGCCGTTCCGTTCGTCGCCTGGCGGATCGGCCAGGCGAACGCCACGACGAGGGCGGCGATGGCGGCAAGGGTGATCGGGAGCGATATCGGCGGGACGAAGATCGGCACGCCGCTGGCGGCGGCTGTCACATCGACGAGGAACCCGACCACCAGCCCGAGGAGGGTGAGGGCGACCACGGTCGACCCCCCGGTGCGCTTCATCGACCGGCTCCGCTCGATGGTTCGGCGCTGGGCGGTTCGGCACTGGACGGTTCGGCACTGAAGGGCACCACGTTGTTGCCGATGGCGGCGAGCGCATCGGCCACCCGTGCTCCCCCCGGCAGGACGGCGTCCGGGTCGATGGCGAGCCACGGCGCGAGCACGAAGTCGCGTTCCGCCGCCCGCGGGTGCGGGATCGTCAGCGTCTCGTCGCGCAACTGCTGGTCGCCGAAGGCGATGATGTCGATGTCGAGGGTGCGGTCCCCCCAGCGTTCTGCGCGTTCCCGACCGTGGTCGGCCTCGACGCGGTTGACCGCGGCCAGCAGCGTGTGCGGGTCGCCGGAGTATCGACCGGTGATCACCGCGTTCAGGTAGGCGGGGGCGTCGGGGTCAACGCCGTCCGGCTTGACGGCGGCGGATTCGACGAGCGGCGACACCGCCGTCAGCTCGAACCCGTCGATGTCCCCGAGCGCCCGGACGGCGGCGTGCACCGTGCCGGCCCGGTCGCCCAGGTTGCTGCCGAGCGCGAGCACCACCTCGACTCCTGGGTGAGGGGTCACAAATCGACCTTCGCGGGCGCCCGGAAGGTCGATTTGCGACCCCTCAGCGGGTTGGGCGGCGGCGAGCGGATGCGAGGGGCCGGGTCCAAGGGACGCGGACGGCGTCATCCGCACGTTCGGCTTCGGGATCGGTGTCATGCGGCAGCCCGCCCCACCTTGGTGCGCGTGATCTGCACCGCCACATCAGTGAATGGCACCTCGATCGGCGCGTCCGGCTTGTGCACCGTCACCTGCACCCGCTGGGCGGGTGCGTGGGCGAGCACGACATCGGCGACCCGCTGGGCGAGGGTCTCGATCAGGTCCACCGGGTCTCGCCGCACCGCATCGGCGACCTCCACGGCCAGTTCACCGTAGTGGATGGTCTCGGCGACGTCGTCGCTGCCGGCGGGAAGGGCGAGGTCGAGCCAGACCGTCACATCGATGACGAAGTCCTGGCCGTTCTGCCGCTCGAAGTCGTACACGCCGTGATGGGCGTTGACCCTCAGCCCGGTGAGGGTGATCGAGTCGGTGCCGGTCGAGTCGGTGCTCATCGAGTCGGTGCTGGTCGGAACAGGGCTCATGGGTCCATTCTGGCCGAGTCCACCCGCTCAAGCACGGCCAGAGCCCGCCGGGTGGTCACCACGTCGTGGACGCGTACCGCCCAGGCACCGGCCTGCGCGGCCAGAACGCTGATCACGGCGGTCGGCAGGTCGCGTGCGGCGACGGGCGCGTCGGCGCCGGTCAGCTCGGCGAGGAAGCGTTTGCGTGAGGCCCCGACCATGACCGGCAGTCCCAGTTCATCGAACGCGTCCAGGTGGGCCAGCAGTTGCCAGTTGTGCCAGGAGCGCTTCGAAAAGCCCAGCCCGGGGTCGAGCACGATCTTGTCCCTGGACACCCCGGCGGCTTCCAGCTCCGCGACGCGGGTCGCGAGCTCGTCGCGAACGTCGGTGACCACGTTGCCGTAGTCGGCCAGGGCATCCATTTCCTGGGCGTGGCCGCGCCAGTGCATGGCAATGTAGGTGAGCCCGGTGCCGGCGGCAACGGATGCCATGGCCGGGTCGGCGAGGCCGCCGGAGACGTCGTTGATGATGGTGGCACCGGCTGCCGCGGCGGCGAGCGCGGTGCTCGAGTTCAGGGTGTCCACGCTCACTACGACGCCGAGCCTGGCCAGCTCAGTGATCACCGGGACCACGCGGGACTGCTCGTCGGCCGGGGTGACCCTGGCAGCCCCGGGGCGCGTGGACTCCCCTCCGACGTCGATCACGTCGGCACCCTGGGCGGTGAGCTCCAACGCGTGCGCGATGGCGGCATCCGTCGATGCCCACCGGCCGCCGTCGCTGAACGAGTCTGGCGTGACGTTGAGGATCCCCATCACCAGGGTCATGCCGGCGAACCCACCGGGGCGGCCGCCGGCGCGCCGGAGCCGATCAGTGCCATGATCTCGGCCCGGGCGACGGGGTCGTCGAATGCGCCGCGCGTGGCCAGCGTCACGGTCGAGCTGGCGGCCTGCCGTGGGCCGCGGGCGGCGACGCAGCCGTGCACCGCGTCGAGGACGACGAGCACGCCGCGGGGGTCGAGCCCGGCCTGGATCGCCTCGGCGATCTCTTCGGTGAGGCGTTCCTGCATCTGTGGGCGCGCGGCCAGGGTGTCCACCACTGCCGGAAGCCGGCCGAGACCGACGACGCGCTCGCGGGGCAGGTAGGCGACGTGGGCGCGTCCGAGGAACGGCAGCAGGTGATGCTCACAGACCGAGCGGAAGGCGACGTCGCGCACCAGCACCAGCTCGCCGGTCAGCGGACCGACGGGAACGCTGTCCGCGAAATGGGCGAGCGGGTCCTGTGACAAGCCGCTGAAGAACTCGGCGTAGGCCTCGGCGACCCGCTGTGGGGTCGTCTCGAGGCCGGGCCGCGCCGGATCCTCACCGATCGCTGCGAGGATCTCGGCGACGGCAGCCTCAATGCGTGCCTTGTCGACGGCCACGCGCGGCCTAGGCCGTCGCGGGGCGCGGCTTGCGGGCCGGGGCGCGCTTGGGCTTGTCGACCGCGGCATCGCCGCTGGAGATGCCGCCGTCGACGGCGCCTTCGTCGATCGGCGCCTTCGGGGCCGGCATTGCGATCGGCGGCCGGTCGGATACCGGGCGCTTGTCGCTGGAGAGCCACTGCGGACGCGGCGGGAGCTTTTCGACGTCCTTGAAGATGTCGACGAGCGCGTTCTGGTCGAGCGTCTCGTGCTCGAGCAGTTCGCCGGCCAGCTTGTCAAGGATCTCGCGGTTCGCGTTCAGCACCTCGTAGGCCTCATCGTGGGCCGCCTCGAGCAGCTCGCGAACCTCGGCGTCGACCCGTTCGGCGAGTCGCTCGGAGTAGTCGCGCTGGTGGCCCATGTCGCGGCCGAGGAACATCTCGCCGGAGGCCTGGCCGAGCTTCAGCGGTCCGACGGTGGCGCTCATGCCGAACTCGGTGACCATTTTGCGGGCGGTGGCGGTGGCCTTCTCGATGTCGTTCGAGGCGCCGGTGGTCGGGTCGTGGAAGATGATCTCCTCCGCGACGCGGCCGCCCATGGCGTAGGCGAGCTGGT
Source organism: Glaciibacter sp. 2TAF33 (assembly GCF_052114945.1). Taxonomy (NCBI): domain Bacteria; kingdom Bacillati; phylum Actinomycetota; class Actinomycetes; order Micrococcales; family Microbacteriaceae; genus Glaciibacter; species Glaciibacter sp. 2TAF33. Next base: position 75,634 of record NZ_JBFRFS010000002.1, read on the forward strand.
CGAGCAGCTCATTGCGGGAGACCGAGTAGCGGTCCTCGAGCGGCATCACCATCGTGTAGCCAAGGGCACGACCACGCGGGAGGATCGTGATCTTCGTCACCGGGTCGGTGTTGTTCATCGCTGTCGCCACGAGTGCGTGACCGCCCTCGTGGTAGGCGGTGATCAGCTTCTCCTTGTCGCGCATGACGCGGGTGCGGCGCTGTGGTCCCGCCATCACCCGGTCGACGGCCTCGTCCAGGGCGCGGTTGTCGATCAGTTGGGCGTTGGAGCGGGCGGTGAGGAGCGCGGCCTCGTTCAGCACGTTGGCCAGGTCGGCACCGGTGAAGCCCGGGGTCTTGCGGGCGAGCACTTCGAGGTCGACGCCCTGCGCCATCGGCTTGCCCTTGGCGTGCACCTCGAGGATGCGCTTGCGGCCCAGCATGTCCGGCGCGTCCACGCCGATCTGGCGGTCGAACCGGCCGGGCCGAAGCAGCGCGGGGTCGAGGATGTCCGGGCGGTTCGTCGCCGCGATCAGGATCACGTTGGTCTTGACGTCGAAGCCGTCCATCTCCACCAGCAACTGGTTGAGGGTCTGCTCGCGCTCGTCGTGTCCGCCGCCCATGCCGGCGCCGCGGTGGCGGCCGACGGCGTCGATCTCGTCCACGAAGATGATCGCCGGGGAGTTCTCCTTGGCCTGCTGGAACAGGTCACGCACCCGGCTCGCGCCGACGCCCACGAACATCTCCACGAAGTCCGAGCCGGAGATCGAGTAGAACGGGACTCCGGCCTCTCCCGCGACAGCGCGGGCGAGCAGGGTCTTTCCGGTTCCGGGAGGGCCGTAGAGCAGCACACCCTTCGGGATCCGCGCACCGACAGCCTGGAAGCGGGCGGGCTCTTTGAGGAAGTCCTTGATCTCCTGAAGCTCTTCGATCGCCTCGTCGGCACCCGCGACATCCGCGAACGTCACCTGCGGGGTCTCCTTGGAGACCAGCTTCGCCTTGGACTTGCCGAACTGCATGACCTTGTTGCCGCCGCCCTGCATGCCGGAGAGCATCAGCCAGAAGAAGGCACCGATCAGCAGCAGCGGAAGCAGGAAGCCGAGCATCGACAGGAACCAGTTGGGCTGCGGAACCTGGTCGGTGTATCCGTCCTTGGGCGCAGCATCCGTCACCGCTTCAATGACCTCGGTGCCGCGGGGCGCGACATAGTAGAACTGCACCTCACTGCCGAGCTTCTTGTCAGCCTTGCTGAGGGTGAGGTCGACGCGCTGTTCGACGTCGACAATGGTCGCCTCGGCGACCTTGCCCTGTTTGAGGAATTCAAGGCCCTGCTGGGTGGAGACTTCCTTGAATCCGGACATGGTGATGAGGCTGGACCCCACCCAGACGGCGACGACAGCCAATACGATGTAGAGGATTGGCCCGCGCAGAAGCTTCTTGACGTTCATGGTTCTCACAGGCTACCGTCCCGCGTCTGTGTGCAGGCCGTATGTTCGCCGCAGGGTGAACGTGAAAACGGGCTACGCGTACACGTGCGGGGCGAGAACGCCCACCGAACGCAGGTTGCGGTATTTCTCGGCATAGTCGAGGCCATAGCCGACCACGAACTGGTTGGGGATGTCGAAGCCGACATACTTCACGTCGATCTCAACCCGTGCGGCATCGGGCTTCCGCAGCAGGGCACAGATTTCAACGGATGCCGGGCCGCGGGAGTTCAGGTTGGCCAGCAGCCAGGAAAGGGTCAGCCCGGAATCGATGATGTCCTCGACAATCAGCACGTGCCGGCCGGTGAGGTCTGAGTCGAGGTCCTTGAGGATCCGCACGACGCCACTGGACTGGGTTCCGGAACCGTAGGAGCTCACGGCCATCCAGTCCATGTTGATCGGCAGGGTCAGTTCACGGGCCAGGTCGGCCATCACCATGACCGCGCCCTTGAGCACGCCGACGAGCAGCAGGTCCTTGCCGGCGTAGTCGGCTTCGATCCGCCGCGACAGCTCGGCGAGCTTGGCGTGAATCGTCTCCTCATCGATCAGAATCTCAGTGAGGTCACCATCAATGTCGCGGGGTTCCATGGGTGCGGGAGGGTCCTTTGCTCGGAATGATTCTGTCGCAGAAGCGCTCGGTGCTGTGGGGACGGCGGCGTTCGAAGCCAGTGCCGCGAGACTGCGCGCCGTGTGGTTCAACGCCGTGAGGTGAAGACCAGCAATCCGCCCTGCCGTTCAACTCTAACGCCTGGCAGGTCGAGTGGCTTCTGGCCGTGCCACTCGGTCACCAGCCGGCTGGCGGCGAGCGTATGCACACGCTCAAGTGAGACCCCGAATTCGCTGGCCACCACGAACCGGATCACGCGCTGCCGAAGCGCGGGCGGGTTCGCCTCGAGCGCGCCCACCGACACGGCGATGCCGCCCTCGGCCGGTTCGCAGATCTCCTCGATGAACTCGAGCACCAGTTCGTCCAGCGCCTGGGAGTCTTCGCGCAACTGCTCTGCCGTGCGCGTGAGCGCCTCTGCAACACCGGGACCGAGTTCACGCTCGAGCACCGGCAAAACGTTCTGCCGCACCCGCACCCGGCTGTATCGCGGATCGAGGTTGTGCGGGTCATCCCACGGTGAGAGGCCGGAGTCGACACAGAACTGCCGGGTCTGGTCGCGACGGATGCCGAGCAACGGCCGCAGGTAGGAGCCGCTCTGTTCCAGCATCCCCCGCAGGCTGGCGGCGCCGGAGCCGCGGGCCAGGCCCAGCAGAACCGTCTCGGCCTGGTCGTCGAGGGTGTGCCCGAGCAGCACGGCGCGGGCGCCGGTCTCGGCCAACGCCCCGTCGAGTGCGGCGTAGCGGGCGGAGCGCGCCGCCGCCTCCGGGCCCGACCCGGCGCCCGACGGCGTCACCGTGACCCTGCGGACCAGGACCGGGTCGAGACCGAGGTCGCGGGCCTGGGCGGCGGCCCGCTCCGCGACATCCGCTGACTCGGGTTGCAATCCGTGGTCGACGATGACCGCGCCGGCCCGCAGGCCGGCTCGTGGCGCCTCGAACGCGGTGGCGGCGGCGAGGGCGAGCGAATCGGGGCCGCCGCTCAGGCCGACCAGGACCAGGTCCCCGCGCGCACGGTGATCGAGCTTGTCGAGATCCAGCAGCTCGCGGACGGCTCGCCGCACGTCGGCGATGGCGGGGGTCAGTCGCGGGCGGCGCACAGAGTCCATCCAGTAACGTTATCCGCAGACTTCAAGCTAGAGGAGAACCAGCAATGGCCGAATATGACGCCGTCATCGAAATCCCGCGCGGGAGCCGCAACAAGTACGAGGTTGACCACGAGACCGGTCGGGTGTACCTCGACCGCGTGCTCTACACGAGCTTCGTCTACCCGACCGACTACGGCTACTTCGAGAACACCCTCGGCCTTGACGGTGACCCCGTCGACGTTCTCGTGCTCCTCGACTACCCGTTGTTCCCTGGGGTGGGCGTCTCCGTGCGTCCGGTCGGCGTGTTCAACATGACCGACGACGGCGGCTCGGACGCCAAGGTGATCGCGGTTCCCGCCGGCGACCCGCGCTGGGATCACATCCAGGACGTGAACGACATTCCCGAGTTCACTCGCAAGGAGATCGAGCACTTCTTCGAGCACTACAAGGACCTGGAACCCGGCAAGTGGGTCAAGACCGAGGGCTGGGGCGACGCGGCGGAAGCCGACCAGATCATCCGGGACGGCATCGAGAAGCTCGCCACCGAAGGCCACTGACCCTCGGCGGGCCACTGACTTTCTGTACCCGCGAACGGCGAACGGCGAACGGCCTCCGGACTGCGTCCGGGGGCCGTTTCGTGTCCCTCCGCTCCCGTCGCTCCCCGTCACGCTGCGGTTTTGTCCACGCGCGCCTGGCAGGCCATCCGCGCGTGCAGGTTTCCTCAGCGCGAACGTGCGGGGAGCGCGAAACGTGCGGGGAGCGGATGCGACCCGCTGGTTATCCGGACGGACGACCCACGTAGGCGGCCACGTCGCCCCAGCTCCAAATGGCGTGGATCCGCACGGGCTTGCCGTAGTCGGGGGCCTCGAGGATCTGGCCGCCGCCCATGTAGATGGCAACGTGGTAGTAGTCCGATCCGCTGCTCCAGAAGACCAGGTCGCCGACCTGCGCCTGGCTGAAGGGAACCAGCCGTCCTTGGTTCCGCATGGTTCGGTACTGGTCCGTCGCCGAGTGGGTGCCGATGTAGATTCCGGCGGCCGCATACGAGGCCTTGGTGAGCCCCGAGCAGTCCCAGACGTTCGGGCCGGAGCCACCGAGGGCGTACGGCTTGCCCAGCTGGGCGCGGGCGAAATTGATCGCTGTGGCGACGGCGCCGGCGCTCGGTGCGGGCACCGGGGCCGGTGCGGGAGCCGGGGCCGGGGSGGGGGCGGGGGCACCGGGGGAAGGCGCGGCCGGGGCCGGGGCGGCAGCGGCAGCGGCAGCGGCAGCAGCAGCATCCGCTGCCGCCTTCGCATCGGCAGCGGCCTGGGCGGCCGCCTTCGCCTGCGCCGTCGCGAGCGCCTTGGCCGCCGCGGCCGCCTGCACCCCGTTCTGGTACGAGCGTTCGGCCTCCGCCGTGGTGTCTTTCAGCGCGGCCAGCTGTTCGAACAGGTCGCTGGAGCGCTTCTGTTGCGTCTCGAGCGCGGCCTGCGCCGCCTGCGCCGCGGCGTTGGCCTCGTCGAAGCGTGCTTTCGAGGCGGCGCTCAGCCGCTCCCGCTCAGCCTTGGCGGACGCGGCCTGGTCCCCGAGGGAACTCGCCGTGTTCTGGTCCTGCCTGGCCTCCCGATAGATCGTCTCCGATTGCTCGCTGAGCTTGCTCGCGGTGCCGAGCTGGCCCAGGAGGTCGGCGGCGCCGTTCCCGTTAAGGAGGAGGTTGATCGAGAGATCCTGCGACCCGGCCTTGGCGAGGTGCGCGGCGATGAGGCCGGCACGCATCTTCGAGGTCTCGGCCTTGGCCTTCGCAGCTGCGGCCTGCTTGGTGAGGCTCGCCGCACGTGCGGTCGCGGAGTCGAGATCGTCGAGTGAGATCCGGTAGGCCTCCGCGGCCTTCTGCGAAGTCGTGGACGCCCCGTCGGCGGCTGTCTGCAGCCCGCCCAGGAGGGCGGTGATCCGGTCGATCTCCGCCTGCTTGGTGGCCTCGTTCTGCTTGGCCTTCTGAACGTCGTCCCAGCTCGGGTAATTCTGGTCGGCGAACGCGGCGGGTACTCCGACGCCAACGGATGCGGCAAGCGCCCCAGCCGTTCCCACGGCAATCGCCGAGAACAGGGTCGCCGGCTTGATCCGGGTGGGTTGTCTGGTGGTGCCGCTAGCCAAGTGGAGCTCCTCTGTCAGCCATGAACGGCTGGGCGTTGATGGTGTTGCCGCCCTGGCGCACCTCGAAGTGGAGGTGGCATCCGGTGGATGCACCGGTGGTGCCTGAGCTGGCGATGTTCTGGCCGGCCCCGACTCCCTGGCCGACGCCGACGAAGATGCCGCCGTCCCGGATGTGGGCGTAGCCGGTCTGAATCCCGTTGCCGTGGTCGATCAGGATGAAGTTGCCGTAGGTGCCGTAACGGCCGGCGTAGCTCACGACGCCGTCGTGCGCCGCGTAGATGGAGCGGCCGCAGCCGGTTCCGATATCGGTGCCGGAGTGGAAGCCCTTGCTGCAGCTGCCGCCGCCGCACACGACGGCGCGGGGACCGTAGCCGTCGGTGATGCGCCCGGTGGCCGGAACCGCCCAGCCCTGCGACGAGATCGACCCGCCATCGAGTCCGGCGCCGGCGCTTCCGTGGTTGGCCGCCGCAGCAAGGCGCGCCTGTTCGTCGGCGATCCGCTTACGTTCGGCCACGCCGGCTTCGTAACCGGCCGCGGTCGTGGCGAGAGTGTCCTGCATGAACTTGAGCTGCTCGTCGAGCACGATGCTTTGCGCCTCAGACTCGGCAAGAGCGGATGCCGCCGCCTCGGCCGCCGCCTGCGCGGCGGCCAGTGCCGCCTCGGCGGCAATGCGCAGGGTCTCGCGTTCGGCCTGGGCGATTTTCGCCTGGTCGCCGAGCGACTGTGCAGTGTTGCGCGCGGCCTGGGCGTTCTCGTAGATGTCGGTGCTGCGCTCGACCAGCTTCGACATGCTGCCGAGCTTCGACAGGAGTTCATCGGCGCCCTGGCCGGACTCCCTCCCATCGAGGAAAAGATTCACACTGAGGTCGGTGCCGCCGGTCCGGTAGAGCTGGGACGCGAGCTGCCCGGCCTGCTTCGTGGCGGCATCCGCCGTGGCCTTACCGGCATCGGCCTGGGTCTGGAGGTCTGTCGCCCGGCGGGTGGCTTCGTCGAACTTCTCCTGTGCGGTCTGCAGTTCGACGCCGCGCGCCTCGGCGGCGGCCTGGGTCTCAGCGACCTGCACCTGCAGGTTCGCGATCAGGCTCTGGATCTCGGCGACCTTGGCCTGGGCGGCGCTGGCGTTCGACTTGGCGTTCTGGAGGTCCTGCCAACTGGGATAGTCGACCGCCCGGGCGGGTGAAACCGGGCTGCCCAGTGTGACCGCGAGGGTCAGCGCGGCGAGGAAACCGGTGGCGGCAAGCAGACGACGGCGACTGGGGCGGGCGCCTCGGCGGTGGCCCCGCAGGCTCAGACGAACTCCTGTTGCGCGTGCAATCGCTGTTCCCGTGCGACTCATTACATCCCCGATCGGGCAGACGTCATTCACATCTACCACTGTGTTAACAGTGTTCACAATAACAACTTGGGCATCGTTTGCCCAGTATCGCTCCCGAATGTAACCCGGACCGGGGGATGGATCGCGGCCATTTGCCGAGGGTTGCGAGATCCGTTCCGCCCCGCGACACGCCCGGCTTTCGCGCAGAAGCCGCGATTTTGGCATTCAGCCGATCGCACCGTATGCTTATGCGTCGGAAGTCATGCGGTTTATGACCTCACGGCCCCATCGTTTAGCGGCCTAGGACGGCGCCCTTTCACGGCGTTAACACGGGTTCGAATCCCGTTGGGGTCACACAATTGAATAGCAGTGAAAAGCAGTAAACTCGTTTCACATCGAGGCCCTGTAGCGCAGTTGGTTAGCGCGCCGCCCTGTCACGGCGGAGGTCGCCGGTTCAAGTCCGGTCAGGGTCGCAAAGGCAATCAAGCCCTTCTGGGCAGTCTGAAAAGACTGGGAGGAAGGGCTTTTGCCTTAGAAAACGGCTCATCGAAGCCTTTTTCTCGGCTCTGTAGCTCAGTTGGTAGAGCGTTCGACTGAAAATCGAGAGGTCACGGGATCGACGCCCGTCGGAGCCACCAGCGAAACCCCCGGTTCACCGGGGGTTTTCTCGTTTCAGCGTGCGATTCCGTCGGGACCTCGGTGAGGCTGTGCCATTAATGTGCCATTAAGGTCGGCGGGGACCCGCTCTTTGGTTCGCTGCGATGGTTCGACGCCTGTGCTCTTGAGCGCGTCGTTGAGGGCTGCGCCGGCGCGAAACGCGACCCCCTCGCGAGCCCGTGAATAGCGCTCGGTGACCTGCAGGCTCGAGTGCCCGAGCGTCGCCTGCACGTCGGGAGCGCTTGCACCGGCATCGAACAGGATCGTCGCGAACGTGTGCCGAAGGTCGTGGATGCGCAGGTCGGGCCGGCCGATGGCCTCGCGAAGCCTCTCCCAGTCGACTCCTCGGCGCGCGTTGTGGTTGGTGAGCCGGCCGCCGTCGGGACCGGCGAACAGCAGATCGCTCGCCTGCTTGCCCCTCGCGGCTGCCTCGGCGTAGGGACGGAGCGCGTCGATCAGTGGCACCTCGCGGGACTTGTGGCTCTTGGGCGACTGTTCGATCAGCTCGCCGCGCTGGCCAGGACTCAGCGACCGACTGACGCGGATAATGCCACGCGTGAAGTCGACATCACCGACTCGCAGAGCGGTCGCCTCCCCCGCCCTCATCCCGGTATAGACGAGCGCCGCAAGGTAGCCGCGGTACGCGCCCTCGGGAACAAGGTCGAGCAGGACGCGAATCTGGTCAAGGGTCAGCGCCCGCGAGACCGGCGAGATGGACTCGCGCATACTCGGCCGTTTGACCTCCCGCGCCGGGTTGTAGTCGATGAACCGGGATCGGCGCGCGCCATCCAGCAGACGCGACAACACGGCAAGTGCATCGTTCTTGGCAGAGGCCCCGCCTGACCACGCCACCATCGCGGACTCGATCATCGGCGAGGTGATGTCCTCGAGCCGGTGGCGGCCGAGGGTCGGCTTCACGCGGAGTCGCCAGGCGACGCTGTAGCAGCGCGCGGTAGCGGGCCGCACCGATGACTCGATCGCCGGCCAGTACTTCTCGTGCCACTGCTCGAGCGTCATCGAACCGTTCGGGTTGCGACCGGCGACCAGCTTCGCGAGCTCCTGTTTGGCTTCGGCCAGCGTCAGGAACGTGCGTGACCGCTCGGCGGCGCCGCCCTCGACGTTCGGCCCGACGACGCGGATCTGGTACCGCTGCCGGTCGGCGCGCCAGCGGATGCCCTCCGGGAGCGGGCGGCCCGTGCGCGGATCGACCCTCGTCGGGGAGTCCCGGTTCGGCCGACCGGCCATCAGCTTTCCGTTCCGCCCCGCGCGAGCAGGTCATCGATCGTGTCGGCGCTCCAGAGCAGGTGTTTGCCCATGTGCGCGTCCGGCTCGGGAATCAACCCGTCGTGACGAAGCTTGTCGAACGTCGAGACCGGAACGCGGCACCGCGCGGCCGCCTCGACACGACTCAGGTACTCCACCCTCAGCGCGGCGTCGACCATGATGCACTCCTTCGGCTGACTTGCCTGCGGTGCTGGCATCTAGTGCACGCCGGCACACGCGCGGCTATTTGCAATTACCTGAGAATATCACCGCCACGCGGCTTTCGGCAAGTACCTGAGATGTGTGGCTAGACTCGATGCATGCCCGCTTCTATGCCGCGCCCAGGCGACCAGTCGTACGACGGCTTGCTCGTCGCGGACGACCTGCCCGACGGGTGGTACCTGCCCAGCCGATTCCCCGGCGAGCGCGACGATGACGCGAGCGAGCAGATCGATCGCGTGCTCGGGTACAACGATGGGGTCGCCACCGACTCGCAACAGGAGACGCCAAGCGCCTCCGACGAGAACGAGACGATCGACGGACGCTGGCGCTACCTCGAGCACGAGGCCACGCACACCCGAGTGATGATCCGGCTGCAGCGTCAGCTGTTCGCAGTGCCTGAGGAGGTGCGGATCACTGGCGTAATCTACCTGCCGTGGCGCCCGGGTGACCCGATCACCAGCCAGCTCCTGCGCGAACTGCCGACGGCTCGGATTGAGGCGGCGATCAACAAGCGCCTGTTCGCCATGAAGCGGACGGAGACCATGACAGGCGGGAAGATCGTGCTGCCGTCGGGGCGGAAAGTCGGCGAGCGGGATCTGCTCAAGCCGCTGGGTGATCCAAAGAAGGTGCCGGACTTCTACGAGATGGTCGCACTGCAGCACGGCCGACTTACGCAGCGGGGGGAACCGAATCCCAGCGCGACGATGGCAGAGATGAACGGGGTCGCACTGTCAACGGCGCAGGGTTGGGTGACGAAGGCGCGGGAGCGTGGATTATTGCCGCCTGGAAGGCGCGGCCGCGCCGGCTAACCCGACTAGGGGAGCTGAGGCACCACGTTCGGCAGCGGCCTACAGCCGTCGACTACAGCGCTGACCCATCGCGTTCGACGCGTGCCAGCGCTCAGCCGACATTTCCCTCCTTTTCAGATACCTACGAGGCCTTCGAGCTCACGGAAGCCCTAGGGAACGCCGTGCTGTGGCGCTCCCGGCTGCTAAGCCCGGCGCCTTAGTCCTCGTCGGGCACGCGGCCCATCTCAACCAGGTCGTCCGGAAACGAGATCCAGCCCCTCGGGTCGGACGTGTCGAAGTGGTACTGCAACGCGAGCCACCCCCAGGACACAAAGGATTCGAACGCGACCAATTGACCGTCCAGGTTGTAGCCGTCGGCATCGCCAAATCCGGACCCGCGTCCGTAGCCGTGCTCCATCTGAAAGCGAAACACCGCATCGTTGACCACAAGGACCAGGGCAGTGTGTGGTGGCGGGGCAGTGTCCGTCACGTCGTCCAGGTAGTCCACGACGGCCCTGGGGATTTCGAGGCCGATCACGGCGACACGACAACAGATGTGTTTGAGCCAGTACCGGATGAGGTTCGAGCGGCCTGCCGACCAGTCATCACTATATAAGTCAGCGAACCGGAACACGCCGGTAGAGCCTACTTCAGCCTCGTCTTGGTCGAGGTACCCGAGCAGGGTCATGTACGCACGGTCGAACGGCTGGCTCCGTGCGTTGTTGCAGTTCTGGCATAGGTTCGGCTCCCATTTCAGGATGTCGGCCTTCGCGCCCTGCACGTCCCGAATTTCGAGATCGCCATTGACGTGCACGACCCTGGAGTCACCGATCCAGGAGCCGCCCCCGTGATTGAGTCGGAGTTCGGCCGCGTGATCTTGTGCTCTCGGGAGTCGGCCGGTGCGCCGCACCACCAGCAGAGGGTGACCGCCATGGTCAGAAGTCGTAGACGATGCCGGTGTATTCCCCCGTGTACTCCACGGCGCGGTCACCCACCTTTACCTTGGCCTTCTTCGGATCGAGTTCCTGTTGCACGCGGCTCTCGTCGGTCGCGAGGGTTTCGTAACGAGTCGAACCCTGTCCCAGGGCGTTGAAGATCCCGGTCGACTCGTACTTACGGAAGGTGCGAGCGATGGACGATCGCGAGGCGGAATGGATGATCTTGACCACGGTCTTGGCGATCTGGATTGAGTCCAGTACCTCGTTTGTGTCGGGGTCACGGATTTCCTCACCAGCGTCGCTGAGGATGGCGAACTTCATGCCCTCTTCAACGCCGTCATCGGCCCCCTTGTTCAGCGCCAGATCGGTGTTGTTGATGATGCGCGCCACCTTGGCTTGGATCAGTTCGTCGGTCATCGTTCCTCCGGTTCTTCACCGTTCGCATCGTCGGGTCCATCTTCGATCAAATCCGGGTAGACCTTCGCCCAGTCCTCAAGGTTCGTAATCAGTCGGCTCTCGATGTCGCTGAGTTTCCAACTCAACTGCCCCACGTCCTCGCGACCTCTCCCAGCGGCCCTGCTCTCGAACGCGGTGTCTGCAAGCTTCGCCAACTTGCCGACGTCGGTCGTGATCTTGGCGAGGTGGCGAACTACGACTCGCGACCCCGTGAGATTAGGGCCACCGGGACGTCGCGACACGGCCCACGCGCCGCCGACGTTGAACAGGCCGCCGATGATGACTAGGAGTGCGCTTTGGGCTCCATCCGGCGGATCGGCTGAGGACGCCCCGAAAGCAAGCAACGCGGAAGCTCCAAGACCGAGCGCGAAAAGCACAACGCCGATGACGATGCGGTGTTTCTCCACTCGCCCGACGAAGCCATCCATGGCTCCATATTGGCATCGAACAGGCTTGCGACCGGACACGTGACCGTGTCGCGCAGTCGGACCAGCGAGCGACCGGCGGCTGCGACAGAAGACCGGCCTTCCCACCCTCTCTAATTAGGTACGACACGAACGCCAAGCAGGTCACCAAGACGTACTTAGCGAGAGCCTGGTCCGTGTCGGCTGCTTCACTCCCGCCGTGGCGGATGCCGTCCTCATCGGAGGTCCAGCCGTACATCCTGACCCAGGCCGCTTTGAGCGCCGGGTGAATCGTCAAACCACCAATCGGGACCTCATGGTGGAATCAGTCGAAGTACTCGCCGATGGTGTTGGCCGAAGGAACTATCCCGACGCGTCTCATCGTTGTCGCTTCAGGGCACTCGTGAGCTGAGTTCGTCCGGGACTACCGTATGGCGCGATCGAGTCGTATTCCGGAGCGTTCGATCCGAGATGTAGGTTCCACGCGGAGATTCGAACTCCACGACACTTGGCATGCAAGTGTCGAATCCGCCGTAGTCGTGGCATCGCGTCCGGGAACGAAGCTGAAATGACCACGGAGGTGGGCGCCATGTCGCTCTCATCGCGGCGAGGACACCGCGGAACCACTGTGCCCAGGACACCGCAATTGTCGCCGCGATCAACGACCGTCGACTGGCGCGAGAACGAGGCCATTAGGCAATTCTCAACCGTCATCACTGTTGCGGCTGGCGTGCCCCTGCAGGCGTCTTCACTCTGCGAGGTGCACGGCCACTCCGGTTCGCACACTGGCGTGCGTGCCGCTCCACCTAGAACTTGGACGACTCGAGGACCGGCTTGCGCAGGTGGGGCTCCGGCCGATCGAGGTGGCAAGGAAGCTGGGGGCCTCATCCGCACGCTTTAGGCTCGTTTGCGCCGCAGCCTGACCCATTCATGTCATCTGGAGGAGCGTCTCTGCTCGATTGAGCTCATCACGCAACGTGTCTCGATCTTGGAGCCCGGCGAGCACTTGGAGGGCTATCAAAGCTGCGACGGCCGCCGTGTGAAGTGTCGCCTCTCTGTATCGATCGTCTGGATCGGCCAGCAGTTCGCTCGTCTGGCCATCAATCGCCGACGCGATGGTCGCACCACTCACATGCGTGAATTGAGAGAGAGCTATATACGCGCCGTTATAAGACTCATCAATCTCTGCGATCTCGGCGCGGATAAAATTGAACGACGGCACACCTTTCCCGTCTTTCTCAAGCTCCTTCGCGTGCTCTTCCAAGGACCGCCAGACCTCGGGGCTGGCAAGCCAGTTCGCCATCCTCTCGAAATAGGAGCGGCCGGTGTCAAGGGCCGTGTTCAAAAGCCGCTTGATCCGGCTCCCGTCTGTCACTGCCCACAGCATGGTGACAGATGCCTCCAGAGCGGCACGAGCAACCGGGTTGCCCGCGCGGCCTCGACCGGCCGCATGCAGGACCCCGTAGGCCGCGGATGCTCGGATTGCTTGCACCCCAACCCCGTACAGAACATTGAAGCGACCTAATGCGTCAGGGTCGGTTGGCGGAACGAGCGTTTCTAGCAAGCGCTCGGCACGGAAGAGCCACTCCAATTGAGACGCCTCATCGATTCCCGTGTCAGCCATGCCCTGATCGTAGGTCCACACCCATCGACAGAAGGCCGGTTCACGACAAGCGCATAGAACGGAAGATGAGGCAGTCGACCCGCCGCGCCTCCCAGATGATGCGCGAATGGCATCGTCCACCATACGTTTGGCGCTGGAGGCACGATGAAATCGAACGAAAGTTCAACCGGGGAAGCCCATTCGTATTCACTGGAACTGAAGGGAGCGAAATGGACGGCTCGACAATTCCAGCCCGCCAATAGGGCACTTCTCGCTTCCAATACTCCAACCGATCCTGCGGATGTCGTCAAGTCCTGGCCTGAGCAGTTCGTGATTCGTGAAGAGTACGAGGGCAAGGCAGGCCTGCGCCGACCACAGGCTGGTGCAATTCACTCCCTTCTCGGCTATTGGACAACCGATCCGAAACTCCCGGCCACTGTTGTCATGCCGACAGGCACGGGCAAGACCGACACCATGGTGACTGCACTCGTGGCACAGCGAATCGATCGACTGCTCGTGTTGGTGCCATCTGACGCACTGCGGGACCAGCTCGCCCTCAAGTTCGAGGAACTCGGGGTTCTTCAACACCTCCAACTCGTGCCAGAAACGAGCCTTTTTCCTGTAGTGGGTAAACTGAACGGGGCCCTTGAGCACAACCAGGATGCCGAGCATCTCGCCGGCAGTTGCAACGTAGTTGTGGCCACCCCCCAAGCGCTGAGTCACACTGAACCAGAGATCCGGACGCATTTCCTTTCGCTCTTTTCTCACCTCTTCATCGATGAAGCGCATCATGTTGCGGCGAAGACTTGGCAGCAGCTCCGAGATGAGTTCGCACCGAAACCCGTCGTTCAGTTCACTGCGACGCCGCATCGTCGTGACGGTCAGCATTTGGGCGGCACCCTCGTGTACGTCTTTCCGTTGCGCGAGGCACAACGGGAAGGTTACTTCTCCAAGATCCGGTACAAGTCGGTTCTGAGCCTGCTGCATCCGGATGAGGAAGTCGCAGAGGCAGCGATCGGCTATCTACGATCAGACATCGAAGCGGGACGTGACCACTTGCTGATGGCCAGGGTGCGTTCAGTGTCTCGGGCGGAAGAGGTACACGCCCTCTATGCGAAGATCGCTCCGGACCTATCGCCGGTTCTCGTGCACAGCGGAATCAACAAAAGCGAACAAGCCATCCGAATCGCGAGGCTTCGCGAGCGTACCTCCAGAATTCTCGTCTGCGTGGACATGTTTGGTGAAGGCTTTGATCTCCCGCAACTCAAGGTGGCGGCGCTTCATGATCCGCACCGGAGCCTTGGCATCACCTTGCAGTTCGTGGGCAGGTTTGCGCGTGGCGGCGTACATAGCCTCGGATCAGCCACGGTGGTGTCCGCCCGAACGGAAGTCCGCCAAGACGAGGCTCTCCGTCGGCTCTACGCCGAGGACGCCGACTGGGACCAGATCATCGAGGACCTCAGCGCTGCGGCGGTCGACGAGCAAGTCGAGATCGATGAGTTCATGAAAGCGTTCAGCTCCCTTCCCGACGAGGTTTCCATTCACTCGCTGACGCCGGCGATGAGCACAGTGGTATTCAAACCCAAAGCTATTGCGTGGCATCCCGAGTCGCTTACAAGTGTGATCGGAAGAAGCGATCTCGTAACCTATCCGATTCCAACCAATACAAGAGACGGAGTCGCATGGTTCGTCACCCGAACGAAGGATTCGCCAAGGTGGGGATCCGTCGCCGATGCCGTAACGGTGGCGTACGATCTCTACGTCATCTATTGGGATGCGACCCGTGGTCTCCTGTATATCAACAGTTCCAACAACGATTCGCTCCATGAGGAACTTGCGAGGGCTGTAAGCGGCGATACTGACGCTCTGCCCTTATCAGGCGAAGTGATCTATCGAGTGTTTGACGGAGTGCAACGTCTCACGCCGACCAACGTAGGTCTTCTCGACGCTCGAAATCGAAGCCGCCGTTACACGAGCTACGTTGGAAGCGATGTCACCGAGGCCCTGCCCCTCTCACAAAGCCAGACGAAGACTCAGACTCACATTGCTGGCACTGGATTCCTCGACGGCGGTCGGTACTCAGTTGCTGGCTCGCTGAAGGGCAGAGTCTGGAGCCATCGCACCGCCGACGGACTAAAGCAATGGACGGACTGGTGCGATGTCGTCGGCCCAAAGATTGTCGATCCGACCATCAGTGTCGACAAGATCATGGCCGGGTTCATCCGGCCCGAGGAGTTGAATGGCTGGCCCGCTATCCACGCTCTGGCCCTTGAACTGCCCTCTGCCCTCGCAGATCAACTAGAAGACTCGGAACTCAAGGTGGGGTCCAGTTCCATTCCGTTCCATGAGTTGAGTATCGAATTGCGCGGCCAGCCCAACTCCACCAGGCTCCCATTCGCGATCGTTTGTGATGAGTGGCGCGTTGACTACGATCTCGTTCTCACCAAGGCCGGACTTCGAGTGGAACCGCAGGACTCGAGCCGGGACGCAATGATTCAACGCACTCGGTCACTTATACCGTTCTCGCAGCTGGCGAGCCGGCACGGGCTTCGCGTGTTGCTAGCGGCTGATTCGATCGTTGAGCCACCTGGACTATTGCTTCGCCCCAATCGTGCCCTCGAACCCTTCTCGCGTGACCGCCTTACGGTGATTGACTGGACTGGAATCAACATCCGACGGGAATCGTGGGGCGCAAACCGCGACCCTCGAACGGTACAAGGCAGGATGGTCGAACACCTCCTAGGCGAGGATTGGGACATCTTGATAGATGATGACGGATCCGGCGAAGTTGCGGACGTGGTCGCACTCCGAGAAGCTGACGGCGTATTGCTTGTACGTCTAGTGCATTGCAAGTATTCAAGCAACGACCGCCCGGGGGCGCGAGTCACCGACCTGTATGAGCTCGCGGGTCAGGCTCAGCGATCAGCCGCCTTGCGCCGTAGCCCTGATGCGATGTTTGCGCGACTGATTCGACGAGAACGAACAAGGGCGAAAACTGATCGCACCGGATTTGTTCGGGGCGGCATCGACGACCTACAGGGCATCTTCGAGAGATCGATCAATCTGCGCCTCAGCGTGCTGATCACCATGGTGCAGCCTGGACTCAGCGCAGCCGCCGTATCGATCAACCAGTTGGAACTGCTTGCAAGCGTTGATGCGTACGTGGCCGACACTGCTATGTCGAAGCTAGAGGTCTTCTGCAGCGCGTAAGGATCAGTTCACGGGCGTGCGAACCAGCCACGGACGACAGACGCCCGATCGAAAGGGGTGTCGGTGGGTGCAGGTAGGTTCACACCATGAGCGAAGAGTCCGAACAGTGCAAAGCATTCGTCGACGTGATCTATGGGCGCAAGCGCCACGCGAGCCAACAGTGCCACGCAGCTGCCGATCACATCTCTTCGACATTCGCAGTCACCGCCCAGCACGTGACAAGCGTTCTCGGCTATCCCGTGTGGTGGAAGGACTCCCAAGCGAAGTTCAACCGAAATGTCGGCCGATTCGAGGTCCGCGCATGACCGCCGATGCTGAGCGTTGTAGCTTCCATGCCGACATGATCGTCAGCACCCGCGGCGGCGGATGGAGCCGCATCGCGAACGTCCGGTGCGTCCGACCCACCGGCCACCACCAGCTACGCGGCGAAGAGCGCGACCACGAGTTCATTTCGCAAGAGCACACCTTCGGTGTCTCAAGGGAACGAGGCCGCTACGTCACCCGCAGATGATGTGGTCTGAATTTTGCCCAGGTCGGTGTGTCCCGGACTACCCCGACCAGAACGGACAGGGGCATTTGTATTCCCGGATGAGTTGTACATCGACACGGGACATGCCCAACTGTTAGTGCGCTTAGGCGACTGACGCCCGTCCGACAGCGTGCCCGTAGCAGATCTATCAACGAACCAGTCGCGCGACTCGCGTCCGTTGCTGACCCGTACGAGTGGCCTACCGTCCGAAGTGCTCCTGCCAGCGATGCTCCGCCCGGCACCCATCCTCACTTCGCCAATGTCTGGCCAATCTGAATGGACGTATGCTACCGTAGGTAGTTGCAAGAACCTGAGCCACCTCGGAGGTTTGCAATGAAGGGCGGCGTCATCCTGTTCCGGGGGTCCGGGGCAGACGCGCGCCGTTACCTCGAGTCGGATCGGTCGCGCGCCGACGAGTACTACCTCGAAGGCGGGACCGCCCTCGCCGAGTTCTCCGTCATTGACGGCGATGGCGACGTGATCGGCGAAGGCGCGCTCACCCCAGACGAGTACGCGCAGTGGGTCGACTGGATCAACCCGCTCACCGCCGAGTCGATGGGCAAGCCGCGGGTACCGGGAGACGGCCGGCAAGGATCGCCGCGCTTCGCCGAGATTGTCGTGAACGCGCCGAAGTCACTTTCGATCGCTGCGGTCCTGCACCCGGAGGTATCCGACGCGCTCGACGCCGCACAACGCGACGCGGTCGCCGCGATCCGCGCCTGGCTCGGCCAGCACTCCGTCACCCGCGTTGGCCCGCGCGGAAAGCAGCGAGTGGTGCTTGTGGACCAGTTAGAGACTCTCACCGTCTCGCACAAAACCTCCCGGGCCGGAGACCCGCACCGGCACATGCACTTCCAGATCGGGACCCGCGTGTGGGCAGCCGACGCATGGCGCGGCCTCGACACCGCTGCGCTGTTCCGGCAGCAGGGCGCGATCCGTTCGCTCGGCACGGCCGTAATCGCCGCGCATCCGCAACTCGCGACCGTCCTCGACGCCCACGGCCTGACCCTCGACCCCGTGACCGCCGAAGTCGCGGAGCTGCAACCCTTCAACGCCGTGATGAGCAAGAGAGCTGAGCAGGTGGCGCGCAACCTGGCGCACTTCGAGAAGGAGTGGCGCACGGCGCATCCCGGCCAAGAGCCTGGCCCAACTGCGATGTCGCGGCTGATCGCCATGGCGTGGGATCACGAGCGGCCGCACAAGCGGCCGACCAGGCTCGGCGACGAGGCCGCATGGCGAGCCGAGCTCGAGGACGCCGGCTACCGCTCCGATGTCGCGCGAGCACCGGTGCACACGTCGGTATCGCTCGATGACGTGAGTGTTCGGGATGTCGCATCGCGCGCCCTCGACCGCTGCGCAGCTGCAGCCTCGACCTGGACAGTGCACGAAATCCAGGAGCACGTCACGCGCATCATCACGGAGGCCGGCCTTCGCGCCGATCCCGAACGGTTACGCAATCTCGTCATGGTCACGACACAGCTGGCCGCAGAGGATTGCCTGTCGGTCCTGCCGCCCGAGAGCGCGCATCTCGAGCACGTCGCGCACCTCACAAACCTGCACGTCATCGCCTCCGAAACCCAACTGCGCGACCTGCTCACAGGACGGGCAGCTGATTCGGGCCGTGGCCGCGCACCGAACCTGATGCACGTCGCGCGCCGCCACCGGCTCGACCCAGCGCAGGCGCGGGCAGCCGCCGCTGTCGCATCAAGCGATCCGCTCGTCGTCGTGGAAGGCGCCGCCGGCGCGGGCAAGACGACTATGCTCGCCGCCGCGATCGAGGCCGCCGCTGCACACGGCCGCTCAACCCGGGTGGTCACGCCGACGAAGAAGGCGGCCGACGTTGCGCATCAGGAACTCGGCGTTGCAACCGACAGTGTCGCGAAGCTCGTGCACGACCACGGCTGGCGCTGGAATCGCGATGGCGTCTGGTCCCGGCTCACCGTTGGAGAGACTGATCCCGAGACCGGCGCCCGCTACCCTGGTCCCGCCGCGGCCGCGCGGCTCATGCGCGGCGAGCGGATCGTGGTCGATGAAGCGGGCATGCTCGACCAGGACACAGCGCTCGCGCTCCTCACCGTCGCGGACGAGCACGGTGCCGCCGTCGCCCTGGTCGGCGACCGCGCACAGCTGGCCGCGATCGGGCGCGGCGGCGTGCTCGACATTGCCGCGCAACTCCTTCCCCGCGTGCACATCTTGACTAGCGTGCACCGCTTCATCGACCCCACGTACGCGGCACTCGCCGCGCAGATGCGACGCGGGGAGTTTCCCGCATCGGTGTTCGACCGCCTACACGCACTCGGGCTCGTCGTCCTGCATGAGAGCACGGATGCCCTGCACGAGGCGCTCGCGCGTGAGTGGCACGACGGAGACGCCATCGCCGTGGCGACGAACGACGAAGCGCGCGAACTGAACGGGCGCATCCGCGAGGAGAGGCTCCGCGTCGGCCACGTTGACGACCGCCGCACTGCGACCGGTCGCGACGGTCTCAGCATCGGACGGGGGGATGTGATCCAGACCCGGCAGAATGACTCCGCACTGCCCGTGGCGAACCGTCAAACCTGGACCGTGCAGAGCGTGGGCGACGACGGCGCGGTGTGGGTAAAGGAACACGCCGCGGGTCGGAGGCATCGGACCGTGCGACTACCGACGGAGTACGTCGCCGAGCACACCCATCTGGCGTATGCGTCGACCGCATACGGAATGCAGGGCGCCACGGTGGGCGAGTCCGACACAATCCTCGACGACGCCATGGATGCGGCTGGCGTCTATGTGGGCATGACCCGCGGCAGGAACTCGAATCGTCTGCACCTCGTGGCGTCCGGCCTCGACAATGCACGAGAGCAGTTCATACTCGCGCTTAAACGCGATCGCGCCGATCGCGGACTCGCGAACGCGACAGCCGCTGCGCGAGAGTCCGTGCGCGGCCTCTCGCCCGAAATAGGCAAGCGACGTCGCGAAGTACGTCTGCCGCACTGGTCCAGCTTCACTCGGGACACCACGCCCCGGACCGCGCCGGAAGGCGGCCTGAACCGATAACTTGCAGTCTGCGTCGGAGAGAGACCGCGAGCGGACCCGACACTACTGTTGAGATGTGCTCACCAACGACCCGCTGCCCGATCACCCAGCGCCAGATAACCCATCGGGGAAGCTGATTCTCCTTCGCCATGGGGAGACGGAGTGGTCAAAGAGTGGCAAGCACACGGGACTCACAGACGTTCCGCTCACTGCGCGAGGAGAGGATCTTGCCCGCGGTGCCGGCAAGCTGCTCGTCGGCTACGAGTTCTCGCTCGTCCTGACCTCGCCGCTGCAGCGCGCGCGACGGACTGCTGAACTCGCTGGGATCCATGCTGAGGTCGACCCGCTCCTCGTCGAATGGGACTACGGCGGATACGAGGGACGCACAACGCGCGACATCCGCAGCGAGCTCGGCTACAACTGGAGCGCGTTCACCCACGGCGTCATTCGTGGGCTGACCCCAGGTGAGACGGTGGAAGAAGTCGCTGCGCGCGCGTCACGCGTTCTCACGCGAGTACTGCCTGCGATGGCGAACGGAGATGTCGCCTTGGTGGCACACGGCCACTTCTTGCGCATCCTGACAGCCGTGTACCTGCGAATGGCCCCGCGATTCGGTGCTCAAATAACCCTGGATGCGGGATCAGTGTCGGTGCTGAGCTTCTACCGCGAGCAGCCGGCCATCCTGTCTTGGAACTACGGACTCGAGCTACCCCTGGTGCCATCAGAGTCCTGATTCCTACGCGGGACATCGCGACCGGCGACCGGCGAGCGCGTCGACGCATCTGAAGGATCTCCACCGCGAAGCACCGGATCCTCGCTTGATGGACCCTGTCGCCGACCGCGCCGGTACCGTCACGTGCAGACGCGAACCCTGCGTCCATCGAAGCTGACGATGTCGCCGGGCTCCAGTTGCCTTCCGCGTCGGCGATCAACTTCACCGTTCACGGCCACAAGGCCGTCGATGATGGCCTCTTTCACGTCTCCACCGGAGTCGAGGAGTCCAGCGAACTTTAGGAACTGTCCGAGGCGGATGGCCTCACCACCGATCGCGACATCGTCTATCGGAGCCCGATTTGTCATCCCCGAATTTTAGTCGACGAGATGCCGGCTCCTAAGCGGAAATAGGTTGTCAGGTCCCGCAATATGCGCACGGCGACTTCTGTTCGGTCGAACTTACAATCATGTCACCGGCACCGCTCAGGGAACCCTCTATGAGAAAGCTAATTGCGGCGGCTGGCGATGATCGCCGCATGCGACCGCTGGCCAGGATCCGACCTTGTGTGAGTCTGTACTATGTCGAAGCCAGCAGCGATCAGTTCATGGTGCATCGCCGAGGTGGGCCAGTAATAGGCAGTGACGACGGCATGGTCGAACGCTTCGACCTGCTCACCGTCGAAGAACCCTAGAAGCAGTGATCCGTTAGGCCGGATGCAGCGGGCGAACTCGTTGAGGACCGCCGGCACATCATGGGGCGGGGTGTGGATGATCGAATACCAGGAGAGGATCGCAGCGAGAGCGCCGTCGTCGACTGGTAGTGCTTCGAGCGTTGCAACTCGGAATGGAACCTCGGGGAATCGGACAGAGGCGCCAACGATGAACTCACTCACCATGTCAATACCTTCGACGGCCACTCCGTGGTCGTACAGAAGCTTTGTCCAGTGGCCGGGGCCGCATCCCGCGTCGATCGTTGGGCTACCGATCTCGCGAGCCCAGACACAGATTAGTCTTTGATCTTCTTGCGCCATCGCAGAGACCGATCCGAGTGCTTCCGCGTACTCGCCAGCTCGTTCCCCGTAAGCGCGTCGCACTGCATCAGCCAACATGCAACCAACCTATCCGTGCGCTGTGTCTGACGCCGATGGGCCCTTCGACAGTGCGCGCAACGAATCGTCCCCAAGGAAGCCTGAACGGGCGCGGGTGTAGAAGCATTCGCCTGATGTGGTCGCAGCCGTCTTAACCGGCGTGTGAACGCCTTCTTCGGTAGCGGCGTCTGGAGTGGGTCGCCAGGGTGGGGTGTCCAGTCGTCAGGAAACGCGCTCGATCGCACAACACACCGCGACTGGAAGCCCCCGACTCCATTGGCACACCGACCCCTCGATGCCTCAGAAAGACCAGGTACCACTGAAGCTTGATGACATGACCGCTTACCCGCTCGCGCACCGAGCTGGAACCCTATTCCCATAGAGGACACAACCTCGGCGGCACTTTGTAGCTGCGTCGAGGCAGATGACACGTGGAGGGCTCGATGGTTGACCGCCCTCACCAGGATGAAGCGTGAGGCGCCGCCACGGCAGCCTGACCGCCCGTCACGTGCGCCTCACCCTTCGCGCCGCGTTCATTGGCGATCGGCGTGGTCCGGTGTACCACGGAGCAGGCAGGGATCAGGGCACCCCCTTCTTTGGGGTCCTCTCTTTGGAGGACGTGGCCACGGCCATCGTTTACCGTAAAGGGCAGGCTGGGCTATTTGATTCAGCGAAAAAGGCACACTCGTCGCGAGGCGGGGTCGCAAAGGCACGGGACCCTCAGGGTAAGCCGGTCTACCGGGCAAGGAATCAGGCACACATGGGCGTTGGAGCGGGCACTCCTGTAGTTCGAGGTCGGAAGTTCCTATCCCACCGGCCGGGAGGAATCGTCGAGGACACACGACTGCTGTTCGCGTGGTTGGCATTAATATCGATGAGCCTTCTCCTCCCCGGAATCGTGACAACAGCGCGCGGCGGCTTGTTGGCACTGGGCGTCGGAGCGGCGCTGGTGTTGGCGGCGTCCTGGATTTCCGGCTATCGACGGCGCACCGTATCGATCTGGCACGATCTGGTGGATATTGTCGGGATCTTAGGGTTAGCCGTCGTCTGCCCGGAGCCTCGCGCTATCGTACTCGTCGTCTTCGGTTCGCTCTGGTTCCGTTCCCTCTATGGCACGGGCGGCCAAGCGGTGGCCCGCGGCCTGCTGTATGCGGTATCGCTGGGTGCCCTGTTGATAGCGTGGCGGTCATTTCACCTGGATCCGTCGAAGCCAGAATTTTCGTCATTTCTCGGTATCGTGCCGATCATGTTTTTCACAGTTCTGATTGCGCGAAAGCACACCCAATCCCTCAGCGTCAGGGAGCAGGGCGTCAATCGGGACCGGGCGCTGGCTGCGACGGGGTCGTTGCTGCTCGATGCGGTCGGAAAGGCCGAGATTCTCAAGGTGGGGTGGGAGGCGCTGACCGAGTTCTGTGTCGCGACGCCGGGGCTGCGGGTTATTCAAGTTGGGCGTGATGGGTCCAACTTGACCGTCGACGGCGCCGCCGGAGACTTCATGTTTCTCCGGGAGACCTTTCCGGCCGAGATACTCGCCGTGGACGGCGGGAACGCCCGCATTTGCGATCCGGTGCCCCTGAACAGGGCTGTGGGAACTCCCCTAATGTGGAAATGTCTGAATCTGAGCGCGGACGAGGAGGATGGCTGGCTGTTGGTGGGCGCGCCGAAGTCAATCCCGGACGAGGCCATCCTCTCCATCCGCACTCTGGTCACCCAGATCGTGTTGGCCTTGAGGAACAGCCAGGCTTATCGTGAGCTCGCGGCGCAGGCCCGTATGGACGCCCTGACCGGGCTGGACAATCGTGCTTCATTTACCAGGCAGTTGTCCGGAATCATCGACGAGTCCGTCCGACCCGATAGCCTGCACCTGATGTTCATCGACCTGGACGACTTCAAGGACATCAACGACGGCCTCGGTCACCGTGTGGGAGACGACCTCCTCATCGAGGTGGCTTCTAGGCTCCGGGACGGGATCCGCTCCGAAGATCTGTGCGCACGGCTGGGCGGGGATGAATTTGCCGTGCTCTTGCGCGAGACGACGGGTCTCCACGCGGTTGCCTTCGCCAAGCGCCTTGTGGTTGAACTCGCGGCGCCCTATGTGCTGGACGGACACCACGTCGGTATCGGAGCCAGCATCGGGATCACCACGTTCACAACCGGAACTGGCCTTAAGGAACTCGTGCACCAGGCAGACATCGCGATGTATGCCGCCAAAGCGCATGGCAAGAATCAAGTCGAAGTCTTTCACTCCGCACTCCTGCATATCGATCGGAGACAAGAATCCGTGGCGCTAATCTGAGCGAAGCCGATCACTCGCTTGAACACGTCCTCCGGTAAGTCCCTGTTCGGTGCGGTCAGTTGCCACCGCCGCAAAGTGAAAGTGAGTCTAGAGTCGTTATTCGCGAAACATGCGCATGCGCCTCATCGATCATCTCGAGCGACGGCAAGTGCTGGAAGCCCGAAAACCGTCGGCTGGCATCGGCTCTAGCAGGCACGGAGCGCCCCGTACTTTCACCCTCGCAGCTTGCGGCTGGCACCCTACACCCCCGAACTGGGGCAGAGAATCGAACCACGGCAATTGATGCCCGGGTAAATTGGAAGTGAGAGTGCACCATTAGCCGCCCTGCATGATTTAACATGAGGGCGCGTAGGCCCGAACCCCTCAATGTAAATAGCAAACCCGCCGCAAGGCAGGGACGCAAAGCCACGGGACCCTTCGGGTTAGCCGGGCTGCCAAGCCGAGAGAAGTTCCACCAATGCGCGCTCACGTCGCGGAACATCCTGCAGAAATTGAGTCCAGCGACCCTGAACCAGACAGGCTTCGGTTCCTCGAATTGGCCGCAAAGGACCTGACTGCTGGCGGCTCACTGCACGACGTCCTGGATCGCATCATTGTCGGCGCAGCCGACGCGGTTCCCGCCCTCTGCCACGACTTGGCCATAGAACTCCCCGACGGGTCGAAGTATTCACGGTGGCGATGTGATTGCGAAGGGCGATGTGATTGTGAAGCGGGAGCGGAGGCTCTCATCCAATTGCGGGGTGACGACCCGGAAAAGGAGTCCGGAGGGAAAGTCCTCGCCGTCCCGGTGGCCTCGGACACACATACTTATGGAACCCTGATAGCACTCGCCCCCGAAGACGCCTACTTCTCTTCGGAGGACCGCACCATGCTGGCGGCATACGGGCACCACGCTGCCGCCGGTATAGAGATGACCAACCTGCTGGCCGAGTTAGGCGAGGAGCAGGAGACCGCCGAGGTGCTGTTGGAGGCCGCGCGGTCCCTTTCCGAGCAGTACACGGTCGACGACGTCGCGCAGTCCATGTCCGAGGCGGCGCTCATGCTGTCGGGGGCTAATCGATCGGGTGTGGCTCTCTGGGACTCGGACACCGCACAACTCCGCTTTCACGGTGCCACTGGATGGCAGGGAGCCCTCGCGCAGAAACTCTCCGACTTTGTTCTCACCACACAGGAGAGCCCCGAACTCCACGACATGCTGATCAACCCCACCCCGCTGCTCATCGACAGGCGAGGCTCAAACTGGGCCACGTCAATGCTCGACCACTTCGAGTTGAAAGCGCTTCTAGCGATACCCATCCTCACAAACGAAGACTTCCGGGGCCTCGTGATCGCGCATTGGGACGGCGACGCTCCGCACTCGCTCGATCACGCGGCTGTCCAACGCCTGTCGGGCTTGGCCGGCCTCGCGTCGGTAGCCCTCCACAATGCGCAACTGATGGAAGACGCGCGCTGGAAGTCGCTACGGGATCCACTCACCGGCCTCGCTAACCGGACCCTGTTCGAGGAGCAACTTCAGGCAGCGCTGGGTAAGGCCGCCGTAACTGGTCACTCCGTCGGAGTGCTTCTTTGCGACATCAACCGTTTCAAGCGGTTCAACGAGAGCCTGGGACACGGCGCCGGCGATGAGGTCCTCCGGCAGGTCGCGACGCGACTCGGACATTGCGTTGACGACGGCGACATCGTGGCCCGTATCAACGGAGACCAATTCGCCGTACTGACAATAGGCGCCGACGCCGTCGACCGCTCCGCCACGATCGCCGCGAAGATACGCCAGACGTTCAGAGAACCCCTGAGCGTCGGCAGCGAGAAGTTATTCGCGGACCTGGCTATCGGCATTGCCACAAGCACCGGACCTTCCATCGAGGAAGCCGGCGCCTTCGGGAAACCCGCCCAAAGGATGATCGAGTTGGCAGACCTTGACCTGCACCGGTCAAAAGCAACCATCACCGGTCACATCCACACAGACCACGCCGACGCTGAATGGCTCCGGCTGGAGACCGACCTTCGCGGAGCCGCCGGCCGCGGCGAATTACGGGTTCATTACCAACCCCAAATCGATCTGGCCAACGGCAGCATCGTTGGGGTCGAGGCCTTGGTGCGGTGGGAGCATCCGGAACTCGGAATGATCTCCCCCGCCTCCTTCATCCCCATCGCTGAAGCGAGCGGGCTCATCCGCGAGGTTGGTTTCCACGTTCTTCAGGAAGCGACCCAAACGGGTGCGAAATGGCACGCAGCCGGATTCCCGATAGAAATGGCCGTCAACGTCTCGGTGGCCCAACTCAGCGCCCCCAGCTTCCTTTCGCAGCTCAAGGAAGCCCTGCACCAAACGGGTTTCCCGGCCGCCTCACTGACCATCGAAATTACCGAGAGCCAGGTTGTCACCGACCACGCCGTTCTCCGCACCGTGCTACGAGAGTTGCGTGAGCTGGGCGCCGGGCTGTCGATCGACGACTTCGGAACAGGCTTTTCCTCGCTTACCCAGTTGCAACGAATGCCAGTGACCGAGATAAAGATCGATAGGGCTTTCACGACAGAGCAGACCGGCAGCGCTGTCTCCCCGTTCGTCGCGGGCATCGTGGGACTCGGCCACGGCCTCTCACTTCGCGTGATCGCAGAAGGCGTCGAAACCGAGGAACAGTTGGCCGCTGTCCGCGCCGCGGGGTGCGACCGGGCCCAGGGCTATCTCCTCGGACGCCCCGGCGACGCAGCCGCCACCCTGCGTCACATTAAGCAGAAGGCGTGACATGCGCGCGCCCACAC
Source organism: Glaciibacter sp. 2TAF33 (assembly GCF_052114945.1). Taxonomy (NCBI): domain Bacteria; kingdom Bacillati; phylum Actinomycetota; class Actinomycetes; order Micrococcales; family Microbacteriaceae; genus Glaciibacter; species Glaciibacter sp. 2TAF33. Next base: position 102,178 of record NZ_JBFRFS010000002.1, read on the forward strand.
GTCGGCTAGACCAGTCCGTTTCGCACCGGCTCCGTCAGGCACGACGCACAGTCTTGGCGCCGCTCTTTTGGGCATGGTTCAAGGCCGAGACTCTGGAGCGACAGGGATGGCTCTACCCGACAGGACAACCCGAGGTGAATATCGCCGGAATCGACCCCGCCCGGATCCTGGTTATTGGCGACGGTCCCGCGGCGGGTTTCGGCGTGAGAACCCACCAGCTGGGTATCGCTGGGCATTTGGCCAGACATCTCGGCGGGCTCCTCGCCCGCGGTGTGGTCGTCACGGTCCTGGCGCAGCCGGCCGCGTCGGCGCGTTCGACCCTCAAACGCCTCGATGATATGGACGTCGACGGGTATGACTCCATCGTGCTCATGCTCGCCACAACCGACGCGTTCTGCCTCACATCTCGGCGGAGTTGGCGGCGCAACATGACCGCGCTGGTGCGCACCCTTATAGCTGCGGACGCTCCATCCATGTGCGTGACGAGCGCGGCAAGCCTGCACTTGGCGCGGCCTCTTTCGCCGTTCGCGCGACGGCTCACTGGCAGGCACGCGCGAACGCTCAATGCCGAGACCCGGCGTATCTGCGCCCAGACAAACACCCCGATGATTTCATTGGATGCCGCCTCAGACCTCACATCCCGCACCTACGCCATGTGGGGCCGCCGCATCGGTGCGCATGTCGCAGACTCCCTGCACAAGCGAACTCAACAAGCGTCCTCCAAACCGCCGCGCCGACGCGAGCTCCCGCGCAGGGTGCAGCACATAGAGAGGGCCTCTGTATGAACCCGAGGCATCCCAACGCTGAGAAGCCCGCACCGCTTTGCCCGCTGTGCGGCTCGCGCACGGCGTTGCGCCCAAACCCGCACTTCGGAGTCGGGCTCGCGGTACACCGCTATTTGCGTGTATGCCTGAAATGCGACTGGATCGCCATCGTTCGCGAGCAACCCACCAGGCCGCCGGCGCCTACGAATTCTGCCCCGGTCGAGGTCGAGGGCGTCAAGCCAACGCCTGATCGCCGCGGCTTTCGAAAGCGCCGGCGTAAGACCACCGCAGAATGAGTCAGCGCCGCACCTGCTCAGGGAACGCTCGGACACCGGTCGTCAAACGTGCGATGGAAGAAGCCGCTGTAAAGAGCAAGAACAAACTTGTAGCGGATCAGTTTCGGGAAAGGCAATGGCAGCTCCTCAGCGCTTCGGCCCGGGCAGCGACGCTTGCAGGAGCCTTCGAGCGACACTCTCCTAGAACGGGGGATGTCACAGGAGCGGGCGTTCCCGATACGGTCGATGAATCCCCAACCCGCAAGGAGCGCCTACAACTATGCCTGAGATCGTCGTCACATTAATGCTGTCCGACGGTTCGAAGGCGTTGACGCGAGTCCCGACAAACCGGCACTGTCAACTACCCGCGGTGATCGTCGACCCGCGAGACAACCGCGGCCGGGTGATCAGCGGAACGTGGCTCGGGGACAGCAAAGACGGGCGGCTGGATGGCTCCGAGTATCAACCGGTGCCGGTCAGGTCAAGCGCGTTCGACGCGCGCAGTGGAGCAAGAATCTAGCGCCAACGCATCCCGCTAGCTCGCGCTATTCCCTCTCTACACGCTATAAAGGACGAAGCCCGGTGGCTCTCGTCTATTCGGGTTAGCGAAAGTCACCGGGTCTCGCCCGATGCTGAATGTTATTCCTGCGTTTCCGTGGACCGCAAGAGGAATCTCGCTCCTGCCTCAGATCAGGCGCGCTGAGCGTATAAATGCCCTGCAAAGCCCTACGGTCTGCCCTGGGGGATGCCTATCATCGTTGCATGGCACACCTGCGGCATGCCCACGCAATCTATGACTACGACGCGCACAAGCTCACCTTGATGCATAACGAGGGAAAAGTAGGAGTCTGGGAAGTTTACGAGGGAGCCAGCTACCTCGGCCTCCTGATGGAATCGCATACCGGCAGTGAAGAGGGTGTTGCCACGCGACCGCCTGGACACGAGGATGCCGGTCACGATGATGGGTCAACCGACGATTAGCGCGCAGCCGTCCGCTACCTGGTAGACAACGCCTAGCGCGTCGACAACACGACGACCTTGCAGGACGGGCACCACCAGAACGGATGCTCGACCGAGCCCGCCGCCTCGCATCGGTGCATGCAGTTCGGGCAGGCTGGTGGGTCTATGGCGGGGAGTCGACGCCCGGCGCACCATTCGTCGAAATAGTCAACCGCATAGTCGCCATGTTCGACTCAGCGTGCGGACGGCTCTGCCCTCACCCATCGGCGATGCGAGTCACGTGATAGAGCCATCGCCGCTGCGAGCGGGATCGGGCCGGGTTCCCGGAACCAAGGGAACAAGGGCTGCGAGAAGAGCGAAGATGTCGCCAATTTCCTCCTGTGTTGGCGTGGGCACGGTGACGGATGCTCCGATGGTAATCAGGTATGGAATCATCGCGGCCGTTCGGGCCATGGTGGGGTCGGTGACGACACCTTGCCAAAGTCGAATGAGGGCCTGCAGTCGCGCGGCATCGATCCGTCCCAACGTTGCACGCGCCGCCTCGTCGTGGGAGCCCCACCCTCGGATGGCAGCCTCCAGTCCAGGGTCGACGGGAGCGTACGAGGGAGCCTCCATCAGGGCTCGTTCCGCGGACAAGTGATCAAGTGACGCCACAGCGGTCTCGATGACCGCGACGGCGTCCGACTCGTACCGCTCGAGAAGCGAGCGGTGATAGTCGTCGACACCGCTGAAGTGGTGATGGAACGACCCCTTCGTGAGGCCCAATCGACGGGCAACGCGATCAACGCGTAGCCCCCCAATTCCCTGCTCCCGCAGCACAACCAGACCTTCCTCGATCCAGCGATCCTTAGCTACCATCTAAGAACCGTACCATACCGTATGGTACGGTTCTGTGATGACGTTATTACCGGATCCCTCGTGGCCGATTCTCGTTCTCGCTCTGATCACTTTCGTCGATGGCATTCTTTGCCTCCGCCCGGCCGCGTTCATCGCACAGTGCTTCATGGACGTGCAGTGGCCGCGCAAATATTGGCGACTCATGCCGGTGATCAAATTCGCTGCCGCCGCCGGATTGATCGCTGGCATCTGGATGCCTGTGCTCGGCATCGTTACGACCTCCTGCCTCGTTGCCTACTTCCTTGTCGCGATCGCGGGGCATGTGCGGGCGCATGATTTCGGCCGTAACCTCTTCGTCAATGCAACGGGGATGCTACTGATCTGCGTGGCGACCCTGATCTTCTGCTTCTAGACCGGCTCGGGACAGGTTGATATATAAATGCTCATTCATTTATCATCGATGGCATGAAAACACATGACCTTGCAGGCCGTATCGCTGTGGTGGCTGGAGCGACAAGAGGGGCCGGACGCGCGATCGCCATCGAACTTGGCGCGCGGGGCGCAACGGTTTACGGCACGGGCCGGAGCACGAGAGAGGGCCGATCCGTCATGGACCGGCCGGAGACGATCGAGGGAACCGCCGAGAGAGTCACCGCAGCAGGCGGAACTGGCATCGCAGTCCGGTGTGACCACAGCAAGCCCAATGAGGTCGCAGCCCTCGCGGAGCGCATTCGCTCCGAGTCGGGTCGGGTCGACATCTTGGTCAACGACATCTGGGGCGGCGACCATCTGGTGGACTGGGAGAAGAAGTTTTGGGAGCATCCGCTCGGAGACACCCTCGCCGTGATCCGCAACGGGGTGGAAACCCATGTGATCACCTCCCACTATCTTCTCCCGCTGGTGTTGCAGAGCGATGCCGGACTGGTCGTCGAGGTTGGCGATGGAAAGGGCCAGGTTCCCTACCGCGGCAACATCGGCTATGACATCGTGAAGTCCACCGTTGTGAGGCTGGCCGAGTCCCTCAACGCTGAGCTCTCGGACAGCGGCGCGATGGCGCTTAGTGTGACACCGGGATTCCTTCGATCGGAGGCGATGCTCGAACTCATTGGCGTGACGGAACAGAACTGGCGGGAGGCGAGCGACTTCGGGGGCGGGTTCTTCGTGCACTCAGAGACACCTCACCTGCTGGGACGGGGACTGGCCGCGCTGGCCACCGATCCGGGACGCACCCGATTCGCTGGCACATGCCTCGGCTCCTGGGATCTGATGCACGAGTACGGGGTCGTGGACCTCGACGGGGCTTCGCCGGACTGGGGAACCGTGGATGCCAAGGCCCGCCGTTCGATCGTCGACGATGGTTTCCCGGATGTGGGCGCCTGATGCCGCGGATCAAGATCTTGAGCGACGAGGCAGTGTTGGCTGGCGTCCTCCGGCTCGTGCAGCGCATCGGACCGGAACGCTTCACGCTCGCCACGGCAGGGGCCGAAGTCGGGCTGTCCGCCTCGACTTTGGTGCAGCGATTCGGATCGAAGCGGGCCCTCCTGCTGGCCGCCGACAGATGGGCGATCGAGCGCTGGGTGGGCGGCATGGATGAGCACTCATCAGACGGACCGGCTCTCGATCAGCTGATCGCTGGACTCGTTCATGCCGTGGAAGCCGGGACGTCGCCCGAAGAGATGGCCAATTCGGTATCCCTGCTCCAGATCGCCCTTACCGACAGCGAGTTCCATGAGTCAACCCGGGCCGGCGCTATCCGGCTGCGCGCCAAGATCGTCGAACGTCTGCGTGAGGCCGCGGCAAATGAGGAACTTCGGCCCGGGACCGATCTCAACGAATTGGCCGAGATGGTCGAAGTCACCTATCACGGAGCCATGATCAGCTGGGCCATACATCGTGAGGGCTCACTGCTCGACTCGCTGAAAGCACGGTTCGCCCAACTCCTTCAGCCTTACCGCGTCTGATCGGAGGCCCGAAGGAACACCGAGGGAGTGCTGCACGACAAGTTTGCGGAGTTAGTTCCTGCCCCCCGCAGAGCTAGATGTCCGTAAGCCGGACGCTCTACCGACCCTCCCCCGCGGTCGTTGGCCGCCATGAAGCACTTGACCTAGAGGTTCGCATTTGCCCTGCCCGCAAAGGATTCTCACTCAGGTGCCCCTTGCGGGACATCACACCGCTAACTTCCCGCGTCACGCAACCGTTCGCTGGTCCGTCGGATAGCGTGGCAGCATGACTCGCGTGTGGCTGACGGGCTGGGAGTGGGCTTGCTGCGGTAGAGCGTTCGCCGTTGGTGACGACGTCGACTTCGGCATCGTGACGCAGGCCCCGCATCCCGCCCTGGCTGAAGCGCTCGGCCGGGTGCTCGTCGCGACCGTCGACGCGATCGAGTCGCACCACGAAGGGGAATTCGACGATCGGGTGCGCGGTCGGGTAGTCGCGGTGCACGCGGTCACGCGAGAAGTCATCGAGCGTCGGTCATTGCACCATCCCGGTCACGGTGCACCGCCGGCTACGGTCATGCCGTCAGACGGCGAGGAGTGGCCGGTGATCGGTCGTGAGCTCGGAAACGGCGTATTCATGGAGTCGCGACCATCGCGGCACGTCATTGAGATCGTGCCAATTGCAGGCACGGCCGTGCTCCTGCCGGCTCGCGGGGTCCGGCTATCCCCAATAGAGCAAGACGAAACGCTGCCGACAATCGAGGAGCTCACCAGCGATCCACCGCCCGAGTGGCGTGTGCGCTCACTCGCCGGCTGGCTCATCGACATCGAGGAGCAGTAGTAGCGCCCGGCGCGGCGTACTTTTGATCACAGGGCTATTGGGGATCGGTGACACAGACAGCTATCGTCGTCGCGCGAGTACGAATCCCTGTGCGTGCGCAACACAGTGTGCATGAGGCTTGGAAAGTCACGCCCAAAGCGTTAGAATCCAAGCATGAAATCGCGTGAGGCGCTGCGAGTGCTGGCGGAGGTGACCGAGTCCCAGTGGGGCATGGTCACCTCCGCACAAGCCAGCGTGCGCGGCGTCAGCCATATGAACCTCACAAGGCTGACGGAATCCGGGGACCTGATCCGCCTGTCGCACGGGGTCTACAGGGATGCGGGCGCACCGGGCGGCCAGCACGAAGAACTGCGTGCGGCGTGGCTGGCGACCGACCCCGCGAAGCTTGCGTACGAGCGCCTCAGCGAGGATCCGAAGAGCGCCGTCGTTTCAGGCGAATCAGCAGCTCGACTCCACGGCATCGGGGACCTTCGGGCAATGAAGAGCGAGTTCACGACCCCGGCGCGCAAGCAGACCCAGCGAGCAGACGTCCGATACCGAACCCGAGTGCTGCCCGAGAAAGACGTCACTGTGCGGGAAGGCCTGCCAACGACGACTCGCGAACGCACGATCGCCGACCTCGTCGAAGATCGGAACGACCTCAGCATCGTCGGCAACGCGCTGCGCGATGCGGCCAGGCAGTCCCAACTGGACGTGGACCGGCTTACCCAACTCCTGAGCCCGCTCGCCGAACGCAACGGCCACCGCAGGGGCGACGGTGATGCCCTCCTCGAAGAACTCCTGCGAGTCGCTGGTATAGACCAGGGCAGCATCGCGAAGCAGATCGCCTCGATTCCCTCTCTCGGTGCCCTCATCGCGGCACGGTACCTCGGGGACCTCCCGAAGGTCGACACCACGACTGGGCTCGCCGCACAGATCGCTTCGTCAGGCGAGGCGAGCGCCCACGCTCGCCTCGCAGAACAACTACGCACAGCCGACTGGGCCTCGCTCGCCCTGGCTTCGCAACCGACGAGGAAGGAAGGTTAAGGCCGTGTCCGAGACGGAGCGATACGCCACCCCTGGTGCCGTCGAAGCGGCCATCGCCGCAGCAGCCCGAAAGGCGTCCACCGCGGACAACTCCCTCACGATCCAGGAACGCATCCGACTCGAGTATTTCCACTGCTTCCTCAGCCGAGTGTTCTCCGAAACAGACGACTCCGATTGGATGCTCAAGGGCGGCACAGCGATGCTGGCGCGCGTCGCTTCGGCGCGCACGACGATCGACGTCGACCTCTTCCGTCGCAGCCGCACCCTGGACACGGCGCTCGTTGACCTCCGCAGGCTGGCTGCCGTCGATCTCGGCGACTTCTTCCGATTCGACTACACCGGGTACTCGAACGCAGTTGACGGCAATCAGCCGACGTACACCGAGGGCTACCAAGTGAGCTTCGATGTCTATGCCGGTGCGAAGAAGAAGGACAGTTTCCATGTCGACCTCGTCGTTAACGTCGTCACGACCGGTGAAGTGGAGATCGCTGAGCCGGCTAATGCGCTCGAGTTGCCGAAGCTCCCGAGCCACCCGTATCGGCTCTACCCGGTCGTCGACCAGATCGCCGACAAGGTGTGTGCGACGCTCGCGCTCTACAACGACCGCCCGTCGAGCCGCGAGAAGGATCTCGTCGATCTTGTTCTCCTTGCCGCCACCCAGACTGTGGACGCGATGGAGCTCCGTCGCGCCTTGGACGTTGAAGCTGGTGCCCGCTCCTTGAGGTTGCCCGACGCCTTCGCGACGCCTGCGAACTGGGGCGCCCGATACGCGAAGCTCGCATCGAAGGTTCCCGCCTGCGCCGACTTCCGGACTGTCGAACTCGCGACCGAGCTCATGCACGCTTTCATCGACCCGGTACTGCGAGGCGAAAACTCCGGCCTCGCCTGGTCACCCGAATCGCTCGCCTGGAGCTGATGGCCGACCCGATCCCGTGCCATATCTGTGCCATTAATGGCCCGAAAACGAACTGAAACCAACTGAGACGATTCAAAAGAATCCCCGATCAGCGCGATATCGCAACAATAGTACAGTGCAAAAAACGGCCCGGGCTCACTGAAAATCGAGAGGTCACGGGATCGACGCCCGTCGGAGCCACTGAAACCCTCGTCTAGCTTCTACATGGCGGGGGTTTCTTGCACTCCGCGTGAGGCGACCGAATAGGGACGAATAGTCAGGGCTTCGGGTACGGCCCGCCACTGTGGGCGCCCATGAGCGTGAAGACCATGGTCCGGCGCGCGTCAGCCCGCTCACGATCGCCGACCAGCCCCCGCGAGGGCCGATTCAGCGAGGCTTCCCAAGCCAGGTCGATGAGCAGGGCGGCCACTCCGAGCGCCACAACTGTTGCTCCGATGAAAGCATCAAGATTCATGCGAACCCTCCGAAACCTGCCCCTGGCGTCACATTAAAGGGTAACGCGTTCCACCCGCGTTGGACAGTGGCCGGTGGCGCCGTCACCCCCGAACGGGCTACAGCGGCGGTCGCCCGAATGACGGTATGGTCGGCAGGCGAGAGGTGAACATTCGTCATCTCCACCCGCACGACCCATTTGAGCCTGTACACCCGAAATTCAGGGAATCATCGTGACCCGGAACCACGCCACCGTCGCTCCCACCGCGGATGTCGACCCCACCGCCGCGCTCGGCCCCGGCACCCTCATCTGGCATCTGCCACAGGTGCGGGAACGCGCGAGTGTGGGCTCCGGATGCATCGTGGGGCGCGGCACGTACATCGGCCCCGGCGTGGTGGTGGGAGACAACTGCAAGACGGGAGCCGTAAGACAGCGGATGACTGGCGCCCGGTCGGCGTAATGGTCGGGACCGGCGCTTCGATTGGTGCGCGGGCCGTGTGTATCGCAGTCGTCATGATCGGCCGCTGGGCGCCGGTGGCGGCTGGCGCCGTCGTCACCAGGGACGTCCCGGAATTCGCGCTCGTCGCCGGCGTTCCCGCCCGGCAGATCGGCTGGGTGGGACTAGGCGGCCTTCCCCTTCGCGCCGAGGACAGTGGCCGCTTCAGCTGCCCGGCCGGCCCGGCCGCCGGTCGACGACGCCCCCTGGGATTGGGCCGCATCATCGATGGTGACCAGGCCGTGCCGCGCGGCCAGCGGGATGAGCGCGTCCATCGGCGCTGTCTGGCCATAGAGGTGGACCGGGACGATCGCCCGAGTCCGCGGGGTGATCGCCGCCTCGACAGCGGACGGGTCGATGAGGAGGAAATCCTCGTCGACGTCGACGAAGACGGGGACCGCGCCCATGCGTGTCGCGGCCTCGGCCGTCGCGATGAAGGTGTTGACGGGGATGATGACCTCGTCGCCGGGGCGGATACCGACAGCGCGCAGCGCGAGTTCGACGGCGTCGGTGCCGTTCGCCACGCCGACACAGTGCCGAACGCCGATGTACGCGGCGTACTCCCGCTCGAACGTCGCAACCTCGGATCCGCCGATGAACGCGGCGGACGTGAACTGCGCCCGCCAGATCGGCAGCACCTCGTCGGCGATCTCGGCCTGCTGGGCGACCAGGTCGAGGAACGGGACCCTCATGCCTCCACCACCTCCAGCAGACGGGCCGGCACGCCGACCCACATTTGCTCCGCCGGCAGGTCCCGCGTCAGCACGGCTCCCATTCCGAGGACCGCGCGCCTCCCGACCCGGATGCCCTCCCGCACGCTTGCGTTCATGCCGAGGTACGCCCCCTCCCCGATCCACGCGTGACCTCCGAGCGCGACGCCGGCGCACACCGTGGCGAACGACTCGACCAGGTCGTCATGGGTGAGAGTGACGTTCGGCATCAGGACCACGTGCCGGCCGAGCTCAACGTTCGTGGTCAGCACAACGCCGGCGAGAAGGATGCAGCCCTCGCCCACCGAGCAATCGTCCGGCACCACCACGCTGGGGTCGATCACGCTGATGTAGTCGTCATGGGTGCGACCATTCCCGGCGAGGCGGGATGCGATGTCAGCCCGTACGACCCCGCGGCCGGCGCAAATCAACAGGCTCGCTCCCGGGTGGTCCGACGCATGCCCCGTTCCGCCCAGGATCGGCAACCCGTCGAGGCTGGTCCCCCACGTGGCCTCGTCATCGTCGAGGAAGCCGATCGGGGTGTGCTCACCCGATCGACGCAGCACGGAGAGCGCCTCCCGCGCCAGGCCGCTGGCCGCGACCAGCAGCACGTCAGCCATGTCCGGCAACCGTGAGGGGCGCCCGCAGCACGTCGATCACGCGTGCCTGCTCCTCATCCGTCATCTGGTGGAACAGCGGGAGGATGAGTGTGTTGTCGGTGAGGCGTTCGGTCACGCCCAGCAGGGCGTGATCGGCGGCGGCGGCCCAAAAGGCCGGTTGGCGATGGGACGCCATGATGCCCCGGCGCGCAGAGATATCGCCCTCGGCAAGCGCCTTGAGCAGGCCGTCACGGTCGGTCGGGAACCCGGGTTCGACTTCGACCCAGTATGACTGGAAGTTCGAGGTTCCCCACTCGGGGTCGCCCACCGGGCGGAGTCCGTCGATGCCGGCAATCGCCGTGGCATACCTCGCGGCGATCTCACGCCGTCTCCGCACCATCTCCGACAGGCGCCCGAGCTGCACGATCCCCACGGCCGCCTGCATGTCGGTCATCCGGTAATTGAACCCCGTCTCCAGGTACTCTTCGGCCGGCGCGAGCACGCTCGCCTGTCGATCAGCGGCCGACATGCTCATGGCGTGCTCCCGCAGCTGCCTGGCCCGCTCGGCCCACTGTGCATTCGACGTCGTCAGCATGCCCCCCTCCCCCGTGGTGAGCAGCTTGCGCGGGTGAAAAGACCACGCGGCGAGCACGGCGCCAGCCCCGACCGGGCGGCCCCGGTAGGTGGAACCGGCACCACAGGCGGCGTCTTCGATCACCACAATGCCCAGCGGATCGCAGACCTCCTGGATCGAGTCGAGGTCAACCGGAACGCCTCCCTGGTCGACCACGATGACCGCTCGCGTGCGCTCGGTGATGGCAGCTGCAACCCCCTCCGCCGTCACGTCGCCGGTGGAGGAGTCGACGTCGATGAAGATCGGTCGTGCCCCCACGTAGATCGGTGCGTTCGCCGTGGCGATGAAGGAGAATGACGGAACGATCACCTCGTCGCCGGCGCCGACTCCCGCCACAATGAGCGCCAGGTGCAGGGCTGTTGTGCAGTTCGATGTCGCGATGGCGTGCTGGGCGTGCATCGCCACGGCGAACTCGCGCTCGAATTGCGCGACCTTCGGCCCTTGGGCGACCCACCCTGACGCGATCACGTCGCTGACGGCCAGGATCTCGTCGGCGCCCATCCACGGCTTCATCACATTGATGCGGTTCATGAGGGCACCGCCACTCGTCCCGTGGCGATCTCATGCCGCAGCGGCCGCCACCACTCCACGAGCTCCCGCAACCCCTCGTGCAACCCGACGCGGGCCTGGAAGCCCAGCTCATTGCGTGCGGCGCCGGTGGCGGCCAAGCGTCGTACCACCCCGTTCACCGCGCGGTCGGGGCCATGCTCAACGGCCAGGTCGGAGCCCATCACCGCCAACAGCGCCTCCGCCAGGCCCAGCAGGGTCGTCTCGGTTCCGCTGGCCACGTTGTAGACGCCCTCGGTGCGCTCGCTGGCAGCGGCCGGGAGATTGGCCCTGGCAATGTCCGTGGTGAAGATGAAGTCCATCGTCTGCAGCCCGTCGCCGAAGATCAACGGTGGCCTGCCGTCGGCGATACGCTCCATCCACCGCACCAGGAACTCCGTGTAGAGGCCGTGCACGTCCATGCGCGGGCCGTAGACGTTGAAGTAGCGGAGCGCGACGTAGTCGAGCCCGTACATCGCGCGGAAGCTGCGCAACATCCCCTCGCCGAACGACTTGGCCGCGCCGTAGAAGGTGTCGTTGTTGTGGTCGTGGTGGCTCTCGGGGGTGGGGAAGACCTCGGCCATGCCGTAAACCGAGGCGCTCGACGCCGAGATGACCTTGTCGACCCCGTGCGCCGCAGCAGCCTCCAGAACGTTGAAGGTTCCGTCGGCCAGGACCTCGTGCGCGAGGCGGGGTTCCTCGGCGCACTGGGTGATGCGAATCGACGCCTGGCGGAAGACCAGGTTCTTGCCCCGGCAGAGCGTATGCACCGGGGCGGCATCGCCAATGTCGCCCTCGATCACCGTGACTCGGTCGGTGGCCAACTCTCCAGCCAGTTCGGCCTGCGGCTCACGGGCGGGCAGGGCCGGGTATCGCACCATAGCCCCGTCGGCCAGGCTCCGGCTCGCCGCCTCAAGCACCTGCAACCCTGAATCGGCGTCGGTGCGCGGGGCGCGCCGCTCCCGGATGTTCGCCGCGAATTCTGCGGCCATGGCGTCCAGCGCCTCGCGCTCCGCCAGAGCAGGCGACCAGGTGTCGCCCAGCCGATACGAGATGGCCGCGGCCCGGCGTTCGACCCCGCCCGGCGATTGGGTCTGGAGGTCGACTCCACGGTCGTTGACGCTGACCCGCTGTTGCGGGTTGAGGTCATCCCACACCAGGGTTCGCTTGGTCCCGCCGATGATCATGGTGCGAATCTTGGTCGGGCTCAACCAGTTGACGTGGATGTGCGCGATGGCACCGTTCTGCAGCGGCAGGGTGAGATAGCCGACACAGGCCTTCCCGGCCCCGAGCGGATCGGCGCCCTGCGCCGTGACACTCACCGGCCGCAGCCCGCTGGCAAGGACGAAGTCGCTGATCGAGAGATCGCGTGGCGCGAGGTCCCAGAACACATCGACATCTGGTTGGATCAGCCCGAGATTGATCCGCACCGAGTCGATGAAGAGGATGTCCCCGAGGGCGCCTTCGTCGATCGGTTCGCGGATCTTCGCCACCGCGGGGGTAGAGCAGTACGTATGGTCCGCCATCAGTACCAGGCGAAGAGCGGCCGCCGCCCGCACCATTTCGTGGCCGCGCTCGCCGGTGTCCGCCAACGGCTTCTCCACCATGACGTGCTTTCCAGCAGCGAGCGCAGCGAGGGTGATCGCATGGTGCGTCCTGGCCGGCGTGGCGATGGCGATCGCGTCGACATCCGCTGCGGCGAGGAGCGCGTCAAGTGACGTCTCAACCCGGACGCCGCAGAGGCTGTCAGCGACTCGCTGGCCGCGCACCGCGTCCAGGTCGCCGATTGCGACCTGGTTCCAGTTCGGGCTGGCGCGGAAATTGCGGGCGAGGTTCGGCCCCCAGTACCCGGCGCCGATGACCGCGATGCGCAGCGCCTCAGTCATCGGAGTGCTCGGGTGGCGAGAAGATGGCGGGCTCATGCAGGCGTGTGGGCACAGGACTCTCCACGTATCCGGGACTACGAAACCGTTCGGGTAACGGTTTCCTCGCTGGTACTTCGTCGGGTTACGAAACGAAGCGGATACCGCACCAGCAGGTGTGTGCGACTATCGGCAGGTAGCGACTGCCGATGAATATCTGAGAATCGCTCACAGGTCAGACTGTGACACAAGTGCAGGCTCGCTGCATACCCCCTAATGGGGGCCCCTCCACCTCATCATGGCGGGACGGATGGCGACTGTCCCCCGTAAAGGTGGCAGCGCACAACGCCCTCATGGGGGTAATGTCGTCCCGTGAGTATCTGAGTATCAATCACGTTGCTCACCCGCGCGGACGCTGGGTATTTCGTCGTTCGCCTGGCACAACACTGCTGAACCTGTAAACCCGAAATGCAGGGAATGAAAAATTGGACACGTACCCGACGTGTCGGCTCGTTCGCCGACCCTTGATTGACCCGTTGCGTCTCGTTCTGCCGGTGTGCCGGCGCGCAACGCCGTTCACCCCACCAGGCACGGTGAACGACCGATGACGGACGCGAAAGCGCGACTGCTGTCGGCGCATCCCGCCTCCGGCGCCTTCCCGCTGATTCATCGACCGCGGCTGAGCCGCGTCGGCGGCCATAGCGGCGGGACCGAGGTCGACCAGGTCGACGTGCTCTCCGGCGCGCCCTGGGCGAGACGGTTCCGTTCCCGCCTGCGGGCGAGCGACATCGCCATCATCCTGACGGCGGTGACGATCGCGCTTCTCACTCGTTTCGACGCCGGAAGCGCGAGCATCGCCGTCGGCCCGTTCCACGCCAGCTACTGGGCCATCTCCGCGCTCATCATCGCGACCTGGATTGCGACCCTCAGCGCCTTCCACACCCGTGACTCCCGCATCGTGGGGGTGGGTGCGACGGAGTACAAGCAGGTCATCAACGCCAGCGCGGTAGCGTTCGGCGTCCTCGCGATCAGCTTCCTGATCTTCCAGGTGGACATCGCGCGCGGCTTCTTCGTCCTGGCGCTCCCGCTGGGGGTCGTCGGACTCGTGACCGAGCGTTGGTTCTGGCGCAAGTGGCTGCTTCGGCAGCGCAACTACGGGCACTACCTGGCCCGTGCGATCGTGGTCGGCAGCCGCAGAGACGTCGAGTATGTGGTCGAACAGATCGAGAACAAGTCGGGCGCCGCGTATCACGTCGTCGGCGCCGCGCTGGAGAACGGCTCCGGTCGGCCCATCACCGCCGGTAACCGCATGGTCCCCATCGTTTCCGATTTCGCACACGTGGCGGCCGCGACCAGTGTCCTCGGCGCCGATACGGTGATCGTGGCCGGCCAGCCCCGAGGCGGCAGTGCGTTCATCCGCAACCTCGGCTGGGAGTTGGAGAACACCCCGGCTGACCTGGTGCTGTCCAGTCGGCTGACGGATGTCGCCGGCCCGCGCATCCATTTCCGGCCGGTCGAGGGCCTTCCCTTGATCCACGTCGAGATCCCGCACTTCGAGGGCGCAAAGCACGCGTTGAAGCGCATCCTCGACATCGCGGCATCCGCTCTCGCCTTGGTGGTCCTGATCCCCCTGTTCGCCGCCATCGCGCTGATGGTCAAACTGGACAGCCCCGGGCCGGTCCTGTTCCGGCAGGAGCGGTGCGGACGGAACGAGAAAACCTTCCGGATGCTCAAGTTCCGTTCTATGGTCAAGACGGCCGAACGGGACCTCGCGGGTCTCATCGGAACCAGCGAGGGGAACGGCGTGCTGTTCAAACTCCGGGACGACCCCCGGGTGACGCGTTTCGGCCGAGTCATCCGCAAGTATTCGCTCGACGAACTGCCCCAGTTGTGGAATGTGCTGGTCGGTGACATGAGCCTGGTCGGCCCGCGGCCACCGCTCCCCGCCGAAGTCGAATGCTACGAGTCACACGTGCACCGCCGCCTGTACATCAAGCCAGGACTGACCGGGATGTGGCAGGTCAACGGCCGGTCCAACCTGAGCTGGGAGGACAGTGTGCGGCTGGACCTCTATTACGTCGAGAACTGGTCGTTGACCGGCGACCTGATGATCATCTGGCGCACATTCAAAGTCATGATTCAGCCGGTAGGAGCGTATTGACCGTGCCAGACGCCACGCGAGCCCCAGAGATATCGCATCCATCCGCGAAGCCGCTTCGTCTTGCGATGATCGGCACCCGCGGCGTCCCAGCCGCATACGGCGGTTTCGAGACCGCGGTCGAAGAAATCGGCCAGCGCCTGGTCGCGCGCGGCCATGAGGTGACCGTGTACTGCCGAGGCGCGCAGGCACCCTGCCCCCAGGAGTTCCTGGGCATGAGGCTCGTCCACCTGCCTGCGCTGCACGTGAGGTCGCTCGAGACACTCAGCCACTCTGCGCTGTCCGTGGCACACTGCGTCCTGCGCCGTCGACCAGACGCCGCATTCGTGTTCAACGCCGCGAATGCGCCATTCGTGCCGGCGTTGAGGATGCGCGGCATCCCCACGACAGTTCACGTCGACGGCTTGGAATGGAAGCGCGACAAGTGGGGTGGCGCCGGCCGCCACTACTATCGCTGGGCTGAGCAATACGCCGTCCGGAATTCGGATGCCCTCATCGCCGACGCCCGTGGCATCGCCGACTACTACCGTGACGAGTTCGCCGTCGCCACAGAGCTCATCACGTACGGCGCCAAGATTCTCGGTGACGTTCCGCATGACCGGCTTGCCGAATTCAGCCTGAAGCCGTCGGGGTATCACCTCGTCGTCGCCCGGTTCGAACCCGAGAACCACGTCGACGTCATCCTGGAAGGCTACATTCGCAGTGGCGCGAACCTGCCGCTGGTCGTGGTCGGGTCGGCGCCGTACGCCGCTGATTACACGACCCGGGTGCTCCGGTTGGCGGCGTCGGATTCCCGTGTCCACATCATGGGCGGCGTCTGGGACAAGGAGCTCCTTGACCAGTTGTACGCGCACGCCGTCACCTACCTGCACGGGCACTCCGTCGGCGGGACGAACCCGTCCTTGTTGCGGGCGATGGGCGCCGCTACGGCGGTCATCGCCTGGGACGTCGGGTTCAATCGCGAAGTGCTCGGCGTGAACGGCGCGTTCTTCGGAGACACGGATACGCTGGCCGGGCTGGTCGAGGACGCGGAACTCAGTCCACATCGCACCGCCGAGGTCGGCCAGGCCCTCCAGGGCCGCGCGCAGGCGCTGTTCGACTGGGACCGTGTGACCGACGGATACGAGAGCCTCGCCGTCCGGCTCACTCACGGGTACAGCACACATGAACTGGGCCGCCGCCGGACCACCACGTCGGTCTCGCTTGCCGAGGCGATGGAGCCGGCAGGCCGCCAGACCGCACGGGGAACACTCTCATGAGCCGCACGGGGACGGCGACACCGGTTGTCGCATCAGAGCGCTACGCAGACACCCTCCGTCGGTTGGCGTCGGCGCAGAAGGTGGCGGCTCCTGGTGCACCGGCTTATTCGATCTACGTCAACCGGAAGGTCGGCCGTTACATCGCCGCAGCCGCGTTCCGGGCCGGGCTGACTCCCAACGCTGTCACCATGATCAGCGCGGTGTTCACGTTCACCGGCATCACGGCGATTGCGGTTGCGCCGCCCCTGTGGTGGGTGGGAATTTTGGTCTGGCTGCTTCTGGCCGTCGGGTATGCATTCGATTCCGCTGACGGGCAGGTGGCACGGCTTCGCGGGGGAGGATCGCCCTCTGGTGAGTGGTTGGACCATGTGGTGGACGCGATCAAGATCTCAACCCTCCACCTTGCGGTGCTGATCACGTTCTTCACACATTTCAGCCTGCCGAGCCCCGTGTGGCTGCTGGTTCCTCTGGGTTTCACCGCTGTCGCATCCGTCGCCTTCTTCGCCATGATCCTCAACGACCTGCTCAAGGCGAAGCACGGGTCGCATCGTGCGACCGTGCCGCGGCGAAGCACCCCCCTCCGGGCGATTGCGGGTATTCCAACCGACTACGGCGTGCTGTGCCTGGCCTTCGTGCTACTCGGGTTCCCGTGGCTCTTCGTCGGCGTGTACACGGTGCTGTTCGCGTTCAACGCGGCATACCTCGTCCTCGCACTGGTGAAATGGTTCACCGACATGGTTGCGCTCGGGAGGGCTGAAGCATGAACTCATCTGGATTGGCGCCCTGAGGCCATGATCGCGGACTCCAGCGACCGCGACCTTCGAGTGCTGGTCGCGCATCCGGGCGCAGACCTCTACGGGTCGGATCTGGTCATGCTCGAGAGCGTCTCCGGCTTCCGCCAGGCCGGAGCGCGGGTCAGCGTGACGCTGCCAACCACCGGGGCGCTGACTGCGAGACTGGAGGCATCCGGCGCAACGGTCCTTCTGTGCCCCGCCCCGGTGCTGCGGAAGAGCATTCTGAGGCCTGGCGGCGCTGTGCGGTTCGCTGTCGACGCTGCTCGCGGGCTTTTTCGGGGCATCCGCTTGATTCGAGCCGTCCGACCAGACGTCATCTACGTCAGCACTGTGACGCTTCCGCTCTGGCCCCTCCTCGCCAGGCTGACGGGGACTCCCGTCGTCGTGCATCTCCATGAGGCAGAGAGGTCGATGCCGCTCGTCGCGCGGCGGATGCTCGCGGCCCCGCTGCTGCTGGCGCACACCCTGGTTTCCAATAGCGACCACTGCATCGACGTGGTGTCCGAGGCGTTTCCGTCGCTGCGCCAGCGGGCGGTGGTGCTTCGCAACCCGATCTCCTGGCCGGAGCGACCAGCCATCTCACGCGCACGACTGAGCGACCCGTTCCGGGTCATCTATCTCGGTCGTGTCTCCGAGCGGAAGGGAGTCGATACTGCCGTGCGAGCAGTGGCAGCACTACGGTCGGCAGGTTGCCCCGCGACTCTCGATATCGTCGGATCGGTCTTCCCCGGCTACGAGAGCTACCTCGAATCGCTGCACACCCTCATCGACGACCTCGGGCTCGACGACGCGGTTCGGCTGCACGGTTACCAATCTGACGTGTGGAGCTGGCTTGGGGCAAGTGATGTGGTCGTCGTCCCATCGCGCGGCGAAGAAGGGTTCGGCGATACCGCAGTCGAGGGGATCCTCGCCGCACGCCCCATTATCGTCAGCGACTTCTCCGGCTTGCGGGAAGCGTCAGCCGGTTTCACCTCCGCGCAGCGGGTGCCGCCCGAGGACATTGTCGCCTGGACGGACGCGCTGAGGCGAGTGCACACGGAGTGGGCACACTTCAGACGCGTCGCAGCAACCGACACCCTCCTCGCCCGTGAGCGTCACAGCAAAGTGGCGTATCGCGCCGAGATTGTCCGAGTGCTACGACGAACTGTGTCGGCCGGCGCCTCGAGTCACATCGCGGATGCCGTGCAATTATCGAGCAACCCTCGCATCGGCGAGTAGTGTTGCGCACAACGAGGGGAAGATCACGTGGAACCGATTGACTATGCACGAGCGATTGGCCGCCGGTGGGTCGCCATCATGCTGCTCGCGTTGCTGTGTACCGGTGCCGCGAGCCTGTACCTGACGCTGCAGGCTCCGCTGTACAAGTCGACGGCGAGCGTTTTCGTCTCAAACCAAAGCGGCGACACGACGAACGAGTTGGTGCAGGGCGCGACCTTCACCCAGAATCTTGTCCAGTCATACGCGCAGTTGGCGACAACGCCGGCGGTGCTGAAGCCGGTCATCACCTCGCTCAACCTCGACACGACGAGCGCAGACCTGGCCAAGTCGGTCAGCGCCAGCACCGCCCTCAACACGGTGATCATCGATATCACCGTCGTCGATCCCTCCCCCGTCCAGGCGGCGAGGATTGCCGATGCCATCACTGCCTCGCTGTCAACCACGGTGCGAGCCCTCGCACCGAAGGGGCCGAACAGCACCTCCACCGTCACGATGTCGACCGTCTCGAATGCGGCCGTGCCGAAGTCCCCGTTCTCGCCCAACCCGCAGTTGACCCTGGGTGCGGGCCTCATTGCCGGACTGGCACTGGGTGTCATCTACGCCCTCGCCCGCGAGCTTCTTGACACTCGGGTGCACGGTGAGCGAGACCTTCTTCGCGTCTCGGATGTTCCCGTGCTCGGCAAGACCGCCCGCCGGCGCCGGCGCGGGGTGGGCGGGCTCGTGATGCGGTCGGATCCGCACAGCCCACGCGCTGAGGAGTACCGCCGGATTCGCGCGAACCTGGAGTTCATCGACGTGGACCGCAGGCCGCGCACCATCGTCATCACCTCGCCGTTGCCGAACGACGGCAAGTCCACGACCGCCATGAACCTTGCCTTCGCGCTGGCGGAGAACTCGTCGAGCGTGCTGCTGATCGATGCCGACCTGAGGCGTCCGTCGATAGCGGAGATGTGCGGCCTGGAAGGCGCTGTGGGCCTGACCACCGTTTTGGTCGGTGCGGTCGATCCGGATGATGCCATCACAGCGCTGTCCGACAGTCTTCACGTGCTCCCCTCAGGGATCACCCCGCCCAATCCCGGCCAGCTCCTCGGCTCGAAGGCGATGAAGGACCTCATCGCCAAGCTTGCCTCGGCGTACGAGTACATCGTGATTGACTCGCCACCGTTGCTGCCTGCTTCTGACACCCTGGGCCTGGCCCATGTCACTGACGGGACCCTGGTCGTGGTGAGGTACAAGTCCACCCGGCGCGCCCAGCTGGCCAACACGCTCGATGCCCTCAACGCCGTCAACGCGCGCGTACTCGGGATCGTCCTCAATCAGACGCCAGAGGGTCGTGAGTCCGCGTACTACACGGCTGCGCCTGTGCAGGCCGCGAGCCACGTCAACGAGGCGCGCACAGCGAAGCGCGGCGTGAGCGCCAGTCGACCCGCGCGTCCGCTACAGACCACCGTGGCTGACCCGGTCACCGAAAAGCCACGCATCGGCGCCTAGCCTCCCGTCGACCGCCGGCAGGTCGGCCAGAACGTCTTCGGCGCTCCGACCGGCCAGAAGCGCGTCAGCCAGCGCATCGGCCAACACCACTGCGGGAGAGCCCGGCGCGATCACGCCGTGCCCATGTTCGTCCAGCCACGTCGCAAGACCGGTCTCTGTCGTGGTCACGATGGCGCAGCCGTGCGCTAACCCCTCGACGATTGGGAGGCCCACTTGCTCGCGCCAGGCCGCGGTCGGTTGGGAGGGCAGGACCAGGACCGGGCTCTGCCGCAGCCGTCGGTGTATCTCGGCTCTCTCCGGGTCGATCAACAGTTCGATCGTCGTGTCGCGCGCGGCGGCGTCCAGCGCGTCGCGCTCCAATACGCCTTTCCCGAGGATTGTGAGCCGTGCGCCGGGAATCCGCTTACGCACTTCCGGCCACGCCTCCAGGACGAGTGGGAAGCCTTTGCGTTCGATCAGTCCCCCGACGAAAACGACGTGCGGTGAACGGGAGTCCGCGGCGTCCGGGCAGGAGCAGGGAGCGGGGAGCGCGGGTATCCGCGTCTGCACCAGGCGTGACGAGCGCGCGGGGAAGGCGTTGTCGTATGTCTCCTCTGCCGCCTCTGTGGCGAACACGAGGCGGTCGAGCTGATTCCAGATGAAGCGTGCCAGAACCTTCTTGCGCGCCATGCGTAATCGAGCGGGAATCGTCGGCGCGACGGGCCGCAGGAACGGATCAGCGTTCTCCATCGCGTAGCTGACAATACTGACCGGTCGGCGATCGAACGCGGACCGCGTGCGAAGACTCAGAATGGCGAGCGCTGCACCCTCCACGCTTGACAGCATCAGAGGTTCGTTGATCTCCAGGCGGGTGACTCGGGACGTCCACAACAACCACGCGGCCCGAATGGCCCCGGCTTGCCTCACATCCAGGTCTGTGGTGAATTCGTGGTGGAAGTCGTAGCGCGTCGACCGGTAGATGATCGTGGCGCGCGGCAGTTTCTGCGCCCTCTCGAGATACGCGGTGCGAAGGGATCGATAGAGCCTCGCCCTGTCCGCGGTGATCCGCCCCCTGGCCACGCCGGATCTCCGTGACCCGCGCGCGGTTCGCCCGTACTCGCTGTACACCGACCCGAATGAGCCGGCGATGATGCCCGCGCCGCGCGCGAGGGTTCGCAAACCGCGCGCCCGGTGCTGCACCTGCGCTGAGACACCGCCCCACGCGTACCGGGCCGCCCCGCCCGCGACGCGCACGGCGCCCTGCGCGAGACGGGTGACTCGCACCAGAACGCGTCGCCGGCCGCCGACCTCGGCGAGGTAGATCCTGCTCCAGGCGTTACCGATGCGAAAGACACGCCGAAGCACCCATTTCCGCGTCAGTCGGGCGGCTGGCACGATGTCGATGACGATTGCCTCATCGCACCACACCATGCGGCCGCCGCGCTGGCTCAGCTGCCGGGTGAAGAGGGAGTCCGATCCCCCGCTGAGACCGTATTCCTGGTCGAAGCGCGTGCCCAGTCTTCGCACCTGCGCAAGGTCGAGGAGCAGGTTGTTCGTCGCCGCGACGCTGACAACGGTGCCGGTGGGGAACCGGCGGCGCTCAAAGAACCCGCCGGCGCGGATCCACGGCCCTGGCTCGATTTCGTACCGCGACACCACCGGGCCGACGACAGCGGCGGGGCGGTCAACGGCGTAGGTGTCGAGCAGGTTCCCCAACCAGCCCGCGGTGGGACGCTCGTCGTCATCGATGAAGACGAGCAGGTCGTGCGACACGCCTTCGGCCAGGGCGCGGTTCCGTGCCGCCGCAATGCCGGGGGTGGATTCGTGAACGTATCGCACCGGTGCGCTCAGGCCGAATGCCTCCACCTGTTGCCGTGCGCTCCCGTCGGGATCGTTGTCGATGACCACGATATCCACCCGGCCGCTACAGCCGTCGACGTGGTCGATGAGCTCCGGCAGAAGCTCCTCCAGGTCAGCCGGCCGGCGGTACGTCAGCACCGCCACCATGATGAGAGGATCGCCCAGACTCTCCATACCCGCTCCTTCGCGACCTTCTCCGTCGTGCTCCCAGCGGTTAGCCGACCGGCTTGACCACCAGGTTGTCGAAGGTGGCGAACATCGGAACCACGGTGGCTGTTCCGCCCAGATACAGGGCGAGTCCGACTCCTCCTGCTGCCTGCATGGCGGCCGTCCCATCGGTGGCGCTGGCCAGCCAGGTTGTCGGTTCGGCGTCCGCCGGGCGCCACACCCGGGCCCGGATGGTCGTCGGGGCGGTCCCGGTCACCTGCACGCGGAGGTTCAACTGTTCTCCCGTGACGTAGGTGAATCCAGGCACCGTCACGGATGCGAGGCTGACGCCCCCGCGCATGACCTGCAGCGATGCTGAACCGTTGGGATTCACTCGCAGTCGTGCCCGGTAGTCGTCCGACCCGATCGTGCGTCCCAGCACTGAGACGTATGCGGCGCTTCCCGTCACCGGCTGTTGCAGCGCAAATGTGACCTGCGCATCGGTAGACGTCGACGATACGCCCGGGAGGGTCGCTGTCTCCATGGCGCCGGCGGTCGGCGACCTGAACGACGCCGTCCCGCCACTCACGGAATAGTTGTTCGCCGGGGTCGTCACCGACCAGGCTCCGCCGAGGTCGGCGGTGCCGAGACCGTTGCTGACCGTGCGCCCGAAGGCATCGCTGGCCAACAGTGGGTTCGCCGGCTGGTCCGGAACCACCACCTGCTTGGTGCTCGAGTTCGTCAGGCCTTGGTTGTCCGTCACGGTCAAGACCACCGCGTAGGTGCCCGCTGCGGCATAGGGATGGGTTGTGGTTGCACCTGTCGCCGTGCCGCCGTCACCGAAGTCCCAGGCCCATCCGGCGATGGTGCCGTCCGGGTCGGTGGAAGCCCGGCCGTCCACGGCCACCGACAGGGGTGACGCGGTCGCGGTGAAGGACGCCGTCGGAGGCTGGTTCGCCGGGGCCGCAGCCACGGCAACCGTCTGCGTGGCGGTGGTGGTAGCCCCGTCATTGTCAGTAACGGTCAACGAGACATCGTACGAGCCGGCGTTGGCGTATGTGTGTGAGGCGGTCCTGGTGTTGGCGGTCGCGCCGTCGCCGAAGTTCCATGCCCACCCTGTTATCGTCCCGTCAGGATCGCTCGAGGACGCCGCGTCGACGTCGGTCCGCAGGAATGTTTCGGTGTGGGTGAACGACGCCACCGGGGAAGCATTGTCTGCGACGACCACCTGCTGGGTGGTGACACCGGTGGCCGAGCGGTTGTCGGTCACGGTCAGCTTCACAGCATAGGTTCCCGCACGTGCGTAGATGTGCGATGCGGTCACCCCGCTTGCCGTCGTGCCATCGCCGAAGTCCCACGCCCAACCGGTTACCGATCCGTCGGAGTCGGATGAGGTTGAGGCGTCGACGCCCAGTGCGAGACGGTTGGCCGTCGTGACGAAGGCCGCCGTCGGCGGTACGTTCGCCGGAGCACCGTTGGTGCCGAGTGAGTAGTGGTTGGCTACCGCGGAAGCACTGAGCGCCTGCGGATACACGGCTACCTCATCGAGGGTGCCGGCGAAGTAGGGGCTGCTCGACCCCCAGGTCGTGTCGCCTCCGATCCGCCAGTATCCGGAGTAGGACTGGGCCGCCGTCTGCGGGTTGGTGCCGACCAGCGCGCCATCCACGTACAGCTTCATGCCGTCACCTGACTGGGTCGCCACCATGTGATGGGTTTGCCCGTCGTTGTAGGCGGCAGTGGAGGTGACGAGGTTCGTCTGACCGGTCCAGGTTCCGAAGACCAGCTTCCCGTCGTCCTGCATATAGACGTGGCGGTCGTAGTTGCTCGACAATCCCGACTGCTGGTTGCCGAAGCCGATCAGCTTTCCGCCCTGGTTGGTTGTGGTGGAGAACCACGCTTCGAGCGAGTAGGTGCGTGGATTGCTGAACTGAGCGTTGCTGCCGACCACACCGCCGTTGAACGTCGCTGCGGAATTACCGGTGCCGGACACGAGGCCCGGGGCGCCCTTGGACACTGCTCCGAAGTAGGTGCCGGCGTTGCCGGACGCTGACGCGTCGGCAGCAATGGATCCGGTTGATTCCCCCAGCCTCCAGTACAGGTCGGGCTCTGCGTTATACACCGCAGCACCGTAGCTGTCAGCTGGAACCGGCGGGATCGGAGAGGTGCGGCCCGACGCTCCATAGTGTGCGGCGACCTGGCGCGGGGTGAGGGGGCTGCTGTAGAGGGCGACTTCGTCGATGTCAGCGGCGATGAAATTGCTCGCCGGTTGGCCGCTCCATCCGTTGAGGTTGTCGCCGCCGACCCGCCAGTACCCCTGGTAGACCTGCCCGGTGGTCACGTCCGCGCGTTGCGCGACCCGTTTCCCGTCGATGTAGAGGGCCATGCCGCCGGCGCCGAGTGAGGCGACGACCTGGTGCCATGCGCCGTCGTTGTACGCCGTCGTCGAGTTGACGGTCTGCACCGAGCCCGGATAGACGCCGAACCAGATGCGTCCGCTGTTGTCCATGTAGACGTGCCGGTCGTACGAGTTCGAGGTCCCCGTCTGGCTGTTGCCGAACCCGATGATCTTGCCGCCGCGGGTTGTGGTCGTCTTGATCCAGGCTTCGACACTGAAGCTGTTGCTTCCATCTTCAGCGACGTTCGTCGTCGCGAACCCGGTTGAGCTCCCGTCGAACCGCGAGGCTGTTGCGGGGTCTCCGACCACGGCGCCAGGAACATTACGGGTCACACCCGAGTTCGTGGTCGCGTCGAAGCCCGATGTCCAGTCGAATGCCGTCGTCCCGCTGGGTTCACCGAACGGCCAGTATGAGCGAGGAGAGTCGGCGAGGACTGCCTTCGCGTAGTCGTTGAGGCTGCCCTCTTGCGCAATCGTCACGCTCGCCGGGTCGCCGGTACGGACATTCGCCTTGGGATCCGAGACGCGGAGGCGATAGGAGTATGTCTGCCCTGGTGTCAATCCTGTGTCCGTCCACCCCAGGTTGGGACGGAACCAGTCGGTCGAGTTCGCCTCGATCGTCTTCACCGAAACGCCGTCGCGAAGCACTTCGTAGGTCAGGTGCTCGTTGTCGCGGTCGTAGGCCGCTTTCCAGCTGAGTCGTGCAGTGCCGGCGATGAAGGACGCGACGGCAGGCACGAAGTCGGATGACACGAAGGACGTGTCCTTGACCCGCGGGCCTTCCTTGTTCGGGGCGATGTCCGGGGTCGCGAACCGCGACAGGCCCTGTTGTCCCTTGTTGTTCACGACCGTGAACTCGCCACCGTAAAGCACGTACTTGTCGTTGGCCGCGACGTTCCAGGGACCTTGGCCCTGTCCGGTGTATGTCCCGGTGTTGATGTCGGGATAGAAGGTCAGGAGGTTGGGTCGCGGTTGGCCAGCGAAGTTGTAATAACCGAGCGGATCGGCCGTGATGGTGCCGCCCACATCCATGCTGAACGTCAGCGTGCGGTGGTACGTCCACGGGTTCGCCTGGGGGAAGCCGCCGATGTTTCCGCAGTAGTGGGCGTGTTCGGTCGTGTACACGACATCGTTGACGGGCGCCACCGAATAGGTGTCTCCGTGGCAGTCTTCCATCCAGATCAGTGTGCCGTCATCCCAGCTGGCCCGGAATGTGCCTTCCAGGTTGCCACCGGACCCGAATACGTACCCGGTTCCGAATACGCCCTTGTCCGATCCGGCCAGGCTGAGGATCGCGGCTTGGGTGCCTCCGTTGCGGATCAGGCCGTTGACTTTCCACGGAAGCGACGCGCCGCTTGCGGCGTCTGTCGCCGCGAGTCCGTACCCGGGGTTGTTGCCGCCGTTGTACGCGGTGAAGCTTCCCCCGATCACGACCTTGCTTCCGTCCGGTGAGACCACCAGGGCGTTGACGGAACCGCCGGTGGGCTCACCGGCCCATGCTTGCAGTGCACCGTTCGATGTGGCGAACGCGGCGATCCCGTTGCGCGCCACCGTGCCGGCCGCCGAGAATATCCCACCGACGTACAGCGTGTTTCCGGTGACTCCGAGTGCATTCACGCGGGCGTTCAACGCCGGCGCCCAGGTGCTCACGAGCGCCCCGGTGGCCGTTGAGAAGGCGGCAACCCGGTACCTGGCTACCCCACCGACCGCGGTGAATGATCCTCCTGCGTAAATGCGGGAACCGTCAGGTGAGGCGACGAGCGCCCGCACCTGCGCGTTGACGTTCGGGTTGAACGAGGTGATGAGGGCCCCGGTGGTCAGGTTGTAGGCCAGGAGGTTGTTCCGAGGCGTCTGGTTCGTGCCCGCGGCTGCTCCCGCCGGCCTCGCCTGGGTGAATTCGCCGCCGACATAGACAGTGTTGCCGACGATGAGCTGGGCCCACACCACCCCGTTGATCTGCACGGTGGGCAGGGAATCGGCTGCCGCGGTGATCGGCGTCGCGGGATCGGGGGGTGCTGTATCGGCGCGTGCCGAGAGGGGCGAAATGGTTGTCAGAACCGCCGCCATCACGGCGATGACAGTGAAGATGGCGAGAATGCGCAGACGGGAGACAACGACAGCACCCATGGGAAGGCCTCATTTGATCATGACGATGCCCTTCGGGTGAGCACCGCACTGATGGTGAGTATACTGACGACTCCTCACCAATGGATGCGCCCCAAAGGGGGTACATCCTGAAGCCGGTGGTTTCGACCTAGCGAGGCGCGCGGCCCTCGAACACGACGATCGGAACCCCGACCGAATAGTCGACGGCGATCTTCACCTTGTCGCGTTCAGCCGCGGGCACCGCGAAGATCAAGACGGCGGTCGCTGAGGTGCCGGACGCCACTTCCGGCGGGAGGGGCACACCTCCGGGCTCTTGAAGATCGGTTGCCGGGTTCTGGTCGGCGCCGAAGTACAGGTTGACCACCGTCGATTCGAGCGAAACCGTCGCCGCCGTGTCGTTTCGGATCGTGAGGGCAAATCGCAACGCCGGTCCGGCCACCTCCCCCGGCCCTCGAGCCACGCCCTGTACCGCCTCGAGCGCGCTCAGCGAGAACACCAATCCGGTGACGGGTGCGACAGGCTTGGTGAAGGCGACCGGGGGCAGCTCGGGCGGGGGCGTCGGTTCGACAACC
This sequence comes from Glaciibacter sp. 2TAF33, assembly GCF_052114945.1. Lineage (NCBI taxonomy): Bacteria > Bacillati > Actinomycetota > Actinomycetes > Micrococcales > Microbacteriaceae > Glaciibacter > Glaciibacter sp. 2TAF33. The sequence continues at coordinate 128,993 of NZ_JBFRFS010000002.1, forward strand.
GGCTGCTCGGCGCCCGGTGCGGGAGTATGGTCCGGTGTCGCCGGCCCAGTGGGGGCGGGCGACCCCATGGGGGCGGGCGAGACGGCCGGGTTCTTATCGTTCGGGCTCGCGCTTCCCGTCGAGGAGTTCGTCGAGGCGGCGTTGTCCCGCGACGCCGCCAGGTTCGCGACCACCAGAGTCCCTGCGAGGAGCACCACGACGGTCGATATTCCAATCAGCCACAGTCGTTTGCGTCTGCGCTCCCGTGCTGGCACCTGCTGCTGTGCTGCCATCTCTGTCTCCGGACACTTGTGGCCGGTTCGCGTGCGACCCGGCGTGCTACCTCGTGCACCTATTTATGCACACGCGGCCCCCCTGCGCCAGCGGCACGCCAACACGCCGCCTGCGCGGCCCTATCCGGCGGATTTCACCAGGAGGTCATCAAAAGAGGCCGTCAGCGGAACAACGGTTGCCGAGCTTGAGAGGTAGAGCGACAGTCCGACGCCGCCCGCGGACTGCATGCCGGAGGTCGTGTCTGTCCCGGTGAGCTGCCACCCCGGCTCCGCCTGCCCGGTCTTCCACGCCTTGGCGCTGAGCGTGGTCGGAGATGTGCCCGACACTGTGAGGCGGAGGACCACCTGGTCACCCACGGCGGCGTTCAGTCCGGGAAGACTCACGCTCTTCAGCGACGTCCCGCCATGCATCAGCTGGAGCGAACTGGTTCCGTCCACGTTCAGCCGTACCCGGGCCCGATAGTCGTCGCTGCCGATTGCCCGGCCGAGCAGCGCGACGTAGACGCCGGCCCCGCTGGGACTCTGGCGCAGAGTGAAGGCGACCCGCGAGTCTGTGGACGTGGCGGCCACTGACCTCAAGTACGCAGTCTCCATCGCACCGGCGACGGACGACTGGAGTGCAGCCTCGCCACCGCCCACCGCGTAGCCCGATGCCGGCCCGGTCGTCGACCATGGTCCTCCGACGTCCGCCGTGCCGAGCCCATTCGAGACTGATCGCTCGAAGGCGTCGCGCGCAATGTCAGCCCCGGGTTGCGGGTCAGGCGGCGGAGCGGTCTGCGTGACGACCACGGACTTCTCCGTCATCGCACTCGCGCCGCTGTCGTTCCGGACCGTCAACGAGATCTTGTAGGTGCCTGGCGCTGCGTATTTGTGTGTCTGCGTCATCGCCGTGCCGGTCGCCCCGTCTCCGAAGGCCCACGAGTAGCTGGTGATGGCTCCCCCGCCGCCACTGGACGGTGAGCCGTCGACTGCGACGAAGAGCTGCGTTGCGGTGGCGTCAAACGCCGCCGTCGGTGAGGCCGCCTGCGTGGACCCCGAGATCCTCACACTCACCGCGTCCCCAGTTCGGGTGTTCCCGAACGGATCGGACACCTTGAGTTGGTAGCTGTACGTTGCGCCACCCTGCAAACCGCTGTCCGTCCAGGTGATGACCGGTCGCTTCCAGTCGACGGACAGGCCGGTCAGAGTTTTGACCGACACGCCGTTGCGCAGCACTTGATACGTGAGCAGCTCGTTGTCACGGTCGTAGTTCGACGTCCAGGTCAGTCGTGCTGTCCCGGAGCTCGGTGACGTGACCGTTGGCACGAAATCGGCGCCCTGCAGCCGTGGGCCCTCCTTGTTCGGCGCGATCGTCGACACGGCGAACCGCGTGAGGCCCTGTTGCTTCTTGTTGTTGACGATCGTGAATTCGCCGGCGTACAGCACGTACTGGGAGTTGGCTGTCACGTTCCAGGGGCCCTGCCCCTGCCCGGTGTAGGTTCCCGTGTTGATCTCCGGGTACCACGCCAGGAGTGTCGGCCGCGGGTTCCCCTCGAAGTTGGTGTAGTTTCCGGTCGTGTTGCGAGTGACCAGCCCGGTGGCGTTCATCGTGAAGGTGAGCGTGCGGTGGTAGGAGCGCGGGTTCGTTTCCCCGTACCCGCCGATGTTGCCGCAGAAGTGGGCGTGGGCGGTGGTGTAGACCACGTCATTCACCGGCACCGCCGAATAGGTGTCGCCGTGGCAGTCTTCGAGCCACAGCACCGAGCCGTCGCTCCAGCTGCTTCGGACGGTGCCCTCGAAGTTGGCCCCGGAACCGAAGTCATAGCCGGTGGCGAAGACACCGTTCGCGTCGGAGGTCAAACTGAGGATGGCCCCGTTCACGCCGGCGTTGCGGACGATGCTGTTGACCTTCCACGGTAGTGAGGCTCCCGTGGCCGCGGACGTGGCGGCCAGCCCGTAGCCGGGATTGGTTCCACCGTTGTATGACGTGAAACTGCCGCCGATGATGACCTTGCTGCCGTCCTGAGCCGCAGTGAGTGCGTTGACGTTGCCACCTGCGACATTGCCCTGCCAGGCCTGCAATGCGCCGGTCGAGGTCGAGAATGCGGCGATCTTGGTTCGAGTCTGGTTGGCAGCGGTCGTGAACACACCGCCCGCGTACAGCACTCCTCCCGCGACGTCCAGCGCCTTGACGTTGCCGTTGAGAACCGGCGCCCAGGAACTGATGAGGCCGCCGGTGGCGGCATCGAATGCAGCGATGCGGTAGCGAGTCACTCCGCCCACCGTCGTGAAGGATCCACCGACGAAGACGCGGGTCTTGTCGGAGGACACCGCGAGCGCGCGCACCGCTCCGTTCAGGTTCGGGTTGAAGGCCGTCATCACTCCGGTTGACAGGTTGTAGGCCATGAGGTTGTTCCTCGTGACCTCGTTGGAACCCGCGGCCGATCCGGACGGCCGCGCCCGGGTGAATTCGCCCCCCACATAGACGGTGTTGCCGACGATCAGCTGGGTCCACACGACGCCGTTGATCTGCGGCGCGGTCAGGGCATCCGCGGCAACCGTCTTCGGCGTTGACGCGTTGGGCGGAGCGGTGTCCGCCTGCGCGCCGGCCGCGCCGATGAGGAGGGCACTCACGACCACCACAGTCGCCAGCCCTGCAATGGACAGTCGGGACAGAATGGCCATGAGCGTCTCGGTTCATCGAGGGTCGCCCTCGGGTAGCGACCCGATAGTGCGATGTTAGTGACAGATCCTCACATCCGCTACCCTGCCAACCGCGCCGGTCTGCTCCTTCGAAGCCGCCACGACCAAAGCGGGCCCCTCGTGCGTGTGCACGAGGGGCCCGCATGGTGGTGCTGTTTTGCTACGCGCCCTTGCGGACGGTCAACGGCGTGTAGTCCGGGACGTACACGTTGCGCTGCAGGTCGATCTTCGTGCTGACCGGAGCGATGACGCCACAGCTGTCGAGCCGGGTGTCCCGTCCGAACTTGTTGTCCTTGATCACGACGCCCGCGATCGAGCCGAAGCTCTTCTCGGCGATGTTCACGGTGCACTTGCCGCCGTCGGCGAGGTTGTTGGTGAACGTGAAGTTCGACACCTTGCCGGTGTCCTGGGTGATCTGGACGGCCGAGTTGTATGCGCCGCTCAAGTTGTTGCCGTCGACACGGATGTTGCTGCCCTTTTGGATCTGGATCGAGTCATCGTGGCTCGGGGTGCCACCGTGGTTCGGGTCCTGGGAGTAGTGCAGGTTGTCGTGGATCCAGGAATCCAGGATCGCAACGTTGCCACCGGTGAGGTGAATGCCATCGATGACGCCGTGGATGTTCAGTCGCTCGGCGGTGAAGTTGTAGCCGTAGATGCCCATCGCGTAGGGCGATGCGACGGACGGGAACAGCTCAGTGTCGACGACCTTGAGGCCGGTCTGGCCGCCCAGGTTGTTGATCAGCGGTGCAGTGGCGGACAGCGACTTTCCACGAACGATGGAGTTCTTGATTGTCACGTTCGGGGCGTTGACCTTGATCAGCCCGCGCACGTCGAGCCCGTCGATGACGGTGCCAGGGGTGGTGACGTTGATGTCGCCGTTGTGTACCGTGAGCCGGGTTCCGGCCGGCACTCCGGTGGTGCTGCCGCTGGGCGTTCCACCAGTGGAGGGAGCAGGAGCGGGGGCCGGTGCGGGTGCGGGGGCTGGTGCGGGCGCCGGGGCAGGAGCAGGTGCGGGCGCGGGTGCGGGTGCGGGAGCCGGGGCCGCAGGCTGGTTTCCAGCGATGTCAACCAGGGTGATGGTCAGGTAGACCGTCGCCTGGCTGCTGACCAGGGTGAGTTTTCCGTCGGCGTTCGCCGGAACCTGAAGAGTGACCGTGGCCGTGGTCTTCGTTCCTTCAGTCGCGGTCAGGACATGGGTCTTGGTGCGGTTCCCGTCAAGCGACGCGGTGAGGTCGGTGTTCCGCCATGCGCCCTTGCCTACGAATTTGACCGTTACGGCGCCGACACCGGCCGGCACTGAGCCGAAGTCGAGGACCTGGGGGCCCTTGCCACTCGGCGGCACCTTGGTGTCGAGCGACTGCCCGATGAGCGCGAGAGCGGACGGTGAGATTGCCGACGTGGCATGTGCTGCCGGCGTTGCGGCCTGTGCGGGCATCGCAGCAAGGCCGGTGAAACCCAGGGCGCAAATTGCTGCAGCGGATGCGAGCGATAGAACGTGGGACCTCTTGGAACGAAGTCGCGGTTTTGTGGAGTTGAGTTGTGAATCTGCGGTCAGTGTGGCGCGAAGGTTTCTATTCGTCATATCTAGTTTCGTATTGAGCACGTTCGGGAATGCATGAAGCGGCAATAGGGGGCCGCCGATCGTTATAAATTGTTACCTAACCATCGGGACAGGTCAAATCCACACATGGTATTCGGAGCTTCGCCGGCAACGACGCGGTGTTTCTGCGGGCAAAAAGCCGGATGCTCTTGCGCTCGACCGTGAAGTTTTGGAAAGCTAGCATTTCTCAGCACTTCCTAACTCAGTACCTCCTAACCCGAATACTGTGGGCGCGTTGCCCACAGCAGGGAGAATTCGAGTACATCGTGGCGAACGATCGATCCGACAGGTCCGAACGCATCGGCACGATGCGAGTCGGCTACGCCGCAGGCGGCTTCGACCTTTTTCATATCGGCCACCTGAACATCCTGAAGCACGCCAAGAGCCAGTGCGACTACCTGATCGCCGGCGTCGTTTCTGACGAACTGCTCCTGCGGACCAAAGGATCCAGCCCGGTCGTTCCGCTCGCTGAGCGACTCGACATCGTGCGGCATATCTCCTTCGTGGACGAAGCCGTCGCCGAAGTTCTCCCCGACAAGCTCGACACGTGGCGGGAGTTGCGCTTCGACGTGTTCTTCAAGGGGGACGACTGGAAGGGGACGGAGCGAGGGATGCGGCTGGAACGAGAGTTCGCGGCTGTCGGAGTGGAAGTGGTGTATTTCCCGTATACGGTCAGCACCTCCAGCACCTTGCTGCGCCGGGCACTCGACCGGCTGAGTTCGACGACGGCGGACCCGGCATGGCGCGACAACGTCCCGCTCGACGAGGTCGCAGGGGCAGCTAGCTCAGTCGGCTGAGCCGGCGCTGGCCCAGGGCGCTCCTCCCGGACGGCGGGTTACTGCCCAGTGCGTCACTGCCGAGTACGTGATTGCCCAGTGCGTGACTGCCCGGCGAGCGGCCCGACGACCATGGCTCCAGATGAATCATGGCCAGGCCAAGCAGAAGAATCAGCGCTCGCGCGTTGCTGTAGATGGGCCCGAAGAACATGGCCCAGAGGATCGTGACGGCGAGGAACAACAGCACGGCGCTCGCCGTATTGCTGGTGACGGAGACGCCGATCCCCCGCAAGAGCAGAAACAGGATGACGCCGGCCAACACGAGTCCGGCTATGCCGAAGTGCACCCAGAGGTCCCCGATGATGGAATGGAGTTCAACGTGGTTGCCGAACATGAAGTTCTCCACGTACCCATTGTTCGGGTCGTACTGGAACGCCGCCATACCGGACTTCGCGGCCAGGACATCCGCTGGATTGAGCAGGGTCCCCGCCCCGAACCCGGTGGGCTGACGCTGCATGAGCGCGAGGGTCGCCAGCAACTCCGGTCGCCCGCCGAGAATCAGCGAGCCGGACAGATCCAGCTGGGCCAGCGTGCGGTCCCGCGTCGCTTCGCCGAAAACGCCCTCGAGGATGGCTGCCTGGCCGAAATTGTAGACGGCCACTGCCAGCAGACCCAGCGCGACGACGACCCGGACGGCCGACTTCGTGCGGGTGGGGCGCACCGGCCGCAGCTGCCAGGCGACCAGGATCACCGTCAGGAGCAGGATCGCGAAGGACGACCTGGCGTCAGTGAGGGTGGACAGGATCGTCAGGCCCAGTGCGGCCACGAGCTCCAGCCACCGCTGCCCGCTGCGTTGCGCGAGCGCAAGCACCGTGATCGTGATCGCGAAGGAGTAGCCGAACCGCCACGGGTTCAGATAGAAGAGCTCATTCGACGGCGTGACTCCGGCCAGCAGCCCGACTCCGAACCAAATCGCGACCCACTGGTCTGAGATGATCCGCCTGGCCCACAGCACAACACCGACCGAGCAGAGGATCCCGCCCAGGCCAACCGTCATACTCGCGGTCTGGCCGAGGCTGACGGCGTGTGTCGACTTCGCCACTTCGGTGAGCCACAAGCCGGAACCGAGCGCGATGAAACCGACGACGAAGAGGGTGCGGGCTCCGCTGTATTCGCGTATGACCGGAAACCAGACCGGGATGAGAATGACCGCGACCGCGTACCCGACGCTGAGGCCCTGCGAGAGGTCGATGCGCATGGCGATCAGGGCAAGAGCCAGCGCAGCCAGCACCTTGCTCGACATCCGGCGGGATGGCGTCCACCGGCGCGAACCCGCCCCGGTGCGCTGGGACGACACCGGAGACCTGCCCAGCACCGGCCCCCGCCCTGCGTGTACTTGTGATGTCACCCTCGCCGCCGCACTGGTCCACGCGGGCGGCAGCTCGGGTACTGCCGCGCTTCGTGCGGTGCCATGGCTCATACGATAGGGCCGAACCGCCACCTTCAACAAGGGGAGCGCAGGTGCCACCTGGCCGCCATTCCCCTCGCCGATGCGGTCGCCTCCGCAGCCCGAGTAGAGTATCGATCCACAACCTGAACTCAGAGCCAACGAAAGTGGATGGCCGTGTCACATCGAGTTGCGCCCCACCCCAGTCATCCACTCTGCCATCCAACGCGCGACGATCGAGGCAGTCGTGGCGAGTAGATCGGGGGCCCTCGTCACGACGGGCTCGGTGTCGCGCAATATGACCATTGCGCTGGTCGGCAACGCCTTCCCCGCGGTGGTCGCGCTCTTTTCCGGTCCGATCCTCGCCCAGGCCCTCGGGGTCACCGGACGAGGCGACGTCGCCGCGGCAACGGCGCCGCTCACCCTCGTGGTCACGGTCGCGACGTTCGGCGTGCCGGAGGCCGTCACCTGGGTGATCGCCCGGTTCCCGCACCTCGCCCGGAATGTGGCCGGCCGGGGAATCCTGATTCTCGCCCTCGCCGGCGCACTCGCCATGGGCGCTGTGGCTCTCGTCCCCGGGTGGCTCAGCGGCGGCAGGCCTGAGGTGCAGCAGCTGATCTTCATCGCGTCGCTGGCCATCATCCCCAACCTGCTGGTCGGAATACTCCGGGGCGTGGCGTCCGCGACACAGCGCTGGCGTCTGGTGACAACGGAGCGAATGTTGACCTCCTCGCTGCGGCTCCTGGTGCTGATCCCGTTCTGGCTGACCGGGACGTTGACACCGCTCGTCGCCACCATTGCGGTGGCGGCGATGCCCGTCGTCGGCGCTTTCGTCTACATCGGCCGCATGCGCAGCCTCGAACCCCGGTCACGGGAAGTCCCGCCGGTGGCCAGGGTAGGCGGCCTGCTCAGCTACGGGAGCAGGATCTGGATCGGATCGCTCTCCGGAATCCTGTTGTCCCGTGTCGACCAGGTGCTCATGACGCCGCTGGCTGGAACATACGAGCTGGGCCTCTACGTAGTCGCCGTCAGCGTCAGCGAGCTGCCCCTGATCATTCACATCGCGGTACGGGACGTCACCTTCGTCACCGATGCGGCGGATTCCGTCGACGACCGGCTGGCGGCGTCCGCGCGGATATCCACGTTCCTCTGCGGGCTGGCGGCGATGTTCCTCGGTGTGACGATGCTGTGGTGGCTGCCATTCCTTTTCGGGGACGGGTTCCGGCGGTCAATCCCCGTCGCGGCCGTGCTCCTCCTTGCCGTTGTGCTCAACACTCCGGGTTCCATCGCAGGCTCAGGCCTCAGCGCTCGCGGCCGGCCGGGCCTGCGCAGTTCCTCGCTCACGGTCGCCTGCGTCACTAACATCGGGTTGATCGTGCTTCTCTGCCCGCTGATGGGGGCGATGGGAGCGGCGCTCGCCACGCTCACCGGCAGCATCATCGCCAGTAACCTGAACCTCTTCTTCCTCCGGCGCATCTTTGGTATCAGCCCACTGCGGTTCTACGGGATCCGCCGGTCGGACCTGGCCACCCTGGCCCGGTACGCACGCCGCCTGCTGCGACGCTCCTGAACGGGCTACAGTTTGTTGTCGGCGGGCGCGAAGGTGTCGCAGGATTCCGCGCCCCGGTCGTACCCGGTCTGGAACCAGCGCTGACGCTGTTCGCTGGAACCGTGCGTCCAGCCTTCCGGGCTCACCCGGCCTTGGGTTGCTTCCTGGATCCGGTCATCGCCCACAGCGGATGCCGCACTCAGGGCGTCAGCGATCTGCGCGGGGGTGATCGGTTCGAGGAACGGAACCCCGCTCGCGTCGGTGGTCTGTGACGCGCCGGCTGCCCACGCGCCGGCGAAGCAGTCGGCCTGCAGTTCGGTGCGCACCGAGTTGGAACCCGCGCCGGTCTGGCCGTCCTGGGTCTTCTCCAACGTGCCGGAGAGGTTCTGGATGTGGTGTCCCCACTCGTGCGCGACCACATACATCTCGGCCAGCGGTCCGCCGGACGACCCGAACTGCGAGCGCAGCTGGCCGTAGAACGCGGTGTCGATGTAGATGGTCGCGTCTGGCGGGCAGTAGAACGGCCCGGTGGCGCTCGACGCGGTCCCGCAGCCGGTGCCGGTGCTGTCGGTGAAGAGCACGGTGGGCTGCGGCGACTGGTACTGGCCACCGAGTTTCGGGTACTCGCCGGCCCAGAAGGTGTCGAGGGAGGCGACAGCCCCCTTGACGAGGCATTCGACGTTCGCATTGGCGTCAGCTCCGGTCTGGCAGCTTTCGAGGCTGCTGCCCGCGGTGTCCTGCGACGCGGGCTGGCCTCCCCCGGCGAGGCCGGTGAGGTCGACGCCCAGGAGCTGGGACACCACGAACAGGACGATCACGCCCAGGCCGCCGCCGCCCACGGCGATCCCGGTGTTCCGGCCCCGCTTGCTGACTTTGCCGCCGCCGATGTTGGAGTTGTCGTTGAACGTCATGTCTGAAAACTACCCCGCGAATCGGTCGGTGGCCTCGATCAGGGCGTCGAGGTTCCCGGGTTCGTCAAACGCGTGCCCCGCGTCGGGAATCATCCGGAAGTCGGCCTCCGGCCAGGCCTGGTGCAGCTCCCAGGCGGTGAACGGCGGCGTGCACATGTCGTAACGCCCCTGCACGATCACGCCGGGGATCCCGGCGAGCACACTAGCGCCGCGAATCAGCTGGTCGGGCTCCAACCAGCCCCGGTTGGTGAAGAAGTGGTTCTCGATCCGGGCGAAGGCCACCGCATACGACGGTTCGGTGAACCGGGCGATGGTCTCCGGTTGTTGCAGCAGCGTGATCGTCGACGATTCCCAGGTCGACCAGGCGATGCCGGCACGTTCCCGGACCGACCGGTCCGGGTCGTGCAGCAGCCGGCCGTACGCGGCGATGAGGTGGCCGCGCTCATCCTCGGGAACGGGGGCGATGAACTGTTCCCACAGGTCAGGGTAGATCGCGGCGGCGCCGCCCTCGTAGAACCAGTCCAGTTCCACCGGTCGCAGCGTGAAAATGCCGCGCAGGATGAGCTCGGTCACCCGGTCGGTGTGGGCCTGGGCGTAGGCGAGGGCGAGGGTGCTGCCCCACGAGCCGCCGAACACCTGCCAGCGGTCGATGCCGAGGTGCTCACGCAGTTTCTCGATGTCGTCGACGAGGTGCCAGGTGGTGTTGACGCTGAGGTCGGCATCCGCTTCGCTGGCGTGCGGGGTGCTTCTTCCGCAGCCCCGCTGGTCGAACAGGATGATGCGGTACTTCTCCGGGTTGAACACCCGGCGTTGGTTCGGAGCGGATGCCCCGCCGGGGCCGCCGTGCAGGTAAACCGCCGGCTTGCCGTCCGGGTTGCCGGATGCCTCCCAATAGATGACCTGGCCGTCACCGACTTCGAGCATGCCGGTTTCGTACGGTTCGATTTCGGGATAGAACTGGCGCATCCGTCGAGCCTATCGACCGGCGCGGCACCTCACCCGCCGGCGAGGCCGAGTTCGTAGGCCAGAATGACGATCTGAACCCGGTCGCGCAGTTCCAGTTTGGCGAGGATGCGACCGATGTGGGTCTTCACCGTCGACTCGGAGAGGAACAGCGTCTGGGTCAGTTCGCCGTTCGAGAGGCCTCGGGCGATTCCGAGGAAGACCTCCCGCTCGCGTTCCGTGAGCACGGCGAGCCGGTCTGTGCCTGCTTCCGGCGGTGCCTGCGGCAGGCGCGACCCGAACAGGTCCAGCATGCGGCGGGTGACCCGGGGTGAGACGGATGCCTCGCCAGAGGCGACGGCGCGGATGGCGGCGGTCAGCTCGGCCGGCTTTGAGTCTTTCACCAGGAAGCCGCTCGCCCCGGCGCGCAGGCCGCCGAACGCGTATTCGTCCAGGTCGAAGGTGGTGAGGATGATCACCTTGCACTCCGGCCGGGCACCGGTGATGCGGCGGGTCGCCTCGATGCCGTCGACGCCCGGCATCCGCACGTCCATCAGGATGACGTCGGGACGCACGCGCTCGGCCATGGCCACGGCTTCCGCTCCGTCGCCGGCTTCCGCGACGACGTCCAGGTCGTCTTCGGCGTCCAGCAGCATCCGGAACCCGACGCGCAGGAGCGCCTGGTCGTCGACCAGCATGATCCTGATGGCTGTCATGACCGGGTGTCCTCCGTTTCCGCGCCGGTGCCGGTGTCGGCGGCGGTGTCGGTGATTTCCATCGTCGCGCGGACGCGCCATCCGCCGCCGGGGACGGGGCCTGCGTCCAGGGTCCCGCCGTACAGCGCCACCCGCTCTCGCAGGCCGATCAGTCCGCGGCCCGACCCCTGCGAGGGTGCGCCGGGTCGGGGCCTGCCGTCATCCGAGACAGTCACCTCGACGCGTTCGGCTGACACGACGAGGCGTACCACCGCGGCCGAGGCGTGGGTGGCGTAGCGCAACGCGTTGGTGAGGGATTCCTGCACGATCCGGTACACCGTGAGCTGGAGGCCGGGGTTCGCAGGCGGGGTTCCGATGGTTTCCAGCCGGGTCGCGAGGCCGGCGGAGCGGAACGATTCGACGAGCACGGCCATGTCGGTGACCCCCGGCTGCGGGGACAGCGAGGCGGCAGGCCGGAAGCCGCCCGCGGTGTCACCGGTGGCGGCTGCTGCCGGGGCGTCGCCGTCGGCCGTGCCCAGCGCGTCACCGTCATCGGCGCCGAGCACCCCGAGCAGCCGGCGCATCTCGGCCATCGAGCTTCGGCCGGTCTGCGCCACCTGCCGCATCGCGGCGCTGGCGCGCTCCGGGTTCTTGGTGTTGATCGCCTCCGCGCCGTCGGCCAGCGCGACGATCACGGAGAGGCTGTGCGCGACGATGTCATGCATTTCCCGGGCGATCCGGGCCCGCTCCGAGATTCGGGCGAGTTGGGCCTGCTGGTCTCGCTCCCGCGCCAGCTGTGCCGCTCGGTCGAGCAACGCCGTGACGTAGCGTCGCCGGTTGCCGATGTTGATGCCGAGGAGGGTGGCCACGAGCATCACGACCGCATACTGGATCGCTCCGCCGATCGCCGGGGGCGCAGGCTCGGGGTGACCGATCAGGGCGCCGGCCGTGGTGAGGACCACCGAGATTCCCAGCCCGATCCACGCGTGCCGGGTGGTGTCATAGACCGCGACGGCATAGAGCGCGATCAGCACCGGGAGGATCTCGCCCTCCCCGTACAGCAGGTACGGAACGATGAGGCCCAGCCAGCCCAGCGCGAGCACCGGCAGCGGGGCGCGGCGGCGGAACAGTAGCACGACCGCCAGTACGACGGCGATCGAGCCTTTGAGGATCAGGGTTGAACCGGGACTCGGTTTCGTGGCACCCGAGTCGGCGACCAGGGCGATGGCCGTGAGCAGCAGGTAGAGCACGGCGACGAGCGAGTCCAGCAGCCACGGATGCCGCGCCCAGAATTGGCGGATGACCCCGGGCGGGGTCGGCAGGCGCAGGTCTTCCTCGCTCAGGCCTCCCCCGCCGCGCAGTTCTCCCCCGGGCGCGGGCCCGGGGGAGAAACTGTGTGTGCTCATGTGTCGGACTCTACTTGCTTCGTGGCCGGCGCTCCGCGTGCCTACGCGTCCCGGCGCTTGAGCAACACCGCGGCGGCCCCGATGGCGACCACGATCCAGCCGGCCAGGACCGTGAAGCCCTGCCACGGTTCAAGGGGTGACCCCATGCCGGCGCCGAACATCGCGAAGCCGGCGTTGGACACCAGGTACGGAACCACATCAGCGGCCCAGTCGGCCGGGATGAGCTGGAAGATCACCGGGAGCACCAGCAGGGTGCCGAGGGAAGCGGCGATTCCGCCGGCGCTGCTGCGGAGGATCGCCCCGACGCCGAGCGCGAACACCGCGATCAGGGCAAGGTACAGCGCGCCGCCGAGGATCGGCACAATCACGTCACCGTCGAACAGGCTGCCGTGGATGCCCTTGGCCGCCAGGATCGGCGACGCCACCATGAAGGAGGCGAGGATCCCGACGAGGCCCACCACGTAGGTCGCGGTGAACAGCACGGCTGATTTCGCCCACAGGGTCGACAGGCGCCGGGGCGCCGCGGTGAGCGTGGACTTGATCATGCCGGTGGAGTATTCGCCGCTGAACACGAGAACACCGAGGACGGCGACGACGAGCTGGCCGAAGTAGATCCCGAACGTGGACGCCTGGAGCAGGAAGCCCGCCTGCTGCGCTTCGGGAAGGCTGGCGGCCGTCCCGGAACTCAGCGACGATGACATCAGGGCCGCCATGCCAACCGAGATCAGCATGACCAGGAGATACGACCACATCGTGGACCGCAGCGAACGCAGCTTGATCCATTCGGAGCGGAGGATGCCGGCGAAGCTCAGGCCGGATCCGGTCGGGATGAACGAGGCGCGCTGGTGTGCCGGCGCGGGAGAAGTGGTGGTCATCGTGCTGCCTCCTGCAGTTCGGTGTGCGACGGGGAGCCGCCGGTGCGGTACTCGACGTCGTTCTGGGTCAGACTCATGTAGGCCTCCTCGAGGGATGCCGCGATCGTCGTCAATTCGTGCAGCGCGATCCCGGCGCGGGCCGCCTCGTCGCCGATCTCGGCGGCGCTGACGCCGACGATCTCAAGCACGTCGTGCTCGACGTTGGAGATGGTGACGTCGGGCTGTGCCAGGAGTGACGCCAGGTGGTTCGAGTGCGGGCTCCGCACCCGGACGGTGTTGCTGGTCGCTGCCGCGATGACGGCGGACACCGGGGCATCCGCTATCACCCGGCCGCGGCCGAGGACGATGAGATGATCGGCGGTCAACGCCATCTCGCTCATCAGGTGCGAGGAGAGCAGCACGGTTCGGCCCTCGGCGGCCAGGTTGCGCACCAGGTGCCGCACCCATTGCACGCCCTCGGGGTCGAGGCCGTTCACCGGCTCGTCGAGGATCAGCGTGGCCGGGTCGCCGAGCAGTGCCGCGGCGATTCCGAGGCGCTGTCCCATGCCGAGCGAGAAACCGCCGACACGCTTGCGCGCCACCGATTCGAGGCCGGTCTGCTCGATCACCTCGCGCACCCGGCTAGCGGGGATGGAGTGCGTCGCCGCCAGCGCCAGCAGGTGGTTGTAGGCGGAGCGGCCGGTGTGCACGGCCTTGGCGTCGAGCAGCACGCCCACCTCGCGCAGGGGGGCGCGGTGGTCGCGGTACTGCTTGCCGTTGACCGTGACCGAACCGCTCGTCGGCCGGTCGAGGCCGACGATCATCCGCATGGTGGTGGACTTGCCGGCGCCGTTCGGCCCCAGGAAGCCGGTCACCTTGCCGGGCTGCACCGTGAAGCCGACGGCGTCGACGGCGGTCTTGCTGCCGTAGCGCTTGGTCAGGGACTCTGCCTGAATCATCCGATTCCTCTTTCGAAACGTACTCGTGGCGACACCTGGTGGTGTCTACCCCTGACGTTACGAGTGACGGATGCCCCGGCGCGTCCTCCGGCGGGCTGGTCCTGAGGCCGCGGGCCTCATACCCAGGTATGAGCCTGGCGCGGACGCCACCGGCTCGCGGTCCGAATGAGGCCGGGAAGAAGGGCTGCGATGGCCGGGTGGGGCTACTGCTTCGGCCCCGCCTTGACGGTCTTCTCCATCGCCGGTGCGGTGCCCGACTCCCGCAGGGCACGGTAGTAGGCGCGTGCTTCGTCCTGGCGTTCCTTCTCGATCCCGCTGACGATGGGCGCCCGCAGGTGGGCCTGCGAATACCCGAAGGCGTCGACGAGATCGACGGCGTGCGGCCTGATCCGGGCGATGAGCCGGTCAATGTATGAGCTGATGGCCTGCGCACGTTGCGCGGAGAGCCGCCCGTGCACGAGGTACCAGGCCAGGCGCTTTTCGACCAGGCCGAGGCCGAACAGGTCGCGGAGCCAGGTGAGCACCTGCTTGTTCCCGGCGTGGGTGGTGCTCTCCACGGCGCGGGTGAATGACTCCCACTGCAACAGTTCGGCGTGCGCCCGCGCGGCCTCGATCAGCTCGTTCTGCTGCGAGTTGAAGAGCGCCGCGGCCTCCGCCTTCGGGAGTCGCTGGGCGGGTCGGAGCGCCGTGGCGATGTCGGCGATCATGGTTTCGACCCGGTCGGTCAGCAGCTCACGCTGCACATTGGTTTCCCGGAATGCTCCCACCGAGCGGGCGGTGGAACCGAAGTCGGCGACGGTCTGCGTGAGCCGCCGGAGTCCCGTGCCGTGGTAGGCGCGGTCGGCGGCCTGCTTGACGACGTAGCGGGCGAGGGCGCCGGCATCCGCTGTGGCGAACTTGCGGCTGTAGTCGGTGAGCAGGCGCTTGGCGACGAGCTGCAGCAGCACATTGTTGTCGCCCTCGAAGGTGGCGTAGACGTCAAGGTCGGCGCGGAGGCTGGTCAACCGGTTCTCCGCCATGAAACCGGCGCCGCCGCAGGCCTCCCGCGCTTCCTGAAGCGTGTCGAGGGCGTGCCAGGTCGAGAGCGGTTTCAGGGCGGCGGCCAGGGTCTCGAGGTCCTGCCGGTCGTCGTCGGTGTCGGCCTTGCCGCTGAAGACCTCGTCGAACTTCACCAGGAACTCGTCGTGGGCGAAGGTCTGCGCGTAGGTCGTGGCCAGCCGCGGCAGCAGCCGGCGCTGGTGGCGCTGGTAGTCGAGGATCACCTCTTCGTCGGTGTCGCTGGCGGCGGTGAACTGGCGGCGCTGGCTGCCGTACGTGATGGCGATCGTCAGGGCGACGGCGGAGGCCTGCGTGGCGGCCCCGTCGAGCGAGACCCGGCCCTGCACGAGGGTGCCGAGCATGGTGAAGAAGCGGCGCCCGGGGCTGGCGATCGGGCTGGAATAGGTGCCGTCCGCGGCGACGTCGCCGTAGCGGTTGAGGAGGTTGGCGCGCGGGATCCGCACCTGGTCGAAGTGCAGCCGGCCGTTGTCGATGCCGTTCAGGCCGCCTTTGAGCCCATCGTCCTCGCCGCCGATGCCGGGCAGGAAGGCGCCGGTCTCGTCACGGATCGGCACGTAGAAGGCGTGCACGCCGTGGTTGACCCCCTCGGTGATCAGTTGCGCGAACACGACCGCGGCAACGCCGTCGTTCGCCGCGTTCCCGAGGTAGTCCTTCCAGGCCGCGCGGAACGGGGTGTGGATGACGAATTCTTCGGTGGCCGGGTCATAGGTCGCGGTCGTGCCGATGCTGGCGACGTCTGAGCCGTGGCCGATCTCGGTCATGGCGAACGCGCCTGGCACCGTGAGGTTCATGATGTCGGGCAGGAAGGCGTCGTGGTGCGGCCGTGTGCCGAGGTGGAGCACTGCGGCGCCGAAGAGCCCCCATTGCACGCCGGCCTTGATCTGCAGGCTCGGGTCGGCGGTGACGAGTTCTTCAAAACCGGCGATGTTGCCGCCGTGGTCGTTCTCGCCGCCGAGGTGGGTGGGGAAGGCGCGGTGCACATGGCCGTTGTCGGCGAGGAGGTGCAGCTGCTCGAAGACTCGGGTGCGGTGTTCCGCCATCGACAGGCCCTCGATGCGCTGCAGTTCGGGCCGGGCCGTGAGCTCGCGGGCGGCCACGCGCAGGTCGGCCCAGGTCCCGAGCAACTGCCGCCCGAGGGATTCCAGGTCGATCGTCGGCCCGGTCGGGTCGCCGGCGACCTTGATCGGGCCGGTGTCGACGCTCGGGTCGATCACCGGTGTCGTTCCGGGGCGTTCCGCGTTGTGCGGGGCGGGGAGTCGGGTGGTGTCAACCATCGCAAAGGTCCTTCTCTGTCCGGGGTGTCCCTGGGCGCCTCCACGTTAGATCGTCGCCCGGAACGGGGCGAAACGGTGCGTGTGCCGCCTACAAAGAAGCACGCGGAGCCCGGCATCCGTTCTGTAGGTTTCCGCAAGAAGCGGTCTCCGCTTGATGCGACGATGTACAAACGGATGCCGCGGGCGCGGCCCGTTCAAGCGCCCCTCCCGCGCGGCCCCGTGCCACGCGCCGCGTGCACCGGCTGACGCGTGCGGCCCCGTGCCTAACTCCTGCAGAACGCCGAGGAGCGGCGTGTCAGGCCCCGTGTTTCCGGGGTGAGCCGCTGCGGCATGGGCGGATTGCAGGAGTTAGTCACGGCGGGGAGCCGAGGCGCGCGGTACTCTCCCACTCATGACTCGCTTTGTAGCACTTCTCCGCGGCGTGAACGTCGGCGGAATCAATCTGAAGATGGCGGATGTCGCCGACGCGGTCACTGCGCTCGGACTGTCGAATGTGAAGACGGTCCTGGCCAGCGGGAACCTGCTGTTCGATTCCACCGACTCGTCGGACGCGTTGAAACAGCACGTCGAGCAGGGTCTCGGGGAGCGGTTCGGTTACGACGCGTCCGTCCACATACTCGAGCTGGATGCGATCAGGCGCGTCGTGGACGACTTCCCGTTCGACGCGGAGCGTGATGGGTGGCACCCGTATGTCGTCTTCGTGTCGGACACCGGGACCGCCACCGACTTGCTCGCCCTGCAGGACAACCTCGACGAGGATTCCGAGAGCATCAGGCGCGGGGACGGCGTGATCTATTGGACCGTCGAACGCGGCAGCACCCTCTCCAGCGTCTTCGGCAAGGAAACCGGCCGGGCGCGGTACAAGACATCGACGACGACCCGCAACCTACGGACGCTCCAGAAGTTGCTGCGCTGATGGTCGGCGCGGCGGCGCGGGAGATCCTGTATCAAGAGGATGCAGCGGCCTGGGAACGCTGGCTCATAGAGCACCACGATTCGTCGCCCGGCGTGCGTCTGGCGATAGCGAAGAAGGGGTCCGCGCACTCGAGCGTCAGCTACTCCGACGCCGTCGACGTTGCGCTGTGCTTCGGCTGGATCGACGGACAGAAGAGCCGGCTCGACGACGACCATTACCTGCAGCTGTTCACGCCGCGCGGCGCGCGGAGCATTTGGTCACAGGTCAACCGGGACAGGGTGCTGCGTCTGGTGGAGTCGGGCCGGATGCGGCCGGCCGGGCAGGCGGAAGTCGACCGGGCCCGCGCGGACGGGCGCTGGGACGCGGCTTACGCGCCGCAGAGCACCGCAGAGGTGCCGGCCGACCTGGCTGCCGCGCTGGCGGCGGAACCGTCGGCGCTGCGGTTCTTCGAGCAGCTGAGCAGCGTGAACCGGTACGCGATCCTGTTCCGGATCGCGAACGTCAAGCGGGCGGAGACCCGGGCCAGGAAGATCGCGGACTACGTGGCGATGCTGGCCCGCGGCGAGACGATCCACCCGCAATGAGGTCCCGCGAACCCGCACTTGTTGGGGTTATGAGACCCGCATAACCCCAACAAGTGCGTTCTCGGCGAAGGGGAGGGGCGGGGAGGGGGCGAGTAGGGGGGTCAGGAAGGGGGCGAGGGACGCGAGGAGGGGGCGCGGCGAGGGGTCAGGAGGACGCGGCGACCACGTCCAGGAGCGCCTGGCCGTAGGCCTCGAGCTTCTTCGCGCCGATGCCGCTGATGCCGTCGAGGTCGGCGAGCGTCTGCGGGGCCGCTCCCGCCACGGCCACCAGGGTGGCGTCGCCGAAGACGATGTACGCGGGAACGCCCTGCTCCCGCGCCTGCTCGCCTCGCCAGGCGCGCAGGGCTTCGAACAACGATTCCTGCTCCTTGGTGAGGTCCGCCGCACGTGCCTTCGCCGCGCTCTTGGTCGCCCGCGCCATCCGCTCCGGACGCTCCGGTTCCGTGCGCAGTTGCACGACGCGAGCTCCGGAGAGGACCTCGGCCGCAGCATCCGTCAGCCCGAGCGTGCCGTACTCGCCGGAGGTGGCGAGGATGCCCTGGGCGAGGAGCTGGCGCACGACACCGCGCCACTGCTGGTCGCTGAGGTCGGCGCCGATGCCCCAGGTCGCCAGCTGCTCGTGCCGGTGCTGTGTGGTGCGCGCGGTGGTCTTGCCGCGGAGGATGTCGACAATCTGACCGGCCCCGAAACGCTGGTTGCGCTCCCGCAGCAGGCGCACGATGGTGGAGAGCAGCTTCTGCGCCGGGACGGTGCCATCCCAGGATTCCGGCGGCACCAGGCAGCTGTCGCAATTGCCGCACGGTTCGCTGGGCTGGCCGAAGTAGCGCAGCAGGTTGACCCGGCGGCAATGCACGGTCTCGCAGAGCGCGAGCATGGCGTCGAGGTGTGCCGAGAGTTTGCGCCGGTGGGCGAGGTCGCCGGGTGACTCGTCGATCATCCGTCGCTGCTGCACCACGTCCTGCAGGCCGTAGGCGAGCCACGCGGTCGACGGCAGGCCGTCGCGGCCGGCGCGTCCGGTTTCCTGGTAGTAGCCCTCGACGGACTTCGGCAGGTCGATGTGGGCGACGAACCGCACGTCGGGCTTGTCGATGCCCATGCCGAACGCGATCGTCGCGACGATGATCACGCCCTCCTCGCGGAGGAACCGGGCCTGGGTGCGGGCGCGGAGGCCCGCGTCGAGGCCCGCGTGGTACGGCAGCGCGTTCAAGCCGTTGGCGCGCAGGAACTCGGCCGTCTGCTCGACCGTCTTGCGGCTGAGCGCGTAGACGATGCCCGCGTCGCCGTCGTGCTCTGAGCGGATGAACGACAGCAGTTGCTTGCGGGGCTCGGCCTTGTTGACGATGCGGTATTGGATGTTGGGCCGGTCGAAGCTCGCCACGAAGTGCTTCGCCCGCTCGAGCTGCAGCCGGGTCGTCAGTTCGCGGTGGGTGGCATCCGTTGCCGTGGCCGTCAGCGCGATCCGTGGCACCGTCGGCCAGCGGTCGGCGAGCTCTGAGAGGGCCAGGTAGTCGGGTCGGAAGTCGTGGCCCCACTGCGACACGCAGTGCGCTTCGTCGATCGCGAACAGGGCGATCGTGCCGCGCTCGAGGAAGCGTTTTGTGGCCTCGGATGAGAGCCGCTCCGGTGCGACGTACAGCAGGTCGAGGTCACCGGCGAGGTAGTCTCGTTCGACCTGCGCCCGGGTCCCGGAGTCCTGGG
Source organism: Glaciibacter sp. 2TAF33 (assembly GCF_052114945.1). NCBI lineage: Bacteria > Bacillati > Actinomycetota > Actinomycetes > Micrococcales > Microbacteriaceae > Glaciibacter > Glaciibacter sp. 2TAF33. The sequence goes on from NZ_JBFRFS010000002.1 coordinate 148,617, forward strand.
TCGAGTTGAGGAACGCGGCGCGCACGCCGACCGCGGTGAGGGCGTCGACCTGGTCCTGCATGAGGGCGATCAGCGGCGAGATCACGACGCCGGTGCCCTCCCGCACGAGCGAGGGGATCTGGTAGCAGAGGCTCTTGCCGCCGCCGGTGGGCATCAGCACGACGGCGTCTCCCCCGCCGATCAGCTGGTCGATGATCGCCGCCTGCTCGCCGCGGAACGAGTCATACCCGAAAACGGTGTGCAGGGCTTCGGCGGCGCTGGCGAACTTGGCGGAGGCCCGGCGGGTGAGAACGGATGCCGCGGTGCCGGCACGGGCGGAAGCGCGCGCCGACGCCGGCTGCGCATACTCCGCGTAGAGGTGCTCCGGCGGGGGCGGCGCGTCGTAGTCGTCGGGTGGTCCGTAGTATTCGGGTGGCGGAGCGTCGTCTTGGTCCCAGGGGATCTCGGCGTTCCAACTCACCCGGCCACTCTACCCGGGCACCCTGACAGGGCCGGCCGCGCATCCGCTACCCGAAGGTGAAGGAGAACGCCTCGACCCCTGGCGACACCGTGACCTTCAGGGTGCCGGAGGCGAGGTTCTTCCCCGACAGGAGCGGATACGAGTTCGGCGTGCCGGACACCGGGAAGCTCGTTGACCTTCCGTTCACCGAATACGTCACGGTCCCCGAGCCGGACAGCACCATCCTCACCTCTCGCGCCGAATACCTCAGGGTGATGTCGGCCGGTGCGCCGGTCGGCGTGATCGACTGGGTGCCGAGGGTCCATCCGCCGTCGAGGGCGAAAGAGTCGGCCGGCTGCTTCTTCGGCATGCCAAACGTTCCCGTGGCTGCGGAGTACTTCTCGGTCCCACCGAAGTTGGCCTGCTTGGTCGTGCCGAGGAAGGTCTCCGGGGTGACCTCTCCCGTGGGAGTGACGTCCGTGACATCCGTTGTCGGCGGCAACTGCACGCCGGGATTCGCCTGCACCAGGAGTTCGCGGATCAGCTTCTCTGTGACGCCGTAGTCGCCCTCGCCGAATTTGATGTGCCGGACCGCGCCGGAGGCGTCGATGAGGTAGTGCGCCGGCCAGTAGCGGTTGCGATAGTTGGTCCAGGTGGAGAGGTTGTTGTCGAGCGCGACCGGGTAGGTGATGCCGAAGTTCGCGGCTCCGGCTTCGACGTTGCGCGGTTCCTTCTCGAATGCGTACTCGGGCGCGTGGACGCCGATCACCTGGAGGCCGAGTTTCCTGTATGCCTCGTTCCAGGCGACGACGTGCGGGATCGAGCGCTGGCAGTTGATGCAGGAGTAGGCCCAGAAGTCGACCAGGACGACCTTGCCCTTCTGCGCGGTGAGGGAGACCGGCTGGTTGCCGGGGGTGTTGAACCACTGCTGGATGCCGCGGATCGAGGGCGCCTGCCCGCAACTCTGCAGCTCGGCCGCGCCGTTGGTGCATGTCGAGAGTTCCTTGTTCTCGTCGGTGACGAGGCCGCCGAGGTCGAGCGCTGAGCTGATCTGTTTCGAGTTGCTGAACTGGTCTTGGAGGGCGCTGGTGTAGTCCGGGATGAGCCTCTGCAGAAGCTGTGGAACGTTGAAGACCAGGCCGATGGCGAGGGCGATCATGACCACGCCGCCGGCGATGCGGATGCCGCGTTGGTGTTTACGGAAGGCCTTGACCCGTTGGGCGACGCGGCGGCCGGCGAGGGCGAAGACGAGGAGCGGGATCGCGGCGCCGAGCGCGAACGTCACGGTCAGGACCACGGTCTCCGGGCCGATCCGGCCGGTGGATCCGGCGACGGTGATCGCGGCCAGCACCGGGCCGGCGCAGGGAACATAGACCGCACCGAGGGCCAGGCCGAGCAGGAAACCACCGCGCTCGGTACCGACGTTGCGCTGCGGGATCCAGGAGAACGGCTTCTCCAGGATCGCTTCGAAGCGCGGCACGATCAGGCCGACGCCGATCAGCACCAGGACGATGAGGCCCGCCCAGCGCAGGACGTCCTGCGGGAGATGGAGGAGGGTGAGCAGCAGCGAACCGATCAGGGTGAAGAGGCTGAAGCTCACCACGAGTCCACCGATGACGAGGAACGGCCGCCATCGGGACACTCGTGCCGGAGCGGCGGCATCCGTTGGTGCGCCGGCACCCTGCACACCCCCGGAGAAGAAGATGACGGGAAGCACGGGCAGGATGCACGGTGAAATTCCGGTGATGAGGCCACCGAAGAATCCGATGAGGGCAAGTGAGAGCACGGTCTCCTCCAAAGTCTGTCGGAGTTGATTCGGAGGAAGACCGATTCGAGATTGCCCCAAACCGTTCCCATCGGGGCTCCGAATCATGCTGTGAAGGCGCACAGCAGTGGGCCTGGCACCGGCTCACCGGGCCGAATCATCGAAGGAGATTCCCATGCAACTCACCACACGCAAGACCCTGACCGCCGTGTCGATTGCCGCGATCGCCATGTTCGGCCTGTCCGCCTGTTCCATGGGCGGCTCGAGCGCCGACGCTGGTTCGACGAGCAAGGCGCCGGCCGCAAGCGAGGCGCCCGCCATGACCGCCGACCCCGCCGCCGACCTGGTCGGGCCGGGCTGCGCTGCCTACGCTGATGCCGTTCCGGACGGCGCGGGTTCGATCACGGGCATGTCGGCCGACCCCGTCGCCGTCGCCGCCTCCAACAACCCGCTGCTGAAGACCCTGGTCGCCGCGGTCTCAGGCCAGTTGAACCCCGCCGTCAACCTCGTCGACACGCTTAACGGCAGCGAGTTCACCGTGTTCGCGCCGGTCGATGATGCGTTCGCCAAGCTCGACGCCGCCACGATCGACAGCCTGAAGACTCCGGAAGGCGCAGCCACGCTGAGCAAGATCCTGACCTACCACGTGGTCCCCGGCCAGATCGCCCCCGACGCCATCGTGGGCATGCAGACCACTGTCGAGGGTGGAACGGTCACGGTCACCGGCAGTGGTGACAGCATGAAGGTCAACGACGCCAACGTGATCTGCGGTGGAGTCCACACCGCGAACGCGACCGTGTACCTGATCGATTCGGTGCTGATGCCGACCAGCTAGTCGCATCTCAAGCGGCGAGCGCCGCACGAAAGACCCGGCACCGTTCAGGTGACGGGTCTTTCGCGTGTGTCCGGAAGGTTGGCGTGCGTCCAGAAGGGTGGTGGAGCGGTCCCGCCGTTGCCCCGTGGCTAACTCCTGCAATGCGGGTGACCCAGCAGCTGGGAGCCGCGTGATTCCGCGGCGGTTTCAAAATCCGATTCCAGATTGCAGGAGTTGCGCGCGGCCGAGGACCGTGCCGCTGGAGCTGGGTGACGGGCGCACCGGGGTGGGGGGTGCGGCCCAGCGGGCGGGTCAGCGGGGCGGGTCAGCGGGGCCGGTAGGTGAGGAAGCGGTAGTCGAGGCCGGTGCGCGAGGTGTGCCAGCCCTCGACCGGATCGACGTGCGTCTGCTCCCAGCGGTCGTCGATCGCCGGTGCGCGGGTGTCACCCTCGACCGAGGTGCGGATCTCGGTCACCTCGAGCCGGTCGGCCCGGTCGATCACGGCGGCGAAGATCTCGGCGCCGCCGATGACCCACACGGACGCTAAGGGATCAGCGGCGCCCGGCGAAGACGCGGTTGGGGTCTCGGCTGCTGCCCGATCGAGCGCCTCGGCCACCGAATGCGCGGTGTCCACCCCGTCGACGTGCCAGCCGTCCTGACGGGTGACGACGATATTGCGCCGGCCGGGCAAGGGCCGGAACCGGGGGTTCAGCGAGTCCCAGGTCTTGCGGCCCATCACCACCGGCGAGCCGATGGTGAGCCGCTTGAAGTGCGCGAGGTCCTCGGGGAGGTGCCACGGCATGACGCCGTCTTTGCCGATGATTCCGCCGTCGGCTTCGGCCCAGATCAGGCCAAGGCTCATCTCGTCTCCGCTCATACCGCGACGGCGGCCCGGATGGCGGGATGGTGCTGGTAGTCCTCGACCACCAGGTCGTCGTACTGGTAATCGAAGATGCTGTCGCGGTGGTTGGCAAGGCGCAGCCGCGGCGCCGGGAACGGCGCCCGGGTGAGTTGTTCGGTGACCTGGTCGACGTGGTTGTCGTAGATGTGGCAATCTCCACCGGTCCAGACGAACTCGCCGAGCTCGAGCCCGGCCTGGTCTGCGACCAGCTGGGTGAGCAGCGCGTAGCTGGCGATGTTGAACGGCACCCCGAGGAACAGGTCGGCGCTCCGCTGGTAGAGCTGGCACGACAGTTTGCCGTCGGCAACGTAGAACTGGAACAGGGCGTGGCAGGGAGCCAGCGCCATCTGGGGGATGTCCGCCACGTTCCAGGCCGACACCAGCATGCGCCGGGAGTCCGGATCGGTGCGGAGCGTCTCAACGACCTGGGAGATCTGGTCGATGTGCTCGCCGTCCGGCGTCGGCCAGGACCGCCACTGCACGCCGTAGACCGGGCCAAGCTCGCCAGCGGCATCCGCCCACTCGTCCCAGATGGTGACACCGTTCTCCCTCAGCCAGCCCACGTTGCTCTCGCCGCGGAGGAACCACAGCAGCTCGTAGGCGATGGACTTGAAGTGCACCCGCTTGGTGGTGATCAGCGGGAAGCCCTCGGCGAGGTCGAACCGCAACTGGCGACCGAAGACGCTGCGCGTTCCGGTGCCGGTGCGGTCCGACTTGCGGCTGCCGGTGGCCAGCACGTCACGCAGCAGGTCTTCGTAAGGGGTGGGGATTATGGCGTCCATCACCTCGATGCTAGTTGACGAGCGCCGCACGCCGGGGGTTGACCCGACGCTACCGAGGCTCAGACCCGGGAGGAGCGGCAGGCCCGGAAGGATCGGCAGGCCCGGAAGGCTCGCCGGATCCAGCGGCTTCGGGCGCCTCCGGCTCGCCGGGCTTCCTCCGGACCAGGAACAGCGTGGCCAGGACCGCGACCACCACCGCGGCGAAGGCGCCGCCGACCCACAACAGCTCGGCCATCATCGCGCCGGTCGCCTGGCTGGACGGGGTCTCACCGGCGGGCGGCGCGGCATCCGCTGCCGGGGTCGCCTGGCCGGAGACCCTACCGTTGCAGTCCGGCGGGGTGGCCGACCCCTCGCCCACCTGCTGGCCGGCGGTCGGCTGCCAGGTGAAGGTGTACTCGCCTGACACCGGGTGCCCGTCGGTAGAGACCACCTGCCAGACCACCGTGTACACGCCGGGCTCCCCGAGCTGGGCCGTGGCCTCGATGGTCGGGCCGAACACCGTGACGCAGCCGTCGCCGTAATAGAGCGGATGTCCCGCCCCGGCAGGCCCGCTGACCTGCAGGCCCATGCCTGCGCCGGCTTCGCTCAGTTGCAGCAGGTTGTCATTGGTGGTGACGCTGAAGACGCCGGGCTGCTCGGTGACCACGGCGTCCTCGGCGGGCGCGTACGCCACCGGGTAATTGTGCGCCGACGCCGGCGCCGCCGACAGTCCCAGGGCGGCTGTGACGACAGCGGCGGCGAAGGCGGTGCGGACGAACCAGCCCGGTGCGGTGATCGTACCCATGGCGAGACCCTACGCCGACTTGCGTCGGTTCGCTGCGGCCAGTGAAACGCCGACCGCACCCACGACGAGGCCGCCGATACCGAGTACCCGGGCGAGCACGTCATCGGACCCGGATTCCGCCGCGCCGTCCGCCGCCGCGGCCGACGGGTCGTCACCGCTTGCGGCGTGCCCGTGGTCGTCACCGGCGACGGCCGCCGTCACGGCGACCGAGGGCGCCGGGTGCTCTGGCTCGGCCTCACCGTCCTTCGCGACCTGGTCCCAGGCGGTCGAGCCGGCCTCACAGGTCTGCAGCACCGGGAAGGCGAGGGTGGTTCCGGCCGCGTCGGCGGGGAGCGTCAGACTGAGCGCGAAGGTGTCCCGCAGCCCGTCGGCCAGGGGCGCTTTCGCGGTGTAGACGATCTGGCCGATGCGGGTCGTGATCGAGTTGCCGTGGCCGTCGTCGCGGGGCTTGTCGAGGTTCACGGCCACCTTGGCCACATCCCAGTTGGGGTTCACGGTCGGGGTGACACTGGCGATGCTCTCCGGGATGTCGATGGCGATCGCCGTGGTCGCTGATCCGTCACAGCCGTGCGGCAGCGCGAAGGTGAGAACAGTGCCGGAACCGGCTGCCGTGGATGTCGGCGCAACGCCGATGTGGGCGCTGGCGGAGAGGGGAACGGCAACGGCGAGCAGGGCGCCGGCGGCGAGGGTGGCGGAGGCGGCAAGTGTGGTGCGGAGTTTCATGAGGTGTCCTTGGGTACAGATACGTGGGTACAGATACGTGGGTGCAGACGTGGGGGCGCGCCGACCCGGGTCGCCGGCGAGGTCGACAGGGATTCGGTGCAGCCCGCCGGACGGTTTGGTCCGAGGTGGCAGGCTGAAGTCAGGCGCCGGCAGACACAGGCGGCCCACGGTGCCGCATCACGGAGAACACCAGCGCCGGTTCGCGTGGCACGAACACCAGCCCGGTTGAGGGGGTTCGCCGCGTCGGCACGGCGGGCGTGATCGCGGCCGCGACGGTCACAATGCGACGGATGACGAGCCTCGCGGTGGTGAGCATGCCCCAGAACGCCGCCTCACCGTGGCGGAGCGCCACGATGGTTAGCACGGCAGCCGCGCCGTGCGCGATCCACATCCCGGCGCCGACGTGAGACGCCCCGTGGCCTTCCATCGACCCCGTGACACCGTGCGTGATGGCGAGCGCGGTGTGGTGGTGCGCCGCGAGCGGGGCTCCGGTGGAGGCATCCGTTGTCAACGCGCCTCCTGGCGCGCCCAGGGAGAACAGTCCGTGGAAGATCAGCTGGCTGAGGATGACGGATGCCGCCACCCGCCACGCAGACAGGGTGCGGCCGGAGAGCCCGACGCAGACCATACCGGCGAAGGCCAGGGAGACGATGACGGCCAGCGCGCCCGGCGCGGCCCCGCCGCCGAGGGTGTGGGACAGCGCCGCGACGAAGGTGGAGAAGGCGGCGGCGACCCAGCCACGCATGAAGCGCGCCCAGCGTGTTGCCATTGGTATCTCCTCGACCGGTCTCCCTTCAAGGCTACCCGGTGGCGGAGACCGGCAACCAATGGGAGGCCCCCGCGATCACGCGAGGGCCTCCCTGGTGGTGGCCGGAGTTACCGGCGTGTCCCGGCTACCAGAGGACCAGCAGGTCGGGCACGCTGATCGACGCCTTCACCGTGTCGGAGCCGGCGTACCGCGCGGTGAGCACATGCACCCCCCGGCTCAGCTTGGGCAACTTGACCTTCGCCGTGCCATTATCTGCCGCCGTCAGCGTCACCTTCGCGATGGCCTTGACGCCGTCGTAGATGGTGACCAGTCCGGTTGGAGTCGCCGCGGCGGCCCTCACCGTCACCGTGTAGTGGATCGTCGAGTTGTGGTTGGCCAGGAGCTTCACCGATCCGCTGGTGGTGCTCTTCACCTTCTCGGGCACCTGCGCCGTGGCGATCTCGATCGGAACTGCGACCGAGGTGCCGGTCTCTGCGACCGCGACGGTCAACTGCTGCGGTCCGCTCACCCCCTGCGGGATGGTGACCTGCAGGGTGGCCCTGCCCACCTCATCCGTCGTGTCGACGATGGCCGGGTCGATCGGCGCCGACCCGAGCTTCGTGCCCCCGAGCGACACCGTCACCGCGGATCCCGTGGGTTCACCCGCGCTGAACAACAGCGAAGACAGGCCGAGGGCGACCACATCGCCGGCGCTGTAGCCGTCGGCGTCCGGCGCGGAGAGCGTCACACCGACGGCGCGCTGGGCGTAGTCGGGAGACGCGGACTTGTTGCTGGCGAAGTAGTCGACCATGGACTGCAGGTCGATCTTTCCGGAGTCCGCTTTGTTCGCGCCGGTGGCCAGGGTGGCGAAGTTGTCTCCACCGGAGGCGAGGAAGGAGTTCACGACGACGTTGTGGCTGTCGCCGGCCAGGACCTCCTCACCGTTCAGGAACATGTGCGTGATGTGGGATCCCACTGCGGCCGCCGGGTCGTAGGTGTAGCTGAACCCCTTCGACACGCCGAGCTTCAGGAACGGTCGGCTGGCTCCGGTCGGCTGCCATTGCTCCTCCAGCACCTGCTTGATCTGCGCCCCGGTGAGGGTCATCGTGACCAGCGTGTTGGCGAACGGCTGCACACTCGCCGCTTCCTTGTAGGTGAGGTTGCCATCCGGGTCGTCCGGCCCGGTGGAGGCGAACTTCAGGTCGGCGCGGAGGCCACCCGGGTTCATGAACGCCAACTCGGTCCCGGCACCCTGGGTCGCCCACTGCTGCACGTCGGCGACGAAGTTGCCGAGGGTCGACTCACCGCCCCGGTTCTCGCTGCCGTCGGACTGCTTGGCGCGGTTGAAGTCGGCGGTGATATCGCCGACCTTCACCTTGCCGAGTTCGTCGGCCGCGGCCGTGGCTGCGACAACGATCGGCGTGACCGCCGGGTCAGCCGGGTACAGCGCAACCGGCGGGACGGCGGTGGTATCCATCAGCGGCTTGATCTCGTTGCTGATGGAGAGCAGTTCCTTGGTCTGGGGGTTCACCTTGAGGTCCATCAGGCCGAACTTCTCGCCGTACTGCCCGGCGGAAATCACCGGGCGCCCGTTGATTACGTGGTTGTACGCGAGGTGGGTGTGGCCGGACACGATCGCGTTGACGTCGGAATCAACGCCGTTGACGATGTGGCCGAACGCCGAGTCATCCGTCGCCGAGCTGATATCGGTGGTCGCAGCCCCTTCGTGCACCAGCAGGATCACCACATCGGCTTCGCCGTTGGCCGGGTCGCCGTCGCGGAGATTGTCGGCCACCCGGTTGGTCTCCGTCGTCACATCACGGATGTCGAGGTCGGCTATTCCGGCCGGGCTCACCAGCGAGGGCAGTTCGTTGGTGACCGCGCCGATGAAGCCCACGGTGACACCATTGAATGTCTTCGTGTAGTACTCCGGCAGCGCGGGTCTATTGGTCGTCTTGCTGTAGACGTTGGCCCCGAGGTACTCCCAGGCCGCGCGTGGGATCACCCGATCGGTGAGGTCGGCGAAGCCCTGGTCGAACTCGTGGTTGCCCACCGAGCTCACGTCGAGCCCCGCCGCGTTGAGTGCGTCGATGGTCGGGTTGTCCTGTTGGATGAACGACGTGAACGTCGACGCGCCGATCAGGTCACCGGCGGCGGCGAAGATCGTGTTCGGGTTCTGCGCCCGCACCTGCTTCACCGCACCGGACAGCACCGCGGCGCCTCCCGACGGGCTGGCCTGTTCGATCCGGCCGTGGAAGTCGTTCACGGTGACCACGTTGATGTCGACCGGTTGGACCACATCGGAGACGCCGACCTTGATCGGGTCATGGTCGCTGGAACGATACGGGGTTCCGGCCTCCGTGGCACCGAACGCGTATCCACGATCCGACCACTCTGGCGAGTTGATGCTCCAGACGCCCGTCCCGGTGATCGACTGCGCCAGCGACGGCGTCGCGATCGCGTGGTCGAGAGAACCCAGCTCCCCGTCGAAGGTGTAGGTGAACTGGCCGGCCGCCTTGGCGGGCACCAGGTCCGTGTATCCGGCGTCGGCGAAGACCTTGATCGGGTCTTCCTGCGCGTAGGCGTTGAAGTCACCGAGCAGCAGCACGTCGTCGCTGCCGGAGGACTTCTGCAGGTCGCCGACGAACTTCACCACGGCGTGCGCCTCTTCGGTGCGTTCGGCGTTGAACTGCCCCTGCCCGTCGGCCGGCTCGGTGCCGGTCCCGCTCTTCGACTTGAAGTGGTTGGCGACAACGGTGACCGTCTTCGGACCGGCGGTGAACGTTTGGGCGATGGGCTCCCTCGCGATGTCCCACACCGTCTCGTCGACCTGGGTCTGGCTGGCGCCGACCGGGGTCACCGCGTCCTTCTTGTAGATGATGGCCGTGGTGATGAAGTCGGTGATCGACGCGTCGTTCAGCGCCGCCGGCGTGGGCACGTATGCCCAGGCGTCGCTGCCGAGGGCGGCGTTCAGCCCGGAGACCAGGTCAGCGAGTGCGGTGTCGATCGGTTCGCCGAGCTTGACCGAGTTCTCGATCTCCATCAACGCCACGACATCGGCGCCGAGGCCGTTGATGGCGGCGACGATCTTCGACTTTTGGATATCGAACTGGGCCTGGGTTGCCGCACCGCGGGCATCCGGATTCTGGCTGGACAGCGTCGTGAAGTAGTTGAACACGTTGAAGGAGGCGGCCTGAATGTCGCCGCCGACGTCCGGCGGGGTTGCCGGTCGCGGGTTCGACTGCTCGAACGTGGGCTTGTAGTCGACCGGGCTGGCGTCGTTGATCGGCACCGTCGGCTGCAGGCGCCAGTCGTCGAAGCCCCACGAGAGCACGTACGGCTGCGCCGGGAACTGGACGACGTCGCCTACCCGCACCACGGTGTCCGTGGTGAAGTACGGCTGGCCACCCGGGTGGGCGCTGTTGCCCACCTGGATGCTGTAGCCGTCGTCGAGGAAGATGCGGTTCGCCCGGTTCGCGGCAGCAATGGCGTTCGCGGCGTCGCCGGGTCGCACCTGCTCGGTGCTCTTGACCAACGGGGCGTCACCGGCGGACAGCCAGAGGGTGCCGAAGTTGAACAGCTGGTGGCTCGAGCTCAGGCGGTAGTTTCCGGACGGTGCAACCAGCATGCTTTCGTACTGCTCCCGGTCCGCGCCGACGACAGTGTCGGGCAGCGGGGTGGGAGCCGGCACACCGGCCGCCGCGGTCACCAGTTCGACGGCGCCGGCAGCGGATGCGGTGATCTGGGTCAGTCCGAAGTACTCGCTGACCGGGCCGGTCGCCTTGACCAGGTCGCCGATCGCGACGCCCGGGTTGGAGTTGCCGAGGAAGACGAAGATTCCGTCGGAAACCCCCGGGGTGGCATCCGTTTCGCCGCCGCTGCCCTGCGTCTGCAGGTAGACGCCGTTGTAGCCGCCGACGCGGTGGTCGGCGGTGACCACGCCCTCGACGGTGACAGCGCTGCCGATGAAGGGGCTGGCGGCACCTGGCCCCTGCACTTCGGCGATCGTGTGTGTGACGTCGGCCGCGAAGGCCGGGGTGGCGACGACGGACGAGAGCCCGAGGGCGGCGGCCGTGGCCAGGGCAAGGGCGGCGAGGCGCCTCCCCTGCGAACGATGTGTTCCGAGCCGGGCCGGTCCGGTGGACTGCCCGAGAGACGCGTGATTCAACAGCTTGCTCCTCGCTTGACGTGGATGTTCTACAAGTGGTTCAACTGCGGCCGGGGACCCGTGAACGGGGAACACCCAGACGGGGGACAACACGGAGTCTAGGGACAGCCACCGACGCCCGACTAGGGGCGTGGCCGAAATGAGGCCTGCTCTTAAGTTGCGCCTTAAGTTGTGCGGCGCCGCTGGGTAGGCTCGAAGCCTATGGTTCCCGCACTTCTCGGCCTCATCGGCGCGTTCATATTCGGCTCGGCCGACTTCCTGGGCGGACTCGCCGCCAAGCGCATCAGCGCCATGCTGGCGACCGCGGTCGCCGCCGTCTCCGGGCTGGTGCTCCTGCTGGTCGTGTTGCCGTTCCTCGGTGGCACCTGGTCGGTCGGCGCGGTGCTGTGGGGTGGATTGTCGGGCGTGACCGGTGCCGTCGCGATCTCCCTGCTCTACGCGTGCCTGGCCATCGGACCGATGAGCATCCTGTCGCCGCTCACCGCGGTCGTGTCAGCGGTGGTCCCGATGACGGTCGGCCTCGTGGGGGGAGACCGCTTCGCTCCGATCGGCTACTGGGCGCTCGGTCTGGCGCTGGTCGCGGTGGTGCTGGTGGGCTTCGTGCCGGAGAAGGGCGCCGTGCGGCCGAGTGCCAAGGGCATCCTGACGGCGCTCGGGTCCGGAGCCGCCATCGGCAGCTTCATGATCCTGATCGATCTCACCCCGGCGGACAGCGGGCTCGTTCCGCTCGTGATGAACCGGGCGGTGAACGGCGGCATCATGTTCGCGCTGGTCGGCGTGCTGGCCCTGGTCGCCGGCCGCAAGGCGGCGCGCGGCGCTGCAGGAATCGGTGCTGCAGGAATCGGTGCTGCGGCGCCAGGGGTGATCGCGGGCGGACCCACCTCGGACGGGGGCGCTGCCGGGGAGGCGGTGCCGGGTGCGGTGATGACAGATGCCGCGCCGACGCGGACGCAGGCGGCCAGGCTCACCGTGCGCACCGGCGTCCTTCTGGCCGTTGGCTGCGGGGCGGTGGACGTGGTCGCCAACACGATGTTGCTGATCGGCATCCGCCTTGGTGACCTCAGCGTGATGAGCGTGCTCACCGCAATGTATCCGGCCGGAACGATCCTGTTGGCCGCGGTGGTGTTGAAGGAGCGGATCGCGCCGGTGCAGTGGGCCGGCCTGGTGCTTGCCATCGCCGCAGCGGGCATGCTCGCCATCGCGTGAGCGGGGCGCTACCTGTGGGGCGCCAGAGGCAGCCCCACAGGAGCTATCGCGCGTTCTCGTCGCGTTCAAACCCGAATTGAGGCGAGGAGAGCGACTGGCGTCCGAAAAACGGCACACCGGCGATAGATGGATGTTAAGTGCCATACCCCTGAGTTCCCTGCATAGACACGCCCTGTTTGCTGAATGTTGCAGTGCCGTGAGCGCCGTCGCGCTGAGCATTTGTCCTGGCGCTGAGGATTTGTCCACGCGCGGCAGGCCTGCCATCCGCGCGTGGTCGAATCATCAGCGCGAGGGGAGAAAAGGCGACGGGCGAGGGGCACGGGCGAGGAGCGACGGGCGAGGAGCGACGGGCGACGGCGAGGAGCGACGGGCGACGGCGAAGGGCGACGGCGACGGCGAAGGCGATGGTGAGGCGCGAAACGTGGGAGCGGCGTGGCCGCTGCGACGCGAAAGGGCGCCCACCGGAATCGGCGGGCGCCCTTCGTCGCGATGCGGGTGCTAGATGGCGGCAAGCTCCGTGACCGCGGAGTCGCCCGGGATCGCGGAGGCGAAGCTGGCTTCGATCTCGGCGCGACCCAGCAGTTCGTCCATGCGGCGGCGACGCTGCTTCGGGATGAGCGTCACGACCGTGCCGGCCTTGCCGGCGCGGCCGGTGCGGCCCGAACGGTGCAGGTAGGTCTTGTACTCGTCCGGGGCGTCGGCCTGGATCACCAGGTCGATGTCGTCGACGTGGATGCCGCGGGCGGCGACATCCGTTGCCACCAGCACGTTCACGCGGCCACTGGTCAGCAGCGCGAGGTTGCGGGTACGGCGCGACTGGTTCAGGTCGCCGTGCAGGCTGGTGGCGCGGATGCCGGCGTCTTCGAGCTGGTCGGCGAGCTGCTCGGCGAAGGCGCGGGTGCGGCTGAAGATCAGCGTCTTCCCGTTGCGGTCGGCGAGCTGCTCGATGATCGCACCCTTGTCGCGGTGCTCGATCACGAGCACGCGGTGGTCGATCGTGGAAGAGGCCTGGTCTTCACCGGCGACCTCGTGAACGGCCGGGTTGGTCAGGAACTCGTTGACCAGCGTGGCCACACCCTTGTCGAGCGTCGCCGAGAACAGCAGCTTCTGGCCGTTGTCCTTGGTCTGCTTGAGGATGCGCTGAACCGGCTCGAGGAAGCCCAGGTCGCACATGTGGTCGGCCTCGTCGAGCACCGTGATGCTGACCTGGCTGAGGTCGAGCTTGCCCTGGTCGATCAGGTCCTCGATGCGGCCCGGGGTACCGATGATGATGTCCACGCCGCGCTGCAGGGCGCTGACCTGGCGGTACTGTGGCACGCCGCCGTAGACCTGGGTGGTGAAGAGTCCGACGCTGCGGGCGATCGGCTGCACGGTGCGGTCGATCTGCAACGCCAGCTCGCGGGTCGGGGCGAGGATCAGGGCACGGGGCTTGCGGCCCTGCTGGCGGTTCTTGCCGCCGTCATTCTCCATCAGCTTCTCAACCAGGGGGGCGCCGAAGGCGATGGTCTTGCCGGAGCCGGTGCGGCCGCGGCCGAGCACGTCGCGGCCGGCGAGCACGTCGGGGATGGTCGCAGCCTGGATCGGGAACGGGCTGGCCGCTCCGAGCAGTCCGAGCTCACGCACGATGTTGCCACCGAGTCCGAGGTCGGCGAACGTCACGTTGACGGTCTCGTCGGCGGTGGTCATCACGGCTTCGAGCTTCTCGAGCACGACGTCGTCGTGCGCGGTGAAGCGGGACTTCTCGTCCTTGCTCGGGTAGAACTTGCTGTCGCCGTCGGCGCTACGGGGTGCACGGTCGTCGCGGTCGAAGTCGCGGCGCGGGGGACGCTCGTCGAAGTTACGGCGGGGGGCGCGGTCCGGGCGGTCGCCGTAGGAGGGGCGGTCGGTGCGGGCCGGGCGGTCGTTGTAGGCCGGGCGGTCCGTGCGCGGGGCGCGGTCGCTGTAAGACGGGCGGTCGTTGTAGGCCGGGCGGTCCGTGCGCGGGGCGCGGTCGCTGTAAGACGGGCGGTCGCCGTAGGAGGGGCGCTCGGTGCGAGCGGGACGGTCGCTGTTGTAGGCCGGGCGGTCGGTGCGCGGGGTGCGGTCGTTGTACGAGGGACGGTCGGTGCGCGGGACGCGATCGCCGTAGGACGGACGCTCGGTGCGAGCGGGGCGGTCGTTGTACGAGGGACGCTCGCTGCGGGCGCCACGGTCGGGGCGGTCGCCGTACGACGGACGCTCGGTGCGAGCGGGACGGTCGTTGTTGTAGGCCGGGCGGTCCGTCCGCGGGGCGCGGTCACCGTACGACGGACGCTCGGTGCGAGCACCACGGTCCGGACGGTCACCGTACGACGGACGCTCGGTGCGGGCACCATAGGCCGGACGCTCGGTACGTGCGGGGCGGTCGTTGTACGCGGGCCGCTCGGTGCGCTCGCCGTACGACGGGCGCTCGGTGCGCTCGCCGGCGGGACGCGAGGCGGCGCGGGTGGCGCGCTCGTCGGCGTTCCAGCGCTGCTTCTTCGGCGCGCCTTCGTCAGCGCGGAATCCGCGGTGATTCGGGCTCTTGCTGCCCCGGGGGCCGCCCTTGGACGGACCGCTCTTGGCGGGATCGAAGTTCTTGGCTGCTCGGCCGACGGCTGGTTTCTTGCTCTTGGGCATAGACGTATTCCTGGGTTGTGTTGAGTACATGGCAGAACAACGCCGCACAGCGACGCAACCTGAGAACCCGGGCAGTCTATGGCCGGGACCGTTCACATACAGTGATTTTTCATCAGCAGAATTGCTGTGAAACCGGCCCACCTGACTTACAAACCCATCCGCGCACACGTGGAAATAGCGCGGTGTCAAGAGCCGACTTGTCTACGCTACCCGATCGTGGCCGAAATGTCACGGTAATCTTTGCCGCCTACCCTGATCACATGCCCGATCGCATCCGTTTCAGCATCGCCGTCGAACCACCGCGCCAGGACGAGGTCGACGTACTGCTTCGGTTGAGCGCTGAGTACGCCGAGGCCCTGTATCCGCCGGAGAGCAACTTCCTCCTCAGCATCGACGAGTTGGAGCAGCCGGCGGTCTCCTTCTACGTCGCGCGCGACGCGACCGCCCGCGCGTACGGGATTGCCGCCTTGGTTGAACTCGATGCGGAGGGGACCGCGGAACTGAAGCGAATGTTCGTGCACCCGGACGCGCGCGGCCACGGGCTGGCCTCCGGCCTCCTGGACCGTATCGAAGCGGATGCCGCCTCGCGCGGCATCCGTCGGATCGTCCTGGAGACAGGCCCCCGGCACGCCAGCGCGCTCGCGCTGTATGCACGGCATGGCTACCTGCCCATCCCGCAATTCGGGCAGTACGTCGGCGAGGAATTCAGCGTCTGCCTCGCCAAGCAGCTCCGAGAGTGACGCTGATTCGCCAGACTGACCCGCGGCGCACTATTCTCAGTCCACCCGCATCGCTTACCCGTCTCCCGCGCAACCCGGAGTCCCTGTGACACACGACCGCACCCCGGCCGGAAACCGACCTCGTCGCATCCGCCTGCTGGCCGTCGTCTGCGCCGCCGGGGTCGCGGTCGTCACCACGGCGCTGCTGGCCGGTTTCCACACCGAACTCCACCCGATCACGCCGGACGAACCGAACGGCGCGCGGAGTGAGCTTGTCACGACGGAGAAGGTCGGCATCCGCACCTTCACTCCCCCGGCCGCCGGAGTCACCGTCGACCCCGACGTTGTGTACGGAACCCAGGGCGACGGCACCCTGCTCACTTTGGATGTCTGCTCGCCGCCCACCGATGAAACGATCAGTGCCCGCCCGGCGGTGCTCTCGATCCACGGCGGCAGCTGGGCGCGCGGCGACAAGGGCAACAGCGACTGGCGGGCCGTCTGCCAGTGGCTGGCCAGCGAGGGCTTCGTCGCGTTCTCGGTGAATTACCGCCTGGCGCCCGCCGCGACATTCCCGGCCGCCATCGATGACGTGTCACTCGCGCTGGAGTGGATTCGCTCGGAGGACAACGCCGAGGCGTACGGGGTTGACCCTGACCGCATCGGAGTGTTCGGCGGATCGGCCGGCGGTAACCTCGCCGCACTGTTGGGGGCGCGCGGCACCGGGTCGCTCATCCACGGTTCCCGGGTGGCGGCCGTGGCCGAACTGTCCGCTCCGGTCGACCTCGACATCAAGCGGATGGCGTCAGACGGCACCGCGGCCGGGTTGCGTTTGAGCGCGCTGGCGTACCTCGGGTGCGCCGCAGAGCTCGATGATGTCGACCGGGCGGCCGCCGACTGCCCACAGGCGCACGAGGCCTCGGCGACCAGCGAGCTCGACGCGAGCGACCCGCCGGTCTTCATCGGCGCCTCGGACACGGAGTACGTGCCGCTGTCGCAGTCCGAGCGCTACGCGGCCGAGTTGGCGAAGCTCGGCATCCGCCATGAACTCGTCACGGTGCCGGGGACCCTGCATTCGATTGGAATCCTGGACGAGGCGATGCGGGCCAGGGTCGCCGCCTTCCTGCACTCCGCCCTGGGCGCCTGACCAGGGCGGAGTGCAGTGCTGACCCAGCAACTGCTCAGATGGACTGCCGGTAACCGAAGAATTCATGGTCGTTGTTGTAGCCGCCGAGGCCGCCACCCACTTCGGAGAAGTGCTCGACGAACTCGATGCCCTTGATCCACTTCACCAGCTTGAACCCCAGTTGCACCTCGTTACGGAGGCGAAGCGGGGCACCGTGGCCGAACGACAGCGTGTCACCGTTCATGTCGTAGGCGAGCATGGTCAAGGTGTAACTCATCTGCTCGATCGGCTGGGCGTCATAGTAGATGCCGCCATCGGGGCCGACTGCGAAAGAGTAGAAGATCACCCATTTCGCCTCGGGCCTGGGCTTCACCACGTGGAGGATCGACTGCATGGAGACGCCGCCCCACTTCGCCACCCCCGACCAGCCCTGGATGCAGAAGTGCTGGGTGATCTGCTCGTGGTACGGCAGTGCCCGAAGGTCGTCGAGGCTGAGTTCAACCGGGTTCTCGACCAGTCCGTTGACCCGCAGCCTGTAGTCGGCGAAGGTGCCGGCTTCGAGCCGTTTGTACTCCTCGGTTTCCGGGTACTTGCCGTTATGCCAGAAGTACGGGGAGATGTCCTTCTCGGTGTATTGGCCGGGCTTCGAGTCGATGTGCTCGAACCATCGCTGCGCCGGACCGATCAGGGCGTAGCCGACCTTCTGCACCACCCGCGGGTGCCGGTAGGTGAACGGGGTTGCGGCCACCCAGCCGACGATGACGACCGCCATGGATGCGGCGAAAATCCAGAATCCGGCCCAGGACTCATCGTCCCGCGACGCGTACATGTGATTGAGGTTGCGAAGGGCGCCCGTGGTGAGCACCAGCGTGACATGCACGACGATGAACATGACGAACCAGCAGAGCACGAGGAAGTGAAACGACCGGGCCACCTGGATGCTGAACACCGAACTGATGAAACGGAACCGCGTGGAGAGCGCCGGTGACATTCCGAGCCCGGTGATCAGTGCTGCCGGTGCGGCGAGGAAAACGGTGACGAAATAGGCGATCAGTTGCAGGCTGTTGTAGTTGACCCAGCCCGATTCGACCGGCCAGTCGAGTGAGAGGTACTGGATGGCGACCGAGATCGCGTTCGGGATGACGTCCCAGTTCAACGGCACCAGTCGCATCCACTGCCCCGTGGAGAAGATGAGGATGTAGAAAACGATGCCGTTCAGCAACCACAGCGTGTCGACACCCAGGTGCCACCAGCGCGCCAGGCCGATCGAGTGCCGGCGGCCGGGCAGTCCGACACCGTCGGGGAGGGTGATCGAGTCCTGCTTCGCGGTGTACAGGGGGTCGGGCGGAACCGGCTTCTGAACGCGGAACCAGTCCTTGCCCGGTGTGGAGTGCCGGGTCCAGTAGAACCGGGGGTGGTCGGCGATGATCGTGACGCCCGAGCGGATGATGAAGGTCATCAGGAACAGGTTGAGGAAGTGCTGCCAGCCGAGCCACGCCGGGAAGCCCACCGGTGCGTCATCCGGCAACTCGGAGGCGCCCGGGTACTGCCGCATGAAGTCCTGGACGGCCGGAATGTCGCGAATTCCCTTGGCGATGGCGATGCCGACGATCAGGAGGAGCAGGCCGATCGGGATCAGCCACAGCAGGTTGAACCACTTGCCCTGGCCGATCCGCACCCGCGGAGCGACCCCGTACTGCGCGGGCAGATGCCCCGCCCAGTCCTCGTCGACGGCACGGTAGTGGGTGCTGTCCAACTCGGATCGGAAGCTCGCGGTCACCCCCGGTCCGACGTCGGCGGCGGGGGTGACGGGAACCTGCTGGTCGTCCGGAGGAGTCTCCATGCTGCGGAGCCTAGCGGCGCGGGTGGGTCGTGACCAGCATTGGCCGATTCCAGCGCGGACCGCGTTCCCCACCACGACGCCCAATGGCCCTCCGGGATGGCAGAATGCCACCGATCCTTCAGGGGCGGCGGCCGCGGATGCGCCGGGACAGCTCGGCGGCGGTGCCCTCGATCCGCTTGGCCAGGGCCGGCCACTCCGGCTCCGGGATGTTCTCCGCCGGGAACGTGACGGCGATGCCGGCGGCCGGCCAGCCGGCGTGGTCGTACACCGCGACGGCGACGGACGCCAGGCCCTCGGTTATCTCGCCGTTCTCGACCGCGTACCCGTCGGTCCGCACCCGGTCCAGGATGCGGCGCAGCTCGGTGGACGTCGTCGGGCCGAACCCCACCCGTGTGCTGAACGCTGCCGCGTTCGGGTAGAGCGCCCGCAACTGGGCGGGCGGCAGCGCCGCGAGCAGCGCCCGCCCGCTCGCGGTGAGGTGGCTCGGAAGCCGCACGCCGACATCCGTCACCAGGGACGGGCGACGCGGCGCTCGCTCCTCGACCAGGTAGAGCACGTCACGCCCGTGCAGGACGGCCAGGTGCCCGCTTTCACCCAGGCGGTCGACGAGCGCCGCGATGAGCGGGCGGCCGAGGTGGGAGAGCGGCTCCTGCCGGGAGAAGCCGGAGCTCAATTCGAAGGCGCTCACCCCGAGGCCGTACCGGCGCTCCTCGGGCAGGTGCACCACGAAGCCCCGATCGATGAGCACTCCGAGCAACTGGTAGACGCTCGAGCGCGGCAGGCCGAGGGCAGCACCGATCGACGATGCCGCCACCGGTCCACGCTGGGTCGCCAAGTGGGAGAGGATGCGGAGGGTACTGTCGGCAGCGGGAACCTTGGACTGGGACATGGGCCTCGATTCCGGAGCGACGGTGCAGGTCGATTGTCCGGCATCCCGGACGGTACCGAGTGTATGCGCGTAGCCGGGTGGTGTGGGGTGGTGTCGAATCGGAGCATGAGTGTTTCTTCTGCCACGGCGTCCGCCGACACCGCGCCCGCTATTGTCACGCCCACCCGCCGGGCCCGGTCGGGGGCTGTCGTCGTGGGGGCGGGGCCGCTCAGTTTCGCGGATGTCGTCGCCGTTGCCCGGCACGACGCGCGGATCGAGCTCGACCCCACCGCGCTCAAGGGCGTCGCCGCGACCCGCGGCATCATCGAGGGGCTGGCCGGCGATGCGGACCCGCACTACGGCATCTCCACCGGCTTCGGCGCACTCGCCACCACGTTCATCACCGCCGATCGCCGCGCCCAGCTGCAGGCGAGCCTGGTGCGATCGCATGCCGCCGGGAGCGGGCCAGAAGTGGAGCGCGAGGTGGTGCGGGCGCTGATGCTGCTGCGCCTGTCCACCCTGATGACCGGTCGCACCGGCGTGCGCCCGGTCACCGCGGAAACCTATGCGGCGGTGCTCAACGCGGGCATCACCCCGGTGGTGCGCGAGTACGGCTCACTGGGGTGCTCGGGTGATCTGGCTCCGCTCGCGCACTGCGCGCTCGCGGTCATGGGCGAGGGTGAGGTGCGCGACGCCGACGGCACCCTGATGGGTGGCGGTGAGGCGCTGGCCGCCGCCGGCATCGGTCCCGTCGTGCTCGCCGAGAAGGAGGGCCTGGCACTCATCAACGGCACCGACGGCATGCTCGGGATGCTGATTCTCGCCCTCGACGACCTGGCGCGCCTGCTCACCACCGCCGACATCGCCGCCGCGATGAGCGTCGAGGCGCTGCTCGGAACGGATGCCGTCTTCGCCGCCGACCTGCAGGCCCTCCGCCCGCAAATCGGCCAGGCGGCGAGCGCCGCCAACCTTCGCGCCCTCCTGGCGGGATCCCCCGTGGTGGCAAGCCACGCCGGGCCGGAAGACACCACGGTGCAGGACGCCTACTCCCTCCGCTGCTCGCCGCAGGTGCACGGCGCCGCCCGCGACACCGCGACGCACGCCGCCGCGATCGCCGGGCGCGAACTCGACAGCGCCGTCGACAACCCCGTGGTCACGCTGGACGGCCGGGTGGAGTCCAACGGCAACTTCCACGGCGCACCGGTCGCCTACGTGCTCGACTTCCTCGCCATCGCGGCGGCGGATGTCGCCAGCATGAGCGAGCGTCGCACCGACCGCCACTTGGATGTGGCGCGGAACAAGGGGCTGCCGCCGTTCCTGGCCCACGAGGTGGGTGTGGACTCCGGGCTGATGATCGCGCAGTACACCGCAGCCGGGATCGTCTCCGAACTGAAGCGGCTGGCGGTGCCGGCATCCGTCGACTCGATCCCGTCGTCGGCGATGCAGGAGGACCACGTGTCGATGGGCTGGGCGGCCGCCCGCAAGCTGCGGCGGAGCCTCGACGGCCTGGGCCGGGTGCTGGCGATCGAGATCATGACGGCGGCCCGCTCGCTCGACCTGCGGGCGCCGCTGCAGCCGGGGCCTGCGACCGGCGTCGTGCGCGACCTGGTGCGCACGGTGGCGGACGGCCCGGGGCACGACCGCTTCCTCTCTCCCGAGATCGAATCGGTGGTGCAGCTGGTCGCGACCGGCGCCGTGACGGAGGCGTGCGCATCCGTCTGCCGGGGACTCATTTAGCCGCATCCACCCCACACCCGGTCGAGCGTCATCTGTGTCGGCCGAGTTGGCTCAGGGGGGCGCTCCGCGAACACGACCTCTTCGCCGTCGAAGGAGGTCGAAGGAGTAGGACGCGTGTCTAGCCCCGTTGGGAGTGCTTGTGCCCCGGCAGAGGCCGTGAAAGACTGACGCCACGCCGGTGCGCGCAGCCGGTCATCCATCACCCGAATATGGATTGCAGCTCGCTTTATGACACCGAAAATGAGCATCCGTCGTACCCGACGCCCACCGGGCGTCGGTGTGTGTCGGCGCCTTGCGCTGCTGCTCTCCCTGGTCCTCGCGCCGGTGCTCGTGGTCGGGATCGCCGTCGGTGGTGCGCCCGCATATGCCGCGGCCTCGACCGCGGAAAGCGGTACCGCCACCGCTGGCACAACGGATGCGACGCCGGCCGATTCTGGCGGGTCGCCGGCCGGGTCCGACGCGACCCCCTCCGACCCGGCGCCGTCGACTGCGGAACCCGAACCGACGGATCCCGGCACGGGCCAATCGACTGCTGGGCCGTCGACCCCTCCCACCGTCGCACCGGGCGGTGTGAGCACCGGTGAACCGCATGGCTACCCGCCGACCGATCCCCCCGTCGACCCGGTCGACCCGGCCACGCCGCCGACAGAGACTCCCACCGACCCGACGGACCCTCCGGTCGACCCGACCACCGACCCGACCGACCCGACTACCGAACCCACCGACCCCGCTACCGACCCCACCGACCCGCCCGCCGACCCCACTACGGACCCCACCGACCCGATTACCGATCCCACCGACCCGCCCGTCGATCCGCAACCCCCGGTCGTGACACCCGAACCGAACAACCCGATCCCCCTGCAGGCGGTGGCCAACAACCGTGCCGCTGCCGCGGCAGCGGCAGCCGCAGCGGCGGCCCGGGCTGTTGCGGCTCGGGCTGCTGCCGCCGAGGCCGCCGCAGCCCGGCTGGCGGCGTTCACCGCGGCGCAGGCCAGGCTGAACTCTGCGTCACGTGCATACGACGCCGCAAAGCTGGCGTACGCATCGGTCAAGGCAGAGCGCGACGCCGCCCTCGACCGTGTCACACTGCTGCACGACCTTGCCACCCAGGCGTCGCTGACCGCCGACCGGTCGGAGCGGGTGGTCGCGGCCCTGATCCGGGCGCTGGCGCAGCAGCGCGGTGGAGACGCGACGATGGACGTGCTGCTGGACGGGGCATCCGCTGACAGCCTGCTCTACCAGCTGGGCACCCTGGACAAGCTTTCCCAGCTGACCGGGAGCCTCACCGCGGTGCGGGAGCGAGCGCGAGTCGACCAGGCGCGCGCCGACCGGCTCGCTGCACAGGACACCGCCGCCCAGGAGCTGGCCGACAGCATCCCGGTCGACGATTCGATGGCCGCGATGCAAGACGCGAAGGCTCAATTCGAGGAGGCCACCGCCGACCTCGACGCGCTGCGCACAACGGCGACGGCGGGCGTCGTCGGCATGACCCCGCTGCCCCCCATCAGCGACGGCGGACAGTTGAGCGCCCAGGGCTGGGCCAATCCGGCAGTCGGTTCCATCACCGACCACTTCGGCCCGAGGCCCGACCTGCCGCTGCCCGGGGTCAACCCGTTCCACTACGCGACGGACATCGGCGCCGCCTGCGGGGCCGGCATCTACGCCGCCACCGACGGCGTCGTCGAAGCGGTCGGCCCGCTCGGGACCTACGGCAACTGGATCCTGATCAACCACGGCGACGGGGTCGAAACCGGCTACGCCCACATCGCCACCGGCTCCACCCTGGTTACTGTCGGTGAGTCGGTGATCGCCGGGCAGGTGATCGCCGGCGTCGGCAGCACCGGGGCCTCGACCGGCTGCCACCTCCACTTCGAGGTGCGCATCAACGGCACACGCGTCGACCCGCAGCCGTTCATGCTCGACCGCGGCGTGGTCCTCGGCGAGAACGAGAAGTAACCCCGCTCAGTTCCACGCGCCGTTCCGTGCGCCGCCGACACGTCCGCCATCACCCTTGTTTGGTAGCCATCCGCGCGGCGACGGCTCCGAGTTGCCCACATCCGCTGTCCACCCCGGAAGCACAGCAGAACTGGGCGAATCGGTGCCCACAACGCCCGCCGGCCGACCTCCCCGCCTCCCCGCCCGCGATCTCCCCCTGCCGGGCCGGCTTCCCGCACACAGCGCGCCCGTTTTCGCCGTCCGGTTGGCCTCGCGTGCATAACTCCGGCAAAATGCCCGGACGGCGTGAGGAGTTCCGCGTGATTCCGGGAAGTTTGAATCGGGGTGCGGCAGATAGCAGGAGTTACGCACCGGGGAGACCCGCGACGGCGAGGTGGGCGACCGGAATCGACCGCTTCGCTCGCGTTGTCTGGCATGCCGGACACGGCGCGCTGATGCGCCGTTGTTCCGGGCCGCCGGGTGGTGTGGGATCGCTGTATGACCATTTCTGACGACAGCGTGGCCGTCACGGGCTCCACCATCACCGGCCAGACCCGTACCGCTCTGGCCAGCGCCGCTCCTGCCAGCGCCACGGCCAGCGCCGCGCGGGCCAGCGGCACAGCAAGCGCCCCAGCAAGCGGCACAGCAAGCGCCCCAGCAAGCGGCACAGCCGAACCGAGCCCGGCCGCCGCCACCCGGCAGGCCGCGTCCTCGTCACGAGCCCGCACCGTCCGAGCCGCCCGCGGGTCGACTCTGACCGCGAAGAGCTGGCAGACAGAGGGCCCGCTACGGATGCTGATGAACAACCTCGACCCGGAAGTCGCCGAGCATCCGGACGAGCTGGTCGTCTATGGCGGCACCGGCAAGGCCGCTCGCAACTGGGAGGCCTACGACGCGATCGTGCGCACCCTCACCACTCTCGAGAAGGATGAAACCCTCCTGGTGCAGTCCGGCAAACCGGTCGGCGTATTCCGCACCCACGAGTGGGCGCCGCGCGTGCTGATCGCCAACTCGAACCTGGTCGGCGACTGGGCGACCTGGCCCGAGTTCCGCCGCCTCGAGGCCCTCGGCCTCACCATGTACGGCCAGATGACCGCCGGATCCTGGATCTACATCGGCACCCAGGGCATCCTTCAGGGCACCTATGAGACCTTCGCTGCCGTCGCGGAGAAGCGGTTCGGCGGCACCCTCGCCGGCACGCTGACCCTCACCGGCGGCTGCGGCGGCATGGGCGGCGCCCAGCCGCTGGCCGTCACCCTCAACGAGGGCGTGGTCCTCATCGTCGACGTCGACCGGACCCGCCTGCAGCGCCGGGTCGACAAGGGCTACCTCGACGAGCTGGCGACGGATGTCGACGACGCGGTCGAGCGCGTCACCGCGGCCCGCGAGGCCCGCGTTCCACTGTCAGTTGGCCTGGTCGGCAACGCCGCGACCGTCTTCGCCGACCTCCTGCAACGGAAGATTCCGATCGACATCGTCACCGACCAGACCTCCGCGCACGACCCGCTGGCCTACCTCCCAGAGGGTCTCACGGTCGACGCATGGCATGCCTTGGCCGAGTCCGACCCGGTGGCGTTCACCGATCGCGCCCGGGCCTCGATGGCCAAGCAGGTGGAGGCCATGGTCGGCTTCCAGGACGCCGGGGCCGAGGTCTTCGATTACGGCAACTCGATCCGCGCCGAAGCAGAGCTCGGCGGATACGAGCGGGCGTTCGAGTTCCCCGGCTTCGTGCCGGCATTCATCCGCCCGCTGTTCGCCGAAGGCAAGGGGCCGTTCCGCTGGGCTGCTCTTTCGGGCGACCCGGCCGACATCATTGCCACCGACAAGGCCATCGTCGAGCTGTTCCCCGACGACGCGAAGCTGCGCCGCTGGATCACCGCCGCCGGCGAGAAGGTCCACTTCGAGGGGCTGCCCGCCCGCATCTGTTGGCTGGGCTATAAGGAACGGCACCTCGCCGGGCTGAAATTCAACGAGATGGTGGCCTCCGGCGAGCTGAGCGCGCCGATCGTGATCGGTCGCGACCACCTCGACTCCGGCTCCGTCGCCTCCCCCTACCGGGAGACCGAGGCGATGAAAGACGGTTCGGACGCCATCGCCGACTGGCCGCTCCTGAACGCCCTGCTCAACACCGCATCCGGCGCGACGTGGGTGTCGATCCACCACGGCGGCGGTGTCGGTATCGGCCGGTCCATCCACGCCGGGCAGGTCATCGTGGCCGACGGCACCCCGCTGGCCGCCCAGAAGATCGAACGGGTGCTCACCAACGACCCCGGCACCGGAGTGATGCGCCACGTCGACGCCGGCTACGAACGCGCCGCCGAGGTGGCCCGCGAGCGCGGACTGCGGGTGCCGATGTGGGAGGGCGAGACCCCGGAATGACACGGGAGCTGATCACCAACATCGGACAGCTCGTCACCAACGCCGCGCCTCCCCCCGCAACGTGCGCCGAACGCCTCGGCCTCCTCACCGGTGCCGCAGTGCTGATCGAGGACGGTCGCATCACCTGGGCGGGCCGGGCAGCGGATGCCCCCGCCCCCGACCCGGCGGACACCGTCACCGACGTCGGCGGCGCGTGCGTCCTGCCCGGTTTCGTGGACAGCCACAGCCACATCGTCTTCGGCGGCGACCGGGCCCCCGAGTTCGAAGCCCGCATGAGCGGCCAGGCATATTCCGCCGGCGGCATCCGCTCGACCGTTGCTGCGACGCGCGCCACGACGGATGCCGAACTCCGGCACCGCCTGCGCGGATTCGTCTCCGAGATGGCCGCGCAAGGCACCACAACGGTGGAGGTCAAGAGCGGCTACGGGCTCTCGGTCGCGGACGAGGAGCGGCTGGTGCGGCTCGCCGCCGAGGTCACCCCCGAGGTCACATTCCTCGGGGCGCATGTAGTGCCGGCTGAGTTCGCGGGCCGCGCCGACGAGTATGTCGACCTCGTCAGCGGCGACATGCTCGACGCGTGCGCCCCGTACGCGAAGTGGATCGACGTGTTCTGCGAAACAGGGGCGTTCACCGTGGAACAGGGCCGGCGCGTCCTCGAGGCCGGCGCGTCACGCGGGCTGGGAGCGCGGGTGCACGCGAGCCAGCTCGCGCCCGGGGACGGGGTGCGGCTCGCGGTCGACCTGGACGCGGCATCCGTGGACCACTGCACCTTTTTGACCGACGCGGACATCGCGGCGCTGGCCGGGTCGCGCACGGTCGCCACGCTCCTGCCCGGAGTGGAGTTCTCGACCCGGCAGCCGTACCCCGACGCGCGGCGGATGATCGACGCCGGCGTGACCGTGGCGCTTGCCAGCGACTGCAATCCCGGTTCGTCGTTCACATCGTCGCTGCCCTTCTGCATCGCGGTGGCCGTACGCGACATGGGGATGACCCCGGCGGAGGCGGTCTGGTCGGCGACCGCCGGCGGAGCGGCCGCACTCCGGCGCAGTGACGTCGGGCGGATTGTGCCGGGTGCCCGAGCGGACCTGGTGGAGTTGCGCGCTGATTCGTACGTGCACCTGGCCTACCGCCCGGGAGTGCCGCTCGTTCACCGGGTCTGGAAGGACGGCGTCGTGGTGGCGAATACCCCGTGAGGGGTCGCGAATCGACGTTCCCGGGTCACCGGAAGGTCGATTTGTGACCCCTCACGATGTGTGGGCACTCACGCGACGGGGCCCGGTCACGCCGAGTACGCATCCGGGACCAGCGTGTACTTCGCCTCGAGATACTCGTGGATTCCCTCGAGACCGCCCTCTCGTCCGACACCAGACTGCTTGACTCCCCCGAACGGTGCGGCGGCGTTGGAGACCACGCCGACGTTCAAGCCCATCATTCCGGTGTCGACCTGGTCGATCATCCGCTGTCCACGCTTGAAGTCCTGCGTGAACACGTAGCCCACGAGTCCGTACTCTGAGTCGTTCGCGATGCGCACCGCATCGGCCTCGTCGGTGAAGCGGATGATCGCCACCACCGGCGCGAAGATCTCCTCGACCTTGATGGACATCCCATCCGCCACCCGGTCGAGCACTGTGGGCTCGAAGAAGCTCCCGGGGCCGTCGATCGCGGAACCCCCGGCCAGCAGGACGGCCCCCTTGCCCACCGCGTCGTCGACCAGCCGCTGCGTGTTGCCGACGGCCTTGTGATCGATCAGCGGACCGACGGTGACACCCTCGTCGGTCCCGCGGCCCACCCGCATCGCACGAACCCGCTCCGCGAGCCTCGCCGCGAACTCGTCGGCAATGCCCTCCTGCACGATGAACCGGTTCGCCGCCGTGCAGGCCTGCCCCATGTTGCGGAACTTCGCGGCCAACGCTCCCTCAACCGCCGCGTCGAGGTCGGCGTCGTCGAAGACGATGAAGGGCGCATTCCCGCCGAGTTCCATCGAGGTGCGCAGCACGTTTGGTGCCGCAAGCTTCAGCAGCCCAACTCCTACTGGCGTGGATCCAGTGAAGCTGACCTTCCGCAGCCTGTGGTCGCCAAGCACGGCCTCGGACAGTCGTGCCGTGGACGTCGTGGTGATCACGTTCACAACCCCCTTCGGCAGGCCCGCCTCCTCCAGCAACGCCACGAGGGCGAGCGTCGTCAAGGGCGTGAGGCTCGCCGGTTTGATCACCACCGTGCAGCCAGCAGCGAGCGCCGGGCCGAGCTTGCGGGTCGCCATGGCGAGCGGGAAATTCCACGGCGTGATCAGGTAGCACGGCCCGACCGGACGCTGGGTGACGATCATCGTCCCTGTGCCTTCCGGGTTCGCCCCGTATCGGCCGTGGATTCTGACCGCCTCCTCGGCGAACCAGCGCAGGAACTCACCGCCATAGGCAACCTCCCCCCGCGCTTCTGCCAGCGGCTTGCCCATCTCGAGGGTCATCAGCAACGCAAACTGTTCCGTGCGCTGCTGCAGCAGATCGAATGCGCGGCGCAGTATCTCTCCCCGCACCCGAGCGGGCGTCCGTGACCAGTCGGCCTGGGCCGCCGCCGCCGCATCCAGCGCGCGGATGCCGTCGGCGACCGAAGCGTCCGCCACGCTCGCAATCCTGCGTCCGGTCGACGGATCGATGACCTCGATCACCCGGTGGTGTTCGGCCTCGACCCATTCCCCACCGATGAACAGGCGGTCCGGAATGCCGGCGAGCAGGTCGGCCTCCTTGGCCTCGTCGAGCGCAGAATTCATCACTATGGTCATTGCAGGTCTCCTCGAATGCGGCAGATGTTGCGGTGATGTCGCGGCCCGGGTCCGCCCGGGGTCAACGTCCCGTGACCTTGCCGGAGAGCTTCGCGATTGGGGCGAGCACCAACGGCCGGGCCGCGATCCAGCCCCCGACAATGACGACAAGGGAGCCGAAGAAGATCCAGAACCCGGCCCAGTTGACGACGTCGGCACCGGCATACATGTGGTTCAGGTTCCGCAGCGCCCCGGTCGCGAACACGAGGGCGACATGCACGAAGATGAATCCCACGAAGTACAGCATCACCGGGAAGTGCAGCGCCCGTGCCCATTCGACGGGGTACGCCCGGTTGAGCGCCTTCGCGTTCTTGGGCCACATGCCCGACATGCGCACCCCGGTGATGGCGGCCAGCGGCGCGGCGATGAAGACGGTGAGGAAGTACATCAGCTGCTGCAGGCTGTTGTAATTCACCCAGCCGTTCTCGGTCGGCCAGTCCAGCGACACGTACTGGAGCATCGCGGAGAGGGCGTTGGGGAAGACTTCCCAGCTGGTGGGAACGATTCGCATCCAGTGCCCGGTGACGAAGAGCAGCACGACGAAGGCGACGCCGTTGACCAACCACAGGATGTCGAGCGACTGGTGGAACCAGAGCGCCAGGCTGATCTTGCCCTTGCCGTCCTTCGACCACTTCGGGGTCCAGAAGGCACCCGGTCGTTTCTCGGTCCGCACCTGCAGGCCCGAGCGGATGATCAACACCATCAGGAACACGTTGAAGAAGTGCTGCCACTGCACCCAGGCGGGGAACCCGGGGGTTGCAGCCTCGGGAAGGTGGTATTCGCCGGGGAACGTCGTGAGGAAGTCCTGCATGAACTCGAGGGTGATGAACCAGCGGACGAACAGGACCGCCGCCGCGGCGATGATCAGCAGTCCAATGCCACCGAGCAGGGCGCCGGTCCATTGCCGACGCGTGAACCTCCCATACCGGCGCGGTTCAGACGGCTCTGCGTCTCGCGCAGGGCGATCCGCTCCGGTTGCCGTGACCGGGGTTGGCAGGGTGGCCGCCGGCGCGGCAGCACCGGACGGGGCGACGGCCGGCCGAGGAAGTGGGGTACGCGCCGGCAAGTCAGGCGCTGTCACCGCGGGCGTTGTCACCGCGGGCGTTGTCACCGCGGGCGGGTCGCTGGCCGGAGCCGACGCCGACGCCGATACCGATGCCGAAACGGGCGCCGAAGCCGAGACCGCAGGCTGCTTCTCACGCTGCGCGGGTGCGAAGCCGGCCGGGGGCCACGGGTCTGAACCGGCGGCTCGGGGAAGGCCTCGCCGTAACGGAACGTCGGACACCGTCGCACCCGCTGCCGCCTGCGCGGTTGGGCCGACCGAACCGAGGTTCTCCGCCGCGGGAGCATCCGTCGCCGGAGTGAGTGGCGCTGCCGGCTCGCGGCCGGGCATGGCGGCCGGCGCTGCGGTGTCGGCGTGAGGCGCACCGGACGCGGTGTCGGCATGATGCGCGCCAGAGGCGGGCGGCCACAGTTCGCCGCCCGGGACGCGTGGCAGGCCACGACGCACTGCCCGCCCGGCCGAGGGAGGCGACTCGACGCGTGTCGCAGCCGGGGCCTGGACCGACGCGGCCCCTGTCACGCCAGCGGATGCCGCATCCGTTGCCACAGTGACATCAACGGAGTCAGTGACACCAACGGAGTCGGTGGCACCCATGACATCAGCGACCTCAGCGACATCGAAGAGCGCGGTGTCCGTGGCGCCACCCAGGCCGGCCGGGGGCCAGGGGTCGCCGCCGGGCCGTCGCGGGAGGCCTCTGCGGACTGCGCGCACCTGGATTGCCATCGTTCTAGCTACGCCTTCTTCGCGTCGAGGGCAGCAATCAGCTGCGGCACGACAGTGAACACATCGCCAACGACACCGAAATCCGCGATCTCGAAGATCGGAGCATCGGCATCCTTGTTGATCGCGACGATCGTCTTGGCCGTCTGCATGCCGGCCCGGTGCTGGATCGCCCCCGAGATGCCCAGGGCAATGTACAACTGCGGAGCGACCGAAACGCCGGTCTGCCCGACCTGATGCGACTGCGGGATGTACCCGGCATCGACCGCGGCGCGGGAGGCGCCCACGGCAGCACCGAGGGCGTCTGCGAGCTGCCCGACGAGGGCGAACTTCTCCTCTGAGCCCAGGCCACGGCCGCCCGAGACGACCTTGGCCGCTCCTCGCAGTTCGGGACGGCTCGAGGCCTCAACGACCTCATCGAATGACACGATGGTGGCCGCCGGCGCTCCTGACGCAGTCACTGCCAGCGTTTCGACAGCGGGAGTGAGGGCCTCTGCGCGTGCGTCGATGGCGCCCTGTCGCACGGTGATCACCGGTGCACCCCAGGTCACCGCGGAGTCGACGTTGTAGGCGCCGCCGTACACCGAGTGGTGAGCGACGATGCCCTCCGCATCCCGTGAGACACCGATAGCGTCAATCGCCAGCCCGGACCGGGTGCGCGCGGCGAATACGCCGGCGATATCGCGCCCGGCGATGGAGTTCGAGATCAGCACCGCGTCGGGGCGAACGGCCGCGACAGCGGCGGCGAGCGCGTCGACCACCGGCATGGTAAGGACTCCGGCATCGGCCGTCTCGGCGATGACGACGTGTGCGGCGCCGAGGGCGCCGGCCGCCTCGGCTGCGGCTTTCCCAGCGCCGGCTGCAGTCACCACCAGGGCGACGGGGGTGCCGACCTGGGCGGCCGCGCCGAGCAGGCCTGCCGCGCTGCCCGCGAGCGCGCCGGAGGGCATGAGCTCGACAAGGACAAGGATGGAATCGGTTGCGTAATCGGTCATGATCGAGTTCCTCACACCAATCGGTTCTGCAGGAGGAAATCAGCGAGCTTCTCGCCCGCGTTGCCCTCGTCGACTATCTTCACGCCCGCATCTCGGGCTGGTTTCTGCGCGATAGCGATCACGATCGACCGCGCCGCCTCCGGATCATCCGGATCAACACCCAGATCGGCGAGGGACAACACCTCAAACGGCTTCTTCTTTGCCGCCATGATCCCCTTGAAATTCGGGAACCGCGCATCCGGCAACGCTTCAGTGACCGACACCACCGCGGGCAGCGGCGCGCTCACCTGCATCGTGCCGACCTCCGTCACCCGAACGCCGGATACGGTGTCGGAGGCGATCTCGATCGAGGAGAGGGACGTCGCATGCGGAACGCCGAGACGTTCCGCGATCATCGCCGCTAGAACCCCACCCGTCCCATCCGTGGACAGGTTACCCGCGACCACGAGGTCGAAACCGGTGCGCTGGATCGCAGCAGCGAGAACCTCCGCGGTCAGCCCCAGGTCGGCTCCGCGGAGCGCCTCGTCAGCAACCTGCACCGCCGATGTCGCACCCATGGCCAACCCCTTGCGAACTGTCGCGGCGGCGCCCTCCGGAACCATCGAGAGCACCACCACCTCGGTGTCGGCGTTCTTGTCCGCATACGTCAGCGCGACTTCGAGCGAGCGCTCCCCGATTTCATCGAGAACGACGTCGCCGGCCCCACGATCAGCGAGTCCCGTCTCGAGGTCGAGCTTCCGATCCCCGTAGGTATCGGGGACCTCCTTCACCAGCACAATGATCTTCACTGATATCTCCTTACCCCGCCGTTGCTTCTCACGGCGCCTGTCGCATTGTTCGCATTCGTCGTCGCAATGACGCCAAAGGCTCTTGAATCTTGGTCTAATGTGTGCAATCTGCACGGTTGGCGCGTCGTCATCGGGCGTCGATCCCCCAGTCCGCTACCGTTGAGCAACGAGGAGGATCGCATGGCACGACGCGGACCGCTGCCGGTCGACCCCATCGCCGAGGCGAAGCGCCAGTGGGCCCAGCACGGATGGGCTGATGCTGCATCCGGCATGTCGGCTGTGACGTCCATCATGCGCGCCCAGCAGATCATGTTGGCCAGGGTGGAGCGCGCCCTCAAGCCGTTCGGACTCTCGTTCGCCCGATACGAGCTGCTACGGCTGCTTGCGTTCACGAGGGAAGGGCGGATGCCCATGGCCAGCGCCATCGCGCGCTTGCAGGTGCACCCCACCAGTGTGACGAACACCGTCGACCGTCTCGTTCGCGACGGACTGGTGCTCAGGGAGCCGCACCCGGAGGACGGACGAGCGGCGCTCGTGTCGCTGACATCCGCTGGACGCACGATCGTCGAGGCCGCAACGGATGCGCTCAACACCGAGGTGTTCGCCGAGCCCGGCTTGTCAGAGGCCGACACGGTCGATCTCGTCCGAATCCTGGCTCGGCTCCGGCACGACTCCGGCGACTTCCTGGATCCACGCCCGGTGCCTGATCCGCTCTGAATAATCACGACCGCCACTCCATCAGCCGTGCGTGAAATTGGGCGTGCGCTTGTCACGGAAGGCGGCCATCCCCTCGGTCTGGTCGTCGAGGGCGAAGACGGCGGCAAAGGCCTGCCGTTCAAAGCGGAGGCCCTCGGCGAGCGCCGTCTCCTCGGCCGCGTGCAGGGCGTCCTTCGCCGCGTAGACGACCGGCAGCGACTTGGACGCAATGGTCTCCGCCATCTTCTGCGCCTCGTCGAGCAGGTCGGCCGCGGGTACGATGCGTGAGACGAGTCCGGCACGCTCGGCTTCCTCGGCGCCCATGATCCGACCGGTCAACACGAGCTCGGCTGCCTTGTACTTGCCGACCGCGCGCGGAAGTCGCTGGGTGCCGCCGATACCCGGGATCACCCCGAGGTTGATCTCCGGCTGCCCGAATTTGGCGCTGTCGGCGGCCAGGATGATGTCGCACATCATCGCGAGTTCGTTCCCGCCGCCCAGGGCGTACCCGGCGACAGCGGCGATCACCGGGGTGCGCAGCCGACCGAAGCCGCCCCAGCCCGCGAACGGGTCGTTCATATACATGTCGGCGT
This sequence comes from Glaciibacter sp. 2TAF33, assembly GCF_052114945.1. Classification (NCBI taxonomy): domain Bacteria; kingdom Bacillati; phylum Actinomycetota; class Actinomycetes; order Micrococcales; family Microbacteriaceae; genus Glaciibacter; species Glaciibacter sp. 2TAF33. The sequence continues at coordinate 181,861 of NZ_JBFRFS010000002.1, forward strand.
AGCCCATCTCGGACATCTCCTTGATGTCGGCGCCAGCGGCGAACGCCTTCTCCGAGCCGGTGATCACGATCGCACCGATCTTGGGGTCATCGTCGAAGGCTTTGCCTGCGGCCACAATCTCCCGGATCAGGGTCGAGTTCAGCGCATTGAGCGCTTCGGGCCGGTTCAGGGTGATCCAGCCGACACGACCGCGGGTCTCGACCAGGATTGCTTCGTAGTCCATCACAGACCTCTCTTCTGGGAATGAAACTGGATGTGGGCGGGTGTTCTACAGCCGCTCGATGATTGTGGCATTGGCCAGGCCTCCGCCTTCGCACATGGTCTGCAGTCCGTAGCGACCATCGGTGGCCTCCAGGTGCGTGAGCAGGGTTCCGAGCAGTCGCGTGCCAGAGGACCCGAGCGCATGCCCGAGGGCGATTGCCCCACCCCATGGATTCAACTTCGCCGGGTCAGCGCCGAACTCGTGGGCCCAGGCCAGCGGAACCGACGCGAATGCCTCGTTCACCTCGTACGCGTCGAGGTCATCGAGATCCAGCCCGGATCGGTCCAGGATGCGACGGGTCGCAGGGATCGGACCCGTGAGCATGTAAAGCGGGTCGTCACCCACGACGGCGAAGCTGTGAAAGCGCGCGCGGGGGGTGAGCCCGAGTTCGGCTGCCTTCGCCTCACTCATGATGAGCGCGGCGGACGCCCCGTCCGTGAGCGGCGACGAGTTGCCGGGCGTGATCGACCACGCGATTTGCGGGAATCGGGCGGTGATGGCCTCGTCGTAGAACGATGGCTGCAACCCGCCGAGGCCTTCTGCGGTCGTGGAGGAGCGGATGGTCTCGTCCCTCGTGTGCGCACGCCGTTCTCCGTCAGCACCGGTCAGGGCCACCTCGACCAGCGCCGAGTCGAACCAGTTGGAGTCCGCCGCGAGCGCAGCCCGCCGGTGCGACTCTGCCGCGAAGGCGTCCAGTTCGTCGCGGCCGAAGCCCCACTTGGCCGCGATCAGCTCCGCGGAGACTCCCTGGTTGACCAGACCCTCTGTGTATCGCTCGCCCAGACGCGGCGAAGGAGACCCACCCCGCGCCGACGTGCCGAGCGGCACTCGACTCATCGACTCGACGCCGCCGGCGATCACGATGTCGTAGGCGCCGGCGATCACGCCCTGCGCCGCGAAATGGGCGGCTTGCTGGCTCGACCCGCACTGCCGGTCGATTGTGGTGGCGGGGACGGACTCATCGAACCCAGCCGCGAGCGTGGCCTGGCGAGCGATGTTCATGCTCTGGTCGCCGACCTGGCTGACTGTCCCCCAGATGACGTCGTCGATCTGCCGGGACTCCAGTCCGTTGCGCTCGAGCACCGCGGAAAGGACCGTCGCGGCGAGGTCTACCGGGTGCACGCTCGAAAGCGCGCCCCCTGGCTTTCCGCGTCCGCTGGCGGTGCGGACGACATCCACTATGACGGCGCTGGTCATGCTGCACTCTCCCGAACGATGCCGACACCGTCCAACGAGGGGTCTGGTGCAGGAGTGCTCTGGTCGCGGACGGTGTTGATGATTCCCGAGAAATCCTGCCCGGCCCCGGCCCCGGCCGCGAACTGCTGGTAAATTTCGCGCGCCAGGAGACCCAGCTTGGCGTCGACGCCGGTCAGCGCTATCGCCTGCTCAGCGAGCCCCAGGTCCTTCGACATGAGCGTGCCCGCGAAGCCGGGCTGGTAGTCGCGGTTCGCCGGGCTCGTTGGCACGGGTCCGGGGACGGGGCAGTTCGTGGTGAGCGCCCAGCACTGGCCGGACGCGTTGGAGGCCACGTCGAACAAGGCCTGATGGGTGAGCCCCAGCCGTTCGCCGAGCACGAAGGCCTCGGCCACCGCGATCTGCGAGATGCCCAGGATCATGTTGTTGCAGATCTTGGCCGCTTGGCCGAGTCCAGCCCCACCGCAGTGCACGATGCGCCGGCCCATGGATTCCAACAGTGGCAGCGCCCCCGCGAAGTCGGCCTCAGCGCCGCCCACCATGAAGGCGAGGGTGGCATTCTCCGCGCCCACGACACCCCCCGACACGGGGGCATCCAGGCTGCGGTGACCGGCGGCCTCGGCGAGGGCGTGCGCGGCACGAGCCTCGTCGACCGCGATCGTCGAGCAATCGACGAACAGGGTCCCGGGTGCTGCGACGGCGAGAAGGCCCGGCTCGGCATCCGTTCCCCGGTATGCCTCGATCACATGCCTGCCGCTGGGGAACATCGTAAAGACGACGCCTGCCGGGCCGATGGACCGGACAGCCTCCTGACCCGACGCGACCACCTCAATCCCGGCGGCCGCTGCCGCCTCCAACGCGTCGGGCACGAAGTCGAATCCGACCACGCGGTGCCCGGCCTTCACCAGGTTCGCGGCCATGGGGCCACCCATGTGGCCAAGTCCGAGGAATGCGATCGTTGTCATGCTGTCTCCTTCGACACTGCGAAATCGGGGATGGTGAGGTCGCCGACGTCGGGCTCCGAGAAGAACCCGGCCACCGCGGCGGCACTGACGTGAGCGAGGGATGCGGGACTCCATCGCGGGTTACGGTCCTTTTCGACCAGTTGGGCCCGAACCCCCTCAGCGAAATCGGGAGCGGCCAGCGCGTGCATCGAGACGCGGAACTCCTGGACGAGTGCGTCTTCCAGCCGGCTGAAGTCGCGCGCCCTGCGGAGGGATTCTCGGGTGACCGCCAGCGCAAGCGGGGACTTGGCCTGGATACCGTCGGCGATGTCGGCCGACCCCGCCTCACGAAGCGCCGCGAGGATCTCGTCGACAGTGTCCAGGCCGAATGCACTGTCGGTTGCCGCTGCATCCGCTGCGAACAGAGCCTCCCCGGGAGGCTGCTCGACAACACCGATCGCCGCAGCGGCATCCTCAACCTCGAGGGCGTGGAGCAAGGCCGGGATTCGGTCGCTCGGCACGAAGTGGTCAGAGAACCCGACGTAGATCGAGTCGGCGGCGCCGATTGACTCGGCGGTGAGGGCGAGACGGCACCCCACCTCGCCCGGCGCTCGAGAAAGGAGCCAGCTGGCCCCGACATCGGGCACGAATCCGATCGTGACTTCGGGGAACCCAAGGCGCGATCGCTCGGTCACGACACGGTGCGAGGCGTGCGCGGAGATTCCGATGCCCCCGCCGAGGACGAGCCCGTCCTGGATGGCGACGATCGGCTTCGAATAGCGCGCGATGAGCGCATTCATGCGGTACTCGTCCCGCCAGAACGCGGCGGCGGCCGAGCCGTCACCCTCTGTGGCATCGCGGTACAGGCTGACGACGTCTCCTCCCGCACAGAGCCCGCGGTCGCCGGATCCGACGATGGCGACGGTTGCGATACCGGCGTCGCCCAGCCACTCGCTGAGCGTGTCGGTGACGGTCCGCACCATTCCGTGCGTCAGGGCATTGATCGACCGCGGCCGGTTCAAGGTGAGGATGCCGAGGCGGCCGGCGCGGCGAACCAGGACCTCTGCCTCGTCGGTCATCGGGCCGTCTCCAACAGCGTGCGACCGATGATGACCTTCATGATCTCGTTCGTGCCTTCCAGGATCTGGTGCACTCGGAGGTCACGGACCACCCGCTCGATGCCATACTCCTGCAGATAGCCGTACCCGCCGTGGAGCTGTAGTGCGGTGTTCGCCGCCTCGAACGCGGCGTCCGTCGCGAATCGCTTCGCCAGGGCGCACGCCACGGCTGAATCTGCGGCGCCGTCGTCCATTTTCGACGCAGCCCGCTGCAGCAGGGCCCTGGATGCCTGGAGATTGGTTTCCATATCGGCCAGCGCGAAGACGACGGACTGGTTCGCGGCGAGAGGCGAGCCGAACGCGTAACGCTCCTGCACATAACGCGCCGCGCGGTCCAGCGCCCACTGGGCACCACCGAGGGAGCAGGCCCCCATGTTCACACGCCCGCCGTTGAGCCCCTTCATGGCGATACCGAAGCCATCGCCCTCCGCTCCGAGCCGATTGGAGACCGGGACGCGCACATCGTCGAAGATCACCTGGCGGGTGGGTTGGGCGTTCCAGCCCATCTTCTTCTCGTTGGGGCCGAAACTGAGCCCCGGCGTTCCGTCGGGGACGACGATCGCGCTGATCCCACGCGGGCCCGCCGCTCCCGTACGAGCCATCACGACGTACACCGCAGACGAACCCGCGCCCGAGATGAACTGCTTGACACCATTGAGCACGTACTCGTCGCCCTCGCGGCGCGCCGACGTGGTGATCGCGCCGGCATCCGAGCCCGCGCCCGGTTCGGTGAGGCAGTAGCTTCCGAGATCGGCCATGGTCGCCAGCGACGGAAGCCAACGGCGCCTCTGCTCTTCGGCTCCGAAGGTGTCGATCATCCACGCGACCATGTTGTGGATCGAGATGTACGCCGCGATCGTCGTGTCGCCCTTGGCGAGCTCCTCGAAGATGGCGACGGCGTCCAACCGGCTGAGGCCGGAGCCACCGACATCCTCCCTGACGTAAATGCCGCCAAGGCCCAACTCGCCAGCCCTGCGGAGGGTGTCTACCGGAAAGAACTTCTCGGCATCCCACTCGGCGGCATAGGGCGCCAACTCACTCTCGGCGAAGTCGCGCACCGCTTCAACGAGCGCGACCTGCTCTTCAGTCTGGGTAGTGAACATGATGCCTCAGTGCATTGTCGGGATGACGAAGCTGGTGCCATCCTTGATACCGGAGGGCCAGCGCGAGGTCACCGTTTTGGTCTTGGTGTAGAACCGGAACGAGTCTGGACCGTGCTGATTGAGGTCGCCGAAGCCAGACTTCTTCCAGCCGCCGAACGTGTGGTACGCGATCGGCACCGGAATCGGCACGTTGACACCGACCATTCCGGTGTTCACGCGGGCGCTGAAGTCGCGGGCGGTGTCACCGTCGCGCGTGTAGATGGAGACGCCGTTTCCGTACTGGTGCTCCGACGGCAGGCGCAGGGCCTCTTCGTAGGTGTCGACGCGAGTGATGATGAGTACTGGCCCGAAGACCTCTTCCAGGTAGATGCTCATATCGGTCGTGACGTTGTCGAAAAGCGTCGGGCCGAGGTAGAAGCCGTTCTCGTAACCCTCGACCACGTGGCCCCGGCCGTCGGCCAGCAACTCGGCGCCCTCGTCGATCCCGGCCTGGATGGCGGCGGACACGCGGGCAACGGCTTCGGCGTTGATGAGGGGCCCGTAGTCGGCGTTCTCGTCGTGGGAGTGGCCGATCTTCAGCCCCTTGACCCGCTCGGCGAGTTTCGCGGCGAGCGCGTCACCGGTCTCCTTGCCGACGGGAACCGCCACGGAAATCGCCATGCAGCGTTCACCCGCCGAGCCGTAACCGGCGCCGATCAGGGCGTCTGCGACCTGGTCGAGGTCGGCATCGGGCATCACGATCATGTGGTTCTTCGCCCCGCCGAAGCATTGGGCACGCTTGCCGTGGGCGGCCGCGGTCTCATAGATGTACTGGGCGATCGGGGTGGAACCGACGAAGCCGATCGCCTTGACGCGGTCGTCGGTGAGCAGCACGTCGACGGCGGTCTTGTCCCCGTTGACGACGTTGAGCACGCCGGCGGGCAGGCCGGCCTCGAGGAAGAGCTCGGCGATCCGCAGCGGCACGGAAGGGTCGCGCTCGGACGGCTTGAGGATGAAGGAGTTACCGGCCGCGAGGGCTGGGCCCATCTTCCACAGCGGAATCATGGCGGGGAAATTGAAGGGGGTGATGCCGGCGACGACGCCGAGCGGCTGGCGCATCGAGTACACGTCGATCCCGGTGCCCGCGCTGGTGGTGTACTCCCCCTTCAGCAGGTGGGGCCCACCGGCGGCGAACTCGATGACTTCGACACCTCGCTGGATGTCACCCTTCGCGTCAGCGATCGTCTTGCCGTGCTCAGAAGAGAGCAACCGGGCGAGGGAGTCCATGTCGCGCTCGACGAGCTCGAGGAACTTGAGCAGCACGCGGGCGCGGCGCTGCGGGTTCCAGGCACCCCAGGCGATCTGCGCCTCCTCGGCGTTGGCGATGGCCGCCTCAACCTCTTCGGCCGTGGCCAGCGGGACGCGGGCCTGCACCTCGCCGGTGCTGGGGTCGTAGACGTTGCTGAATCGACCGGATGTTCCGGCCACGTGATGCCCACCGATGAAGTGGGTGAGCTCGCGAGTGGTCGTTTCTGTCAGCTGGGTGCTCATGGTGTCCTTTCGAGGTGCACGTAGTGGAATTATAGTTGGGCCTGCAATAAATTACTAGGTACCGCAAATACTTTTGGAAATGCCGGTGTCGGCGACGCAGCCCTTCTCAGGCGAGGAAAGCTGCGCGTAATCGCTGCGAATCCGCCGTCGCAGCGAGTTGGCCTATCGTGTCGCGTTCATCATCAAGGTGTTCTCGGTAGCCGGGCAGCCAGCTGGCGGCAAGCAGCCGCTTTGACGCCGCTCGGGCGGCAGGCGGCATGCCTGCTACCCGCTCCGCGGCGCGCACTGCCGCAGCCCCGACCCCCTCGGCAGGTTCCACGGCGTTGACGACGCCCCACTCCCGTGCCGTCGCCGCGTCCAGGGGCCGCCCCATCATCGCGAACTCGGTCGCCCTCATGGAGCCGACGATGCGAGGAAGCAGGTAGGACGACCCGCAGTCGGGGCTGAGCCCCACCTTCGAGTAGGCGCTGACGAAAGTCGCGCTCTCAGCCGCCACGACGTAGTCGGAGTTGAGCACGATGCCGAACCCGCCGCCGGCGGCGGCACCCTGCACGGCGCTGATGACCACAGTGTCGGAGACGGCAAGCGCGAGCAAGGCCTCGTGCACAGTTCCGGCGAGCTCACGCACGTAGTCCGCGGGCGACACGGCCGCGGACATCGCCGCGACGTCGCCACCACCGCAGAACAGGGCGCCATGCGCATCGATGAGGATGACGGCGCACGAGTCGTCAGCACCCAGCGACTCCGCGCTGTCGCGCAAGGCCTGGGCGAGCTCGAGATCGAGCGCGTTGCCTGCGGCTGGCCGGTTGAGGGTCAACCGGGCGATCGGGCCGTCTCGTTCGACAAGAAGCACGCTCATTGCGGGGCCATCCGGAGCGCAGCATCCATCCGGATGGTCTCACCGTTCAGGTAGTCGTGCGCGAGGATCATCGCGACGAGATCGGCGTACTCGTCGGGTCGGGCAAGGCGGGAGGGGAATGGTATCGAACGCGCCAACGATGCTCCGACCTCTTCACCGAGTGAGGCGAGCATGGGGGTGGCCACGATGCCGGGGGCAATCGTATTCACCCGGATCCCCGATCGCGCAAGGTCGCGGGCAGCGGCGATGGTGAGGCTCACCACGCCGCCCTTGGAGGCGGCATACGCGGCCTGCCCGATCTGCCCCTCATACGCAGCGACCGACGCCGTATTGACGATGACGCCGCGCTGGCCGTCCGCGTCCGCTTCCTGAGCCGCCATCAGCTCGGCGCTCAGGCGCAGCACGTTGAATGTGCCAACCAGGTTGACCTCGATCGTCCGGCGGAAGACGTCAAGGTCGTGCACGCCGCGCGACGACAGGATGCGGGCAGCCGGCGCGATGCCGGCGCAATTGACCACAAGGCGCAGCGCACGCCCACTCTCGCGCACCGCCTCCAGCGCGGCCTCCACGTCTGACGGACTTGTCACGTCAGCGGCGATGTAGCGTACTCCCTCGATTTTCGGGGCGGCGGCCACTCCCGCGGCGAGGTCCAGGCCGAACACCTGTGCGCCATCGGCCGCCAGCCGTGCTGCCGTCGCAGCGCCCAGCCCGGACGCAGCGCCCGTGACCAGCACCGCAGCGTTGTCGATCTTCATGCGTAATCTCCCTCTCGGTCGGTATCGTTCGTCAGACCGGGACCCTGATCTGGCTGGCCAGGAGGTTCACGATCACGTCTTCTGCTTCAGCGACCACCGATTCGATGACCTCGCGGGCGCTGAGCACACTCTGGATGAGCCCCTGCGATTGTCCGGCCCACCAGACGCCGCCCTCCATGTCGCCGGCGGCGAGCACCTGCTCGCGACCCCGCACGCCTGACGCGAGGTGCGCAATGTCGGCGAACGTCGCACCGCTCCGTGACGAGATCTCCAGGATCTCCTCGGAGATCGAGTTGCGCGCGACGCGGGCGGAGTTCTTGAACATCCGGAAGATGAGCACGGTGTCCCGCTCGTTGTTGGCCACGATCTGCCGCTTGACGTTCTCGTGCACGGGAGCCTCATGCGTGGCCACGAATCGGGTGCCCATGTTGATGCCCTGCGCCCCGAGTGCCATCGCTGCCGCCAGGCCCCGCCCGTCGGCGAAACCGCCGGAGGCGATCACCGGGATCGTCAGTTGCCTCGTGGCCGCGGGGATCAGGACGAGGCCCGGGATATCGTCCTCACCGGGGTGCCCCGCGCACTCAAACCCATCGATGCTGATCGCGTCGACGCCGAGGTCCTGAGCTTTCAGAGCGTGGCGCACCGCGACAGCCTTGTGGATCACCTTGACGCCGGCCGCCTTGAAGTCCGCCATGTGCGGCGCGGGACTGCTGCCCGCTGTCTCCACGATCCTGACGCCGCTCTCGATGATCGCCTGGCGATACTCGTCGTACGGCACCGGCCGTATCGTCGGCAGGATCGTGAGGTTCACCCCGAACGGCTTGTCCGTGAGGTCCTTCGTGCGCTGGATCTCCTTGACGAGGTCCTCGGGCGTTGGCTGCGTGAGTGCGGTCAGGAAGCCGAGGGCCCCGGCTTCGGCGACGGCGCCGATCAGTTGGGCCGTTCCGACACCGGTCATCCCGCCACAGGTGATGGGGTGTTCGATGCCAAAGGTGCGAGTGAAGTCATTGTCGATCATCGGAGGGCCTCCTGGCGCTTTCAGGACTTGATGAGGTGGGGGAATTTCGCGTCGACGCCGCCGTCAACAACAAGGTTCTGTCCGGTCACGTAGGCGCTCGCCGCCGCCGTGAAGAACATGAGGGCCCCGGCGATGTCAGCGGTTTCACCGAACCTGCCCATCGGCGTGCTCGCTTCCTGCGCCGCGATGAATTCCGGGTCTGCGAACAGGCTGCCCTGGGTGCGGGGGGTGAGAATCACGCCAGGAGCAACGGCGTTGACACGGATGCCCTTCGGAGCGAGCTCGACCGCTGCGGAGCGGACCAGGGCGATGAGGGCGGCTTTCGCCGAACCATAGGCGCTGTGACCCTGCGCCCCGCGCACACCGGACACCGAGCTCACGAACGCGAACGTGCCACCGTCGGTCATCTGGGGCGTGAACGCCTCCAGGACATGCAACGCCTGCACGTAATTCAGCGCGAACATCCGCTCGCGCACGTCCGCAGGCGTCTGATCGACCGGGTGCCAGGCCGCCATGCCGACGACGTCGACGACGCCATCGACCGTTCCGAGCTCGTTCGAAACGCGGTCGGCCAGCGCGATGACCGCGTCGCGGTCGGTGACGTCGACCGCCGCGTATCCGCCGCCGACGATTTCCGCAGTCGCTTTCGCGCGTTCGGCGTCGAGGTCGACTGAGAAAACGGATGCCCCGAGCTGCTGCGCCGCGATGGCGGATTCCCGACCCATGCCGAGACCCGCTCCCAGCACCACGATGCGCCGGCCGTCCAGGCGGAATCGATTCGTGTAGACGCCTTCTTCACCAGACAACTTCGTCCTCCATCCAGGCGGGACCTCGTCCCGCGACTTGTCCAGTCTATCCTATCAATCTTCTAAAGGATGCGCGAGATGGACTAGTGCTCTCCTGCAGGAAGGGGCGAGGGCCACTTGCCGCCGATACGGCGGGTCACCCGCCGTGCGGCGCCCAACGCGATCTCTGCGATCTCCAGCAGCCGGGCCCCTCGGATCGCCGTCAACCCGGTGAGCGTCATCGCGAACGTCACCGCACCTTCCGCGTCAAAAACGGGAACCGCCAGGTTGGCGACGTCATAGAATTCGTCCGGACGGATGCCCCCGGCGACGTAATCCGCACCCTGCCGAGGGATTGCTTCCAGGAGCCGACGCCGGATCACTTCACGGTCCTGCACGGTGAGTTCGTCAACGAGCGCGATGACCTCCTCTGCGGGCTCGTTGGCCAAGCCGACGACATAACCGTCCTCGCGGACCCGGTCCAGCGACCCGAGTATCCGCTCGCGGAGCACCGCCGCCGATTCGTCCTTCCCCGACACGCCGAGCCAGCGGTCGATCTCCGCCTTCGACGACCACGCAACGAAAACCTGGCCGAACGGCGGCACCATCGGAATCCGCTGGCCGACCCAGGCCTCCCGTGACTTCGCACCGGGGTGCCCTTCGATCGCGACGAAGAGGATCTCACCCGACGTCGCAACGGTGCCCACGCACTCGTTACCGAGGTTCGCGAGTTCCCGCATTTCTGCTGCCGCCGCCTCGATTGCTGGGTATTGCAGCGCCGCAGCGTGCCCGAGTGCCACACCGGCGGGGCCCAGCGTGTATGTCTTGCGCCGCTCATGGCGCGTCACGTAGCCGGCGTCGGAGAGAGCGAGGAGAAGGGCGGAAAGGGAAGCGCCGTTCACGTCGAGCACCACGGACAACTCCGAGAGGGTGAACGAGACACCGGGGTGCGCTGTCAGATGGTTCAGGGCGGACATCGCTCGCACGACCGCGGGGGCTGGCTTCATCGACACACCATCGAGCGTACTGGCACCACCCCGTCCGAACGGGTCGATCGGGATTGGTATGGTGAGTCCGAATCCCGCGAGTGCGAACTGACCTGCAGTCTCACCGGAGCGGACGAACCTGGACGTTGACGAAGGAGTCGCTTGTGTCGAATGAACCCAGCGGCGGCGAGATCTCGCCGCGACATTTCCGGGACGTGCTTGGGCATTTCCCGACGGGCGTGGCCGTCATCACCGCGATCGGAGACGACGGTGAGCCGATCGGAATGGCGGTTGGTTCGTTTGCCTCGGTCTCCCTCGACCCTCCGCTGGTGGCGTTCCTGCCCGATCGAGGATCCTCGACGTTCCCGGCGATTCGGGCCGCGGGGCGGTTCTGCGTGAACGTGCTGGCGGGTGGCCAGGAGGACGTCTGCCGCACCTTCGCGACGAGGGGCGCTAATCGTTTCGGCTCGGTGAAGTGGCGCCCATCCCCTCACACCGGGTCCCCGGTGCTCGATGGAACGGTCGCATGGATCGATTGTGAATTCGGTGACGTGCACGAGGCAGGCGACCACTACATCGCCATCGGGAAAGTGCTCGGGCTCGAGATCCAGACCCCCACCATCCCCCTTCTGTTTTTCCAGGGCGGCTACGGGACCTTCGCCCCGCGCTCCCTCGTTCTCGCATCCCGCGGCAGGCCGAGCGAGGCAGTACGGGCGGCGGAGGCCGCACGTGAGGACCTCGAGCAGCTCGCTGCCGAAGTGGGCCTCGAGTGCCGGGTCATCGCCCGCGAGGAGGACGGCCTCATCATCGTGGCAACGGCCGGACATGCCAGCGGTGCCGACCCGGTTGGTGCGGTCCTGCCGTTCTTCCCGCCGTTCGGCGGGACAATCGCGGCCTGGGGTTCGCCGGAATTACGGGCCGAATGGTATGACGGCTTCCCAGCCGAGCTCGGAACCGACCAGCGGGCTGAGTTCGATCACGACCTGGATCGGATCCGCGAGCGCGGATGGACCCTGACGTTCAGCAGCGACGCAGCGAGCGAAGCAGAGCATCTTGTCGAGGCGATGGCGGAATACGGACGCACACCCAGCCTGCAACGCCGGTTGTTCGATGTCGGAACGCAGATGAGGGGTCCCGATGACCCCGCCTTGTTGAACGAGTCGACCGCGAGCCAGGTGCGAACGATCACGGCGCCGGTGCTCAGTTCAAACGGCCCGCTCCTCCACCTGACTTTGTACGGTTTCCCGGCGAACGCGACGCTGGAGTTCGTCGAGCACGCGCGGGACGTGCTCGTGGCGACATCCCGCGCGCTCAGTGCGAGATTCGGCGGTCGGCTCGACTGACAACGTCAGGCATAGGCGACCGTCACCGTTTCTCGAAGGAGTGCCGCGACCCGCTTGGCTGCGACGGACAATCGTCGCGCGTCCGAGTAAACCAGGCCGTAGTTCGCGTCGGCCTGGGGCGCCACTTCTATGTCCAGCCGCTGTAAGCCGAGTTCCGGTCTCAGGACAACGATGAGTTCCGTCGCCAACAGGACTGCATCAGTCCGGCGGACGAGGTCCGCGAGAAGCCCGTAGTCGTCAAGTACGAACGCCGGGGCGGGGAAGCCGTGGCGTTCAACATCTGCGCCGACTGACGTATCGCGGGCGAATGTGCCCGCGACGACGGGACAACGCCCGCGGAGCCCGATATCAGCCGGTGAATCGAGCAGCGGGTGATCCCTGCGCACCAGGAGCGCCAATCGTGAACGCGACCCAACCGCGTCCACCCGAAGCCCGTCTTCGCCGGACACCCCGCGCCACTCCCGGGGCACGCCGCCGACGTAGAAGTCAAGCTCACCGGCCTCGAGCATGTATCGCAATTCGCTGTTCGAGCCGACCTTCACCCGGATGGGAAACTGCGCAGAGAGCCGCAGGATGTCCTCGAGCACGGCCGGGAGGAACAGCGTTGCCGAGATCGGCCCCATGCCCACGTTCACGGCAGCATCCCGTCCGGCGCTGATATCCCGCAGGTCACTCTCGACAGAAGCCGCGTGGCGCACCAGCTGTTCGGCCTGGGCGACGAATCGTGCCCCCTCGGCCGTCAATTTCGCCCCGGATCGGCCGCGTTCGAACAACCGGATGCCGTATTCCGATTCGAGCGACTGGATGCTGCGGGTCAGCGCAGACTGTGACATGTGGAGAGTGAGCGCGGCGGCACCGAAGGTGCCGTGCTCCGCGATGGTGATCGCGTGGATCAGACGGCTGACGTCAAGCATGAAGGTTCCTTGCATTTTTCGCATGTTAGATCGCTTTAGTTGCACTTTACACACGTCATCGCCGGCCGCACGATAGTCAGGAGAAACGATTACGACGGGATGACCCGCCGACTGATGACGATGGAGTCCACCAATGACCATGACAGATACCGCCCCGGCCCTCGTGCTCCAGGACGAGTTCCGCCTGGCGATGGGAAACATCGCCACGCCGGTCTCGATCGTGACGGCCTATGACGGCGGCGTGCCACACGGGACAACGGTCAGCGCCTTCGCATCACTGTCGATGGACCCGCCCATGGTCCTCGTCTCACTCGATCGCCGGTCGGAGCTGCTCGAGATCGTGCGGCGGGTCGGGTCGTTCGGCCTGAACGTGCTCGGCGCCCACCAGAGCGCAACAGCATCATCGTTCGCCCGCAAGGGCGTCGACCGGTTCGCTGGCATCGACTGGTCGCTGGAGAGCGGCGCACCGCGCCTCGGCGGTTCCGCGGGCTGGGTGGCTTGCGAGTTGCACGCTCTCGTCGACGGCGGCGACCACGAGATCGCCATCGGCAGGGTGCTACGCGCCGATCACGACGACATTGCCGCGTTGACCTATCGCAACCGCCTGTTCGGCACCCACGTGGCCCACAACTGAGCCGGAGCGGGCCGCCTCCTCTACGCCGTTCGACGAGCAGGCGGCCGTGGCGTGACTACGGCTTTGACCGCAGACCCGTCCTGCATCGCATCGAGCGCAGCAGCAATGGAGCCGAGCTCGTAGCGGTGCGTGACGATCCGGGAGAACGGGAAGCGATCGCGGTTCGCCTGCACGAAGCGCAGCGCCTGGAGCCCTACCTCAGGCCGAGACCCGAGATTCCCGAAGACTCGTGCCGATTTGAGCACGAGTTGAACCGGGTTGAACGAGACCTCCCGAGTGCCAGAGTACAGCCCGGATAGCAGGTATCGACCGTGGCGAGCGAGCAACGAGACTCCCTCGGGAAACGCTTCCGGCACGCCCGCGGCCTCGATGACGACGTCCGCTCCGCGGCCGTCCGTGAGTTCGAGTACGCGGGCGAGCCGTTCTTCGGCGCTCGTCTCGTCGAGGTTGATCGTGCTCGAGGCGCCGAATTCGCGAGCGAGCTCGAGCCGGTGCGCCGGGGCGCCGATGACAATGATGTTCCTGGCGGGGCTGAGCGACACGACCATCGCCGCAGCGATGCCGACCGGTCCCGCACCCTGGACGACCACGGTCTGCCCCGGCTCGATCTGACCGAGTCGACGCTGACCGCCGATCGCGGTCGGCAAGGCGCAGCCGAACGCGACGATCTCTTCGTCGGTAACGGGCCCGTCGACCCGGAAGAACGGAACGAGCGGCGAAAGACTCGCGACGTCTCGGTAGCCGGCGGCGTTCGGGACAGCTGACGGCAACGGCCACTGGCGGTCGTCACACGCCTCGCCTGTGGTGCGACAACCCCGGCACTTGCCGCACGGCGCCGATCCCGCATACCAGACGATGCGGTCGCCGACGGAGACCGGCAAACCGCCCCAGTCCACGTTCAGGCCATCTCCGAGTTCTTCCACGACACCGACAGCCTCGTGCCCGAACGAGACCCGACCCGTTGCGTCCTTCACGTGTCCGACGACGCGGTGCACGTCGCTGCCGCACACTCCCGCGAGCGTCACTCGCGCGATCAGTCCACCCGGCACCGCGACGGGGTGGGGGGCGTCCTCCACGGTGAGGGTCAGCGAGTCCATGTTGAAGACCGCCTGCATACCGCCGCCGATTGCAATACCGCTCATTTGCTCATCCCATTCATGATTGCGTCAGTTATTCCGCGCCGACAGCAACGGGTTTGATGCCGTGCACGTCGTCGCTCCAGGCGGAAACGAACTCCACCGATCCTTCGGGTGGGGTCTCATCGGCGATGAAGCCTTTCCACGTGGTCAGATACTCGATAAACCCCTCCCCCACCGACTGCGAGCGGAGGTGCGCCGCCGACACCGGCAACCAGTCCGGCTCCAGGTCAGGGTCGCGCTGGACCAGGCGAGGGAAGTCCGCGTACAGGATTCCCGCCTTACCGATCGAGAGGTAGTCACTGCCCTCGTCCATGGCTGCGCGCACAGCTGCCCCCGTGCGGATCCGGCCGGCGACGCCCATCCGCACATCACCTCGGGGAAGACGCAGGAAGTGACGCATTATCGGCGCACGGTCGGCACGCTGGTCGTCCGGGAACTTTCCGGCATCCCACAACGACATGTCGATCGAATCCACTTGTCGCTCGTCGACCAGGCGCTCCACGATGGCGGTCGTCTCGAAAAGGTCCTGGCCGTATCGCTCAGGGGACAGCCGAATGCCGACCTGGAAGTTCGGACCAGTCGCCCGTCGGATCGCAGCGACCACGGCGAAAAGCAGGCGTGCCCGGTTCTCGGGCGACCCACCCCAATCATCGACACGCCGGTTCAGTGAGCCACTGAGGAACTGTCCGATCAGATAACCGTGGGCGGCGTGGATTTGCACGCCATCGAAACCAGCCCGTTCGCATCGCCCTGCCGCGCTGGCCCAAGCCTCGATCATCTCGGGCATTTCGTCGTCGCGCAGTGCCCGGGCGCCCGTGTCAGGATCCTCGGAGGAACTGACCCGGTCCCCCACCCGGTACCCCCGGGTACCGGCATGATTCAACTGCATGGTCACCAGGCTTCCGGCGGACTTCACCGCCTCCGCAAGCCGTGCGAGACCTGGAACATGGTCATCGGAGTGCGTGCCAGGCTCGGTCTCAAAACCGCGCCCGCGCAATTCGACGCCGCTCTCGCTGGTGATGACACCCCCGAATCCGCCGTGTGCCCGACGCGCCAGCCAGTCGACCTCTGCATCCAGCACCGTCCCATCCGGCGCGCTCTGCTTGTTCGTCATCGGCGCCAGGACGAAGCGATTGGGAAGAGCCCTTCCCCTGAGGAACGTGAGCGGAGCCTCGAGCCCGGTCATGTGGCGCTCACATTGGCCGTCGCATCCGCCGCTTCCGGCCCGAAGCGGGCTTCGATCTCGGCGACCTCGTCATAGGTGATCGCCAGCAACGCTTCTCCGGCCCCCACCCAGGCATCCGTGCCGCGGAACGACTCGACGTAGGAGCGGTAGTCGTCGACCGGCTTCAGGTCACCGCTATCGGCCACCGCGCGCAACAGGTTCCAGACCTCGTGCACTCCCGGCAACAGGAACGGGACGATCTGGATTGCCTGTCCCATCCGGCTCATCTCAGCCACGGACGGCGTCGGGCCGGCGTTCCGGTGCGGAATCGCATA
Organism: Glaciibacter sp. 2TAF33; assembly: GCF_052114945.1. Lineage (NCBI taxonomy): Bacteria > Bacillati > Actinomycetota > Actinomycetes > Micrococcales > Microbacteriaceae > Glaciibacter > Glaciibacter sp. 2TAF33. The sequence continues at coordinate 197,945 of NZ_JBFRFS010000002.1, forward strand.
GGCGGGTCCGGGAGTTTCGCGCAGCGCGATCTCGATCTCTTCCCAGGTCTCCAGACCTTCGTAGAAGATGACGTCGGCGCCCGTCTCCGCGCGGTAGAGCTGCCCTCGCCGAATCGCCTCGTCCAGGCCGCCGTCACGGGCGCCATAGCCGTCCGTGCGGGCGACGATGACGAAATCGGGATCGACCCGGTCTCGCTCTTCCACTGCCGCGTTGAACCGGCCGATCGCCTCTCCGTCTGAAACCAGGCGAATACCGCCCCGGCCACCGGCCTTCTTGGGCTCGGCCTGGTCTTCGAGGTGAATGCCGGCCACTCCGGCGTCGATGAAGGCACGGGTGGTGCGTTGCACGTTCACCGGCCCCCCGTAACCGGTGTCCGCGTCACAGAACACAGGGATGTCAACGGACTGCGCGACCCGGGCCGCGTGCTCGACGATCTCTGTCATCGTCAGATAGCCGACGTCAGCGACGCCTGCCAACCAGAATGACGAATAGCCACCGGATACCTCGAAAGCCTTGAAGCCGGCGTGCTCGGCCATTCGCGCATGCAAAGGCAACACCCCGAACGGCATCAGCGTCGTTTCGTTGGAGGTGAACAGGGCGCGCAGCCGTGCTCCCTTTGAGTCATCCGTCATGGAGTGAGTCCTCTCGTTTCGTGGCTTGGTTCCCCGCGGAGATTCCGACGCTCTCATCGGGGAGCGGCAGCCTGGGGCCTTCGCAGCGATCGATCACGACCTGCAGCAACTCCGCAAAGTCCGTTATCGCTTGATCGTCGCCGCCGCCGCCGTCGTCGTCGTCGTCGTAGGCTTCCAGCGTGTGGACTGCCGCGGCGATGCCGAACAGGATCGCCAGGACAGCTTTCGCGTGCCGTCGGTCTTTGGTGGAATCACCGATGATCGCGGCCATGTTGTTCAGGTACCGCTCGCGTATCTCTTCTCGGATCGGCTCCGGTTCCGGGGCGGACCTGATCAGTAGCGGTGCGACGGCGTAGGGGTCGCCGGAGCCGATCCTGCGCCGGGCGAAGATGCGCCGCACCAGCTCGCGCCCGATCTCCTCCTTGGGCACCAGATCGCGTTCGTCTGCCAGCCCACCGGTGGAGGCCACGCCCGGGGCGACGAGCCAGAACAAGCGCTCCTTGCTGCCCATCAATTTCATGACCATCGCCGCGGAATAACCCGCCTCGGCGGCGATCGCGCGGATTGTCACATCGCGATAACCGTCAGCGCCGAACCGCGCCCGCGCCGCCGCGAGGATCGCCTGGTACGCGGCGTCACCCATTACAGGTCCCGATCGACAACCAGCGGGGCGAGCTCGGCGCCGACCTGATAGACGTCACCGAAGATGCGCACGCCCTCGAACGTGAGCCTCGGCGTAACAGTCCACCGCTCTCCTGCCGTGCGCGGTGCAGAATTCTCGATGGTTGCGATTGTGGCTCGAGCGGCAATCGACGGCACCCCGACGAGGGCGGACAAGGTCTTGTCGGGACCTTCCCCCTCGATCATCGGATCCACCAATCGAACGTCCAGCATCCCGCTGAACCCCGTGAAGCGTACGCCACCGGTGAACAGGAGTCCGCCGTCTCCTGCTGACTCACCCGGGAAGATGAAAGCACCGTCGACCACCTCGCATCCGTCGAAGGCCTCGATCCCGCCGTCGGAGAGACCCCGAATGTAGTCGATGAATGACTCTTTGACTGCCCAGCGCAGTTGGCCCGTTGACTCGCTCATGCGGCTTGTGCCTCCGTTAGGAAGTCCTTCAATGGCACCGAAGGGTCGGCCAGACGGGAATCGCCCGCAGGCACGGTTCGGCCGATCAGGGCCTTGGACTGCGCGTAGTCCTTGACGTTATTGATCGCGTCAACGGCGGCGACGGTGTCTCCGCGCAGGTAGACCACACTGAATTTTCCTGTCGCGGGGTCCCCCCGGAGCACCGCGGAGTCATACCCGGTGAGCACCCCGGCGGTCTGCAGCCTGTCATCGTACTGGTGCGACCAGAACCACGGCAGCGCGTCGTACGGCTGCGGCTTGCCAAGCAGGGTATTGGCTACCGCCTTGGCCTGGTCATTCGCGTTCTGAACAGATTCGAGCCGCAGCCGGTCATCCGGCACCCAGTCGGACTCGAAGCTCACGCAGTCCCCGATCGCGTATACGTCCGGGAGCGTCGTGTGGCAGAACTTGTCGACGAGAACCCCGTTGCCAACCTCGGCTCCGGCTTCCGCGAGTTGCCGCACATTGGGCACCAGTCCAATGCCGACGATGACGAGATCTGCGGGGAGCTCCCGGCCCGACGCCAGTCGGACGCCGGTGGCGCGGCCCTCCTCGCCGAGGATCTCGCTCACTCCTGCGCCCAGCAGGAATTCGACGCCCTCGCGCTCGTGCCGGGCCTTGAGGTACGCCGCGACGTCGTCCCCGGTGACCCGGAGAAGCAGCCGGTCGAGCGCCTCGACGACCGTGACCTCGATGCCCAACTTCCTCAGTGAAGCAGCGGTCTCCAGACCGATGTAACCACCGCCGATGACGACGGCCCTGCGGGCCGTGGCGACGTGGCGCTTGACGTGTTCCGCGTCGCTCAGCTTGCGTAAAACGTGCACCCCGTCGAGTTCGGCTCCGGGAGCGCGCAACAGGCGCGCCTCGCCACCTGCGCTCCACACGAGGGTGCCGTAGCCGATTGTCCCGCCGTCCTCTGTTGTCACTGTATGCGCCTTCGCGTCGACGGCCACAACTGACGTACCGAGGTGACGTTCGACGTCCGATCCCGCCCACCACGCCTCGCCGCGGAAGGCGAGCTCGTCGGAAAGGATGTCGGCGGCCAGGTAACCCTTGGTGAGCGGCGGCCGCTCATAGGGAGCGGTCACTTCATCACCGATGATGGCAATGGAGCCGGTGAATCCTCCTGCGGTCAGGGCGAAGACCATTTGCGTGCCGGCATGGCCCGCACCCACGACCACGATGTCGTAGTGGGACATCATCAGTGCTTCCTGTCTATCCGGGGATCTTTGCGACGAGACCGTCGATGGCACTCGAGTACTTGACCTGGCAGCCGAGCCGGCTCTCGTCGGTGAAGTGTTCGTCGGACTCGAGGAGGTCGATCTCGTCCTGCGAGGGACGCCGCAGCTTCGCTGCCCACTCATCATCAATCCAGACGTGGCAGGTCGCGCACGACATCTCCCCTCCGCATTCGCCTTCGATGGCGGAGACACCCGCCTGCACCGCGATCTGCATCAGAGACTCGCCGTCTCTTGCCTCGACGACCTGTTCCGCGTCGTCCGGCAGCAGGTAAACGATCTTTCCCATGGTGTTCCTCTCAGACGCTCGCGAGAACAAGCGGCGTGTACGTGACGTTGAACTTGCTGAAGCCGGTCGTGATGTTGTCGGGGATCCACTCGGGTTCCTCGGCGATCTCCATATCCGGAAATGCCTGCAGAACTTTCGGGAAGAGGCAAGCGAGCTCGAGTCGAGCGAGATAGCGGCCCAGGCACAGGTGGATGCCTTCCCCGAAACTCAGGTGCGGGTTGGGGTTGCGGGTGATGTCGAACTTCTCCGGGTTCTCGAAGACCGTCTCGTCGAAGTTCGCCGAGGCCTGGGAGCCGAATACCCAGTCACCGGTGCGGATTTCCTTGCCGCCGATCTCGATGTCCTCCATTGCGATCCGGAAGCGGGTGCGGGCCGGGGTCACCCAGCGCAGCACCTCGTCGATCGCGCTGTTGATCAGCGACGGGTCGTCGAGTAGCAATTTTCGCTGCTCGGGATTCTTGAGGAAGAGCCAGAGGCCCACGGCTGCCGTGTTGCGGGTGGTCTCGAGGCCGCCGCCGATGATGATCGTGAAATAGCTTCGCAGCTCGTGAACGCTGAGGGGATCGTTATCGATGGTCAGCCGGCTGAGCACGGTAGCGAAGTCGTCCCTGGGCTCCGCGCGACGCGCAAGAGCGAGTTGCTCACAGTAGTCGAGCAGCCGGGAGTGTCCGAGCCGGTGCGTCTTGAGGACATCGCCGTCGACCAGGTAACGGGGATGCGCGGGAGAAAGCCACTGCCAGGCGGCCTCGCGGAGCATGTCCCAGTCTTCTTCTGGAACGCCGAGAAGCCGCAGGATCACCTTGACCGGTAGTTCGCCGGCGATCTCCTCCACCACGTCGGCCGTGCCCCTGCCGGAAACCTCAGCGATAATCTCATCGACGATCGCGTCGACGTCGCCGCGCATCTTGTTGATGGCGGGCGCGCTGAAGTGCTTGTTGATGGGCTTGCGGTAGAGGTCATGGATGGGCGGATCGTTGCGAGCCATACTCGTGTCGAAGCCCATCTGGAAGCGTTCCTCAGGGGTATACCGCTGCGCCGTCTTCGGCGGACGGGTGTCCCAGCGTGAACTCAGCGCCCTCGGATTCAACAACATGTCGCGCACATCGTCGTACCGGGTGAGGAACCAGTAGTGCTTGCCGTACGCATCGTCCTCAGTCCAGTGCACGGGGTCTTCATGGCGCAGCCGCTTGAAGACCTCGTGGTACTCCTGAGTCGTGTACCAGCTGGGGTCCTGCAGCTTGTTGTCGATCTCGTGCCACTCTGACATCTGTACTCCTGCTCCATCGCGGGACACCGAGCCTCATCAATGAGGCCGGGCGGGCACATGGCCCGCATTTCACGGTTTATTGTCGGACATGTGGTGAACACGTGTTCACTAAAGTCCAATATGAACACATCGGCGGGGGGCTGTCAAGACGCTCCCCCGCCGATGGGGTAACACCCTTACGGCCGGTAGGGCTTCAGGAATTCGTGCAACTTGTCGGCGTACGCACCCCAGTCGATGTCGTCGACCGACTTGTAGAGCTCGACCCAATCCTTCTGGGTGCTGGGAGCACCCGATCGGACATCCAGGTCGGCGGCGATCTTGTCCCAGCCGTCGGCCAGGCCGCTGAGGTTCTTGGCGAAGCCCTTGGCATCGGTGACGCCCGCCGGAGGCGTCTTGATCGCAGCCTTCGTGTACGCGTCGCGAGCGACGTCGATCGCCTTGTTGAAGCTGGTCGGGTCGACGAATGTCACGCCCTTGGCAGGAGCCTCGTTCGCCCACTGCACGTTGCGCGCGACCGACGACTTGACAATGTCGGCCAGCAGGTCCACCCGGGCGTCGAAGATGACGCGCTGCGCCTCGAGAGGCAGCGACTCCAGCACCGACTTCTTGATGAGCAGTTGGGAGCCAGCGGATGTCGCGAAGTGCGCGGGGATGAAGTACTTGGCTTCGTCCCAGACTCCCAGTGTGATGAACGGGCTGATGACGTTCATGAAGCAGTCGATCACTCCGCGCTGAAGCCCCTCGAACACGTCGGTCACGGGCAAGGTGACGGATGTCATCTTCATCTGCTCGACCTCGTCAACGAACGGCGGTCCTGGTGTGCGGATCGTCTTTCCGGCAGCCTGGGCGGCCGAGGTGACCTCGGACTTGCAGATCGCGCTGTTCGGCGCAGTACCCCAGGTCACCAGTGTTGCCGCGTCGTACGTGGCCAGTTCCTTGGCCAGCGGACCATCCTGGTATGCCGCGAACTGAACCGGAGTTCCCTGGATGAGCGACATGGGGAAATCGGGCTTGATCGCGCTCTGCGCGAGGGTCGTCTCCCACAGCGCAGTCGGGATGCTATCGGGCACATTCGATGGCGATACGAACGTGATGTCGGTCAGGCCCGACTGGATCGCGCTGAGCGCCTCCGTGACCGGGTGCAGGGACGCTGCGTAGTACGTCTCGAAGGTGATCTTTCCGTCAGTTCCCTTGGTGACCTGATCCATGAACTTCTGCATCGCCATCACGTGCGCCGCCGTCTCGACGTTCGAGTCGCTGTATGTGAGAGCTATCGGTTCCATCGTGTCCAGCGAGGAGCCCTCGCTGGCCTGTGGGGCTGCTCCCCCGCCAGGGGCGCCGCCGGAGGCGCAGCCGGTGGCAAGAAGGGCTGTCAACACTGCCCCTCCCGTGAGCAAACGAAGTCTCGCACTCTTCCGCATGGTTCCTTCTCTCTAGCGCGCCGTCGCGCCCGTCACAAATGACAATACCGTAATCCCTGCAATCAAGGTTAATATATATATGATTGCCTCAATGCTCACCACCTTATCGAGGAGGGCAACTACCGCCGGGCCGACACGTACCTGATGCCGGCCCACGAGAGGAAGGCAACGAAGCCATGACAATCACCTCGATCGTGAGATTGACGTTCAAACCCGAGGCGCTCGCGGAGGCCGAGCAGGCTGTGCGCACCTCCCTCGAACTTGCCCGCAGCTTCGAGGGGAACCTGGGCATCGAGGTGCTCGTCGACCGGGAGGACAGCACCCGCTGGTTGCTGGTCGAGCGCTGGGCGTCGGAAGACAGCGATGCGGCCTATCGGGCATACCGGGCGGAAAAGGGCGTCAAGTCCGCGCTCGGTCCGCTGCTTGCCGGCCCGCCTGAGGTCGTCAAGTACGACGTCTCCCCCGCCTGATCGCGCCCATGGTCCATGGTCCACCATCCCACCGACGCCCGTGAGAAGAGCCTCAGCGCGGTGCGAGAGGGTATCCGCGACCGGCTCGGCCGCTACGGACTGTGGCGGATGGGCCGGGACACGGGCCCCTCATTCGGCATTGCCGCCGACCGGTACGGTTTTGGTTCGGTCTGGTACGGCGGCGTCGGCGCAGACCTCGGCATACCGTCCCAGGTGCTTGCTGCCACCGACCGGATCGTCGTCGGGTCGGGAATCGTCAACATTTTCGCGACCGACCCAAACGAGGTGGCAGCGTCATACCACCGACTGCAGGCCCAGTACCCGGGGCGGTTCGTGCTTGGTATCGGACTGGGCCATCCGGAGCGCACCGAGCGGGCGAAGCACCCACTCGGTGCGCTGTCGGCGTTTCTGGACGCTCTCGTGTCGGAGGGCGTTCCCGCCGGTCGGGTTGTGGTGGCGGGGCTCGGCCCACGCGTGCTGGCGCTTTCGGGTGAGCAAACGGGCGGTGCGCACCCTTACCTGGTCACCCCAGGGCACACGCGGTGGGCCCGCGAGATCTTGGGGGAATCGCCGCTCTTGATTCCGGAGCAGCGGTTGGTGCTGGAAGTCGACAGGGAGAGGGCCCTGATGATCGCGCGGTCAGGCGTGGAGTTCTATCTGGGCCTCCGCAACTACCGGCTGAACCTCCAGCGCATGGGAATTTCGGCCGAAGAGCTCGATGACCCCTGGCCTCGGGTGACCGACGCCATCGTCGTGTCGGGAACACCGGGCGCCGTGAAGGCGGGTCTCGACGCGCACCTGGATGCCGGAGCCGACCACGTCCTCGCACAGATAGTCGCACCCGAAGGCAGCGACCCCATTGAGGACGTGGCCGCGCTCGCGGCAGCCCTGGGGTTGACTCCCCGCTGATCCGTCGAGCCGAACCCGGAGGCAACGCGTGTCAGCCTGCGAGCGCGCGATCCCTGATCAGCGGCGCCTGGAAGTAAGCGGGGTCGTCGCGGTCTTTGCTGCCGGCCACGAACCCTGCGGCAGCCTGCTTCTCGACGTCGCTGTCCACAACCGGGTAGAAGAAGGTCATGATCGTCACTCTCTCGGCTATGCGCCATTCACCGTCCCGTCGTTCGAGCCGGTCAACGTACCTGCCGGGGCACGCGTAAGCCTTGCCGTCGTGGCGAAGAGAGTGCTGGAGGAAATAGGTCTCGCTGTGCGCAGTGTCGCCGTCGAGTTCTGTGTAGGTCTGACCGAGTACGTGCTGCAGCGCGGCGAAGCGCTCCCGGACAACGGGGATGACCCAATCGATGTACTCCTCGCGGTCACCACGGAATGCGCCGTGGTCGTCCTGCGCGTCCTCCCAGTAGACGGAACGCAGGATGTCCGCATCGGCGCGATCGATGCCCCGGCAATAACGCTCCTGGAGGTTCCGGATCTCGGCGATGCTCGAGAGTTCGTCAAGCGTGTATGCCATGTTGCTCCTCGTCTTTGAGTTCGAAGTGTGTATCCTATCAATCAATATGATTATGAGCCAAAGGACCGGGATATGACGTCGCGTGGAAACGCCTCTGTCGAGGTCAGCATCAACTTCCCGGCCTTCGCGCTTGCCGGCATTCCCGCGCTGGCCCAAGCCGCAGAGCGGGCCGGATTCAGGGCCCTCCGCGTCGGCGACATGCAGTCGACGCATCGGGAGATGTACCCTGCGCTGACTCTGGTCGCTGCCAGCACCTCCCGCGTCCAGTTCGGCCCGGGGGTGACCAATCCCGTGACGAGGCATCCCGCGGTGAGCGCATCCGCCATGGCGACGCTGCAGGAATTCTCCGGCGGACGTGCGGTCTTCGGCATTGGGACCGGGGACAGTGCCGTGCACAACCTGGGCGGGGCGCCGGCGACTGTGTCGGACCTCGAGAGTTACATCCGGACGGTGCGCTCGCTGCACGAGACCGGCCGCGCCGAGTACAGGGGGAACACCATCGCCCTCGACTGGTGGACCGGTGGGGCCATCCCGATTGTCGTGTCCGCGCACGGTCCGCGGATGCTGCAGTTGGCCGGTCGTGTCGCGGATGCCGTCGTCGTCGGCATCGGAATGGGCGAACTGGCGCGCGAATACGCCGCCGAGCAGATTGCACGGGGAGCCCGGGAAGCGGGGCGCGATCCCGCGAGCATCCAGGTCTGGTACATGTCGTACCTGAACATCGCAGCCTCGCACGACGCCGGCGCCCGTGAGGTCGGGTCGGCGCTGGCCGTCGGCGGCAACCTCCTGGCCAAGTCCGCTGCGCGCAGCATCATTCCCCACGCTCTGCGTTCCCGGTTCGAGGAATTGACCAAGAGGTACTCGTACCTCCAGCACGCCGGCGGTGCGACTGACAACCCCAACGCCCGGCTTGTCGATGAACTCGGATTGCGTGACCACCTCGCCGAACAGTTCGGGGTCTTCGGCGCCCCGACCGACATCCGTGCACGTCTTCAAGGCCTGGCTGATACGGGTGTCTCGCGCCTCTGGGGAGGATATGTGCTGCCCGACCTCGCAGACTTCTTCGAGCGTTGGCGCCTTGGCCTGACCGGGGCAAATCGTCCCTGACGTCGGCCCCTGCCTCTCCTGTTACTTCCAGGAGTCGATGATCGGGTCGGCGGCGTTGTCGAGTGTCACAACATCGATGAGCGCATGATTGCGGGCGACCACCATATCGCGCACGGCGCGGCCGAGGAAGCTGGGATTACGGATCGTCTGGGTGCCTCCCCACAGGCTCGCGAACATGATCACTTCGGTCGCGACAGTGTGGACGTGGGTGGTCGCCTGCCGCACCCGGGCCATCTGCTCGGCGGTCAGCGACTGTGACTCGGCCGTCGAGGCGATGCCCTCGCGAACTACACGGTAGAAGTAGTCTCGGACCGACCAGAACTTCGCGTCCGCCTCGACGAACTCCTTTCGGAAGACCGGGTATTGGTCAACCGGCATTGTGTATGCCATCCGTTTCTTGCCGTCCACGACGCCCGCCACCTCGTGCAGCGCCCGTCGCATGAGGCCGAGCACAACGCCGCCGTGACCGATCACGCTGGAGGAGAGCAGGTCCAGGGTTTTGCCGCTGTAGTCCTGGCCCGGCGGTGCCACCAGCGGTGCCGAATCGAAGGTGAAGTCGTCGGGGACGAAGTACTCGTTCCAACCGTAGCTGTAGCTCCCGGTGGCAGCCATGCCCATCACGTCCCAGTCTCCGTAGACGATGGTCTCGGACTTGGGTGCGCGGATCGCGCGGGTCAGGGGCGAGCCGTTCTCGCGGAGGACCGGACTGCCGTCCTCGTCCAGGATCCGGACAGTGGTGCCGACCCAGTCGGAGGCGTCCATCCCGCTGCCGAACGGCACCTGCGGCGTGTTGACCATGTACCCACCGTCGACTTTCACCGCGGTGCCGAGCGGAGCAATGGTGCCGCAGGAGATCGGCTTCCGTCCGTCCAGGAAGAGCTGCCGGAAGCCGGGGTAATACAGCGAGGTGTTCCACGTCGACACGGCCGCGGCCATGAGCGCCCACCCGGTGGAACCATCCGCCTCCGCGATGACCTCGAAGACCTCCAGGGCCACGTCGGCCGACACACCGCCACCACCAAGCTCGGGGTCGACGAGCATCCAGAACAGTCCGGCCTCCTTCAGCGCCCCGATCGTTGCCTCGGGCATCGCTCCTGCAGCCTCACCGTCAGCGGAATGGGCCTCGATGATCGGAGCGATCGCCCGGGCACGGTCGACATAATTCGAGGATGCAACGCCGGTGTCGCTCAGGGATTCACTGATGCTGTTCATGATGCCGGTCGCTTTCATAGGTCTTTCACTTCCACGAGTCGATGATCGGGTCGGCCGCGTTGTCGACCGTCACGATATCGATCAGTGCATGGTTCCGTGCAACGATCGCGTCGCGCACGGCGCGACCGAGGGAGCTGGGGTTCCGGATGGTCTGAGTGCCTCCCCACAGGCTCGCGAACATGACCACTTCGGTCGCCACGGTGTGGACGTGTGTTGTGGCCTGGCGAATGCGGGCCATCTGCTCTGCGCTCAGGGACTGGGTCTCGGCCGTCGAGTCGATGCCTTCGCGCACCACTCGGTAGAAGTACTCGCGCACCGACCAGAATTTCGCATCGGCCTCGACGAACTCCTTCCGGAACACCGCATAGTCGTCGACCGGCACGGAGTAGCCCATCCGCTTCTTGCCCTCGACGATGTTGGCGACCTCGTGCAGCGCCCGCCGCATCAGGCCGAGGACCACGCCGGCGTGACCGATGACGCCCGACGACATCAGATCGAGGGTCTCACCCGTGAAATCCTCGCCGGGCGCTGGCACCAGCGGCGCGGAGTCGAACGAGAAGTCGTCCGGAACGAAGTAGTCGGTCCAGCCGTAGGTGTAGCTGCCCGTGGCAGCCATGCCCATCACGTCCCAGTCACCATAGACGGTGGTCTCAGACTTCGGCGCCCGGATGGCGCGGGTCAACGGCGCCCCGTTCTCGCGGAGCACCGGCTTGCCGTCCTCGTCCAGGATCCGCACCGTCGTACCGACCCAGTCGGCCGCATCCATGCCGCTGCCGAACGGAATTGGCGGCGTGTTGACCAGGTAACCGCCCTCCACCTTCAACGCGGTACCGATCGGGGCCTGCGTACCGCAGCTGATCGGCGTGCCGCCTTCCCGGAAGAGGCGTCGCAGACCGGGGTAGAAGTGCGAGGAATTCCACGTCGATACCGAGGCGGCCATCAACGCCCACCCGGTGGAGCCGTCCGCCTCGGCGATCACTTCCATAACCTCGAGCGCGCTATCGAACGGCAAACCCCCGCCGCCCAGATCGGAGTCGACGAGCATCCAGAACAGCCCCGCCTCCTTCAACGCCGCGATTGTCGCCTCGGGCATCGCCCCGGCAGCCTCGCCCTCCGCGGAATTCGCCTCGATAATCGGTGCGATCGCCCTCGCCCGCTCGAGATAATTCGAGGATGCAACGCGGGTGTCGCTCGACGATTCGCTGATGAGAGTCATGATGTCAGTCGCCTTCTTCTGGTGATGTGCTTATCAGGACGTGAACGTGGGAGTGACCACCACGTTCACGCTCTTGGTCCCGGGTATCTTTCCCTCGAGGGTGTCGAGTGCTTCTTCGAACCGGTCGAATCCGAAGACATGCGTGCGCATCTTCTCGATCTTGACTTGCCCGGTGATGAGCATGTCGGCGGCCGTGCGATAGGCGGCGATGCTGGAGTTCGCAGCGCCGATCACACGGATGTTCTTGGAGGTGATGCGACCAATGGGGAAGCCGTCGACGGTGGCCTCCTTGACCCCGATGTTGACCAGCGTGCCGCCGGCCTTGAGCATCTGCACGCCCTGCAGCGTGGTGGACGTGATCTTGGGGACCGTGTCAATGACGAGATCGACGCCCTGGCCACCGGTGAGAGCGAGGACCGCTTCAACCGGGTCCTCCTGCTCGACGTCCACGACTGCGTTCGCACCGAACTCCAGTGCAAGGTCGAGCTTGTGCCGATCCCGGCTGAGCCCCGTCGCGATGACCAGGCCCGAGCCCACGGCGCGTTGTGCGGCGACGATCGCCAGGCCGCGCTGCCCGCTGCCGAGGACGACCACCGATTGTCCGACCTTGTGGCCGGGCGTCATCACGGACCACTGGATGGCTCCGCCAAGCGGATTCCAGAGCGTCGCGTTCAACGGGTCGAAGTGCGCAGGGAACGGATAGACGATCGCTTCCGGGTCGAGATAGACGTGCGTGCTGTACCCGCCCCACAACCCTGGCGCCTCCGTCGTCGGGATGAATCCGTACACGGGTACAGGGAACCGTCCGGCGGCGCACATGTGCATGCGGCCATCGGTGCAGGGTCCGCACTTCCCGCATGAGATGACGGGGTTCACGGCCACGCGATCACCGATGTTCAGCCCCTCGCGGTGCTTCAGCTTGGGACCCATATCTTCGATGACACCCACGATCTCGTGGCCGTTGATCCGCGGGTACTTCCGATCCGCGGGGACGAGCCTGTCTTCACCCAGGAAGGACTCGACATCGCTGCCGCAGATCCCATTCGCCTCGACCCGCAGCAGTGCAGCTCCCGGCGGCAGCGTCGGGAAGGGGATCTCCTCGAAGTGCTGTTCCCTCGGTCCGGTCTGTACGAGCGCCGTGGCTGTGCTGGTCATTCCTGCTCCTCAATGAGTCGGGCGTCCAGGCGGACTCCGCCATTCCTCTGTTCGATCATGCGTAGTAAGCGAGTGGCAGGCCGGCGCGAGGCCAGCGAGCCTTGATGAGTAAGCCTTCGCCGGAGAGAGTGATCCAGACGTCCCGCATGTCCGGTCCGCCGAAGCACAGGTTCGTAGGCAACGGATCCGGGAGTTCCGTCAAGCTGATTCCCCCGGTTACCGGATCGACGACGCCGATGCCCGGCTGCGCGAAGGTTGTCGCAACGCACACCCGGCCGTCTGATTCGACTGCCATCGAGTCTAAGATGTGCCGGGGTGGGAACTGTCCCACTGGTCGACCGGCCGGCAGACCGGCGGGCTCAAGGACCCCCGGTGACACGACATCGAAGGCAACGAGAAGCGACTCGTGCGTGATCGCGGCGTACAGGGTCTCGCCGCTGGGGGACAGAGCGATCCCGTTCACCCTGGGCCCATCGATGACTCGCCTGATTCCGCTGCCGTCGGGGGACGCGTAGAGGATGCCCCCTTTCCTCACGGACTCACCGACTGGCTTACCGAAATCGCTGAACCAGAAGCCTCCATGCGCGTCGAAGACGATATCGTTCGGTCCGGCAATGGGGATGTCCGGAGAGTCTGAATAAAGGCGCCCGACAGCCCCGGTCGCGAGATCTATTCGGTCGATCCAGCCGCCCTCATAGTCCGGGAGCGCCACCCCGGTGGTCTTCCAGCGACCGTCCTCGCGATGCGCCACCATCCCGCCGTTGTTGCACACGTACAACGCACCGTCGGGCCCTACCGCGGCGCCCCCCGGACCGCCGCCACACTCGACGACGAGTTCTGTGCGCCCGTCCGCGTGCACTCTCGTGATCGTGCCTGCGGCCACTTCCACGACGATTACGGAGCCGTTCTGCAGCCAGACGGGCCCCTCGGGAAACCCGAGCCCGTCGGCAACGACCTCAAAAGCGAATCCCTCGACCACCTTCATCTCGATTGGCTGCCCTACCCGGTGACCGCGGACTGCTCCTGGAGGAGCCCCAGGAAGGCTTGCCAGTCAACCTGGCCGGCGCCCGCTGCATACGCTGCTCTCAGCCCGTCCCCATCCTCAGCTGGGTCCCCGGGCAATTCGGCGACGACGCCGTCAGCCAGAAGATCGCGCCACTTCGCCCGGTAATCGGCCAGGCTCTTGATGAGCTGCTTCGGGTGGTCGACGCCAGCAGGAGCATCCTTCACCAGTCGGGAGTTCAGACCCGCGTGCAACGTGCTCATGACCTGGCGAAGATCGTCCGTTTTGAGGAATTGAACGCCGTCTGCCTTCGCCGTCGCACCGAAGTCTGCGACCACATTGAATGCACCCTCGGAGTGGACGCTCAAGGCCTTCATCGAAGCCTCCTGGAAGACCCGCCTCAGGTCGTCCGAGAAGGACTCCCAGAGGTCGAGGTTGATGATGTACCCGGCTGCCGCAATCGGAGTCCATCCGCTGACCGGCGCATAGTATTTCGCAACCTCAGTCAATCCGTAGGGCTTGAACGTCGTGTTCCCCGCGGTGGTGTAGACGCAGTTGATCGCCCCCCGTTGGAGGCCTTCGTACAGGTCGGCGAACGGCATGCTCACCGACGTCATGCCGAGCGCGTCAACTTCCGCGGTGATGCGGGCACTCGGCGACCTGGTGAGACGGCCACCGGCATCCGCAAGGTCCTTGATCGGTTTGGTGCACAACATGTCACCCGGTGATGAGGACACGAACCACAGAGGCTTCACATTCTGCGCCTCGTACTCCGCTTGAATGGCCGGTTCGTTGGCGATGAAGTCGTTGGCCGCGGCATAGTTGGCCAGGTCTCCCAGCGGAAACGGCTGCGGGTCGTCACTCATCGCCGGTGACAGCCAGTCAGCGATGGGAAACTGGTTCTCGAAGCCGATGGTGGTCGTGTAGGAGACGTCCGCCAAGCCGGATCCGACGCCAGCGAATGCCTCCGCGGCAGGAAGCAACGAACCGGAATAGAACGACTCGAAAGTCACCTTCCCACCGGTCGCCTCCTCGATGTAATCGGTGAACGCGACCGTCGCAGCCTCGAAATGACCGCCAGGGGGGTTGGTGTGATTGAAGGTGAGCTCCAACGGCTCCATCTCTGCGAATGCGTCGCCACCCGTAGCCGGCGCCGTCGAGGACGCTTCTCCAGCCGAGCAACCTGAAGCAATCAAGGTCAGCCCGACCAGCCCGGCCAGGACCGAGCCGGTCCTCCGCATTCGCGACATCTTCGCTTCCTTCCGCTCAACATCGAGCCACGATCATCAATAGGGTGACGGCTGCCTTCTGCGTGTGGCACCTGTCCAAATCATATCCCATGTTCATAAGTATTAACTAGATTGCGTCCGGCGACACCCTCATCCACGACGTCGCCCTGGACCTTCAGGCGGATGATGGCCAGCCCGGATATGCGGTCGATCAGGTGGATCAGCCCACGGTCGTCCACTGTGACGTTCCGTAGAAGCGTTCCGCGCGCTGATGGCAGCCGGTGAACGGCTCCTGCGGCGATCCGTCGGCACCCACACCCGGAACCGTGATCGTCGAAACCGAAATCGGACCACGCGCCCGAATGTCTCGGAAAACAGCCGGCCATCGACTATCACGCGAGATATACTATGTTGCTTTTTATCTAAATCATTAACTACATTGATCTCATGTGAACATCCGGCAATGCATTCCCGCTACCGGGCATACATCTTTACCGCGCCGACGATTGGAAGCAATGCGCTACCCCGTCACCGAACTGGCGAGAGGGCTCGGATTCGTGGAGGGTCCGGTCGCACTCGAGGACGGTGCCGTCCTCTTCACGGATATCGGCGCTGGGCTCATCATGCGCCTTGATCCCGACGGGTCGATCGATGTGTTCGCCGACGTGGGCGGCGGCCCGAACGGTCTCGCAACAACCTCTGACGGGGGGCTGCTCGTGTGCAACAACGGCGGGATGGGGATCCGGGAAGCCGCGGACGGTTTCCTTCGACCGAACGGCACACGCGGTACACGACCGGTCGATCCGTGCATCCAGCGCGTCAATGCGCACGGTCGCGTCGAAGCCGGCATCGCCTCGCACCGAGGCGGGTCGTTCGTGGCGCCGAATGACCTCGTCCTCGACGCATATGGCGGCTGTTACATCACCGATTTCGGCGCCGTGCACGGGCGGCTCGTAGACCCGGGCGGCGTCTACTACGCGAAGGCGAATGGCCGGTCCCACATTGCTGACGAGCTGGTGCATGTGGCATCGCCACCGCTGCCGCTCACACAGCCCAACGGAGTGGGCCTCTCGCCCGACGGCGACACTCTGTATGTGGCAGAGACCGCCAGCGGGCGACTGTGGTCGTGGGCGGTCATCGCGCCCGGAGTACTCGGACCGGGACCGCAGCCGACGACCGCGAACGGTGCGACACTCGTGTACGCCGTCGAAGGATACGCGTTCTTCGACTCGCTCGCCGTCGATCCGGACGGGTACATCTGCGTCGCGACCGTCCGAAAAGGGGGGATCAGCGTTATTGCCCCTGATGGGGAGCTGGAGGCGTTCATCCCGATGCCGGTCTTCGACCCGGCCGTCACGAACATCTGCTTCAGCCCGGAAGGCGACACGGCCTACGTGACCGCCGCCGGCACGGGGCGCCTTTACGCGATCGACTGGCGACAACCCGGTCGCAGGTCGCGGAGCACAAGCAATCGACCCCCAAGCGTGTGGAGTAAGCCATGACCGAGATCATTCGAACCGCAGGCCAGTCGTCCGTGCTTCCCGGAGCAGTGCGAGCCGGGAATCTCATACTCACCTCGGGTGCGATCGGAACGTCGGTATTCGCAACCCTGAGGAGCGATGAACGGATCCCGTTCCCGCAGCAGGCGGCGGAGGCGCTTGCCGAGGTTCTCCGTCATGTGCAGGACGCCGGCGGCACGAAAGACACGATTTTGCGGATCGAGGTGTTCCTCGCATCCGCGGACTATTACCCCGCCTGGAACGCCGAATTCCAGAAGGTGTGGCCCGAGCCCGGACCGGCACGCAGCGTGGCGATCGTAGAACTCGCGAACCCTGCGATCCTGGTCGAGCTCCACGCGGTCGCGGTGGCTGCGGAGTGAGAATCGAAGGGTCCAAATCGAGGATGGAGATGTCGTGAGGGACTGGACTGAGATCGACAATCTGCTCCTGGACCCGGCGTGGCTGGCGACCCAGCAGTTCCACGACGTCTATCACCAGCTCCGGGACGAAGATCCAATTCACTGGACCCGCAACGACGCCTACGGGCGTCACTTTTGGTTCGTGACCCGCCATGAGGATGTTGTCGAGTATTTGCACGATCATGACCGGCTCAGTAACCGGTGGGCAAGTCGCGTACCGAAATCACCGCAGCGGATCACGCCCGAACAGCGCTTCGCGGAAGGCGGCTCGGTACTGGCACACCTGGACCCGCCGACCCACACCGTCTATCGGCGCCCGATGAACAAGCATTTCAGCGTGCCGACGATCCGGAAGCTGCAGTCGGACATCGAGGGCTATGTCGACGAGGTGATCGAATCGATCAGTGATCGCACTGAAGCTGACTTCGTCGAGGAGATCGCGGGCGAGCTCCCTGCCCGCGTCATCCTCCGGATGCTTGGAGTACCGGAATCCGACTGGCCGACCCTGCGCGAAGCCGTTTGGCTCTACTTTTCCTCGGCCGATCCGCGGTGGGTCATTGACGGAGACCCCGTCAAGACCCGCGCAACCGGGCTTAAACGCCTCTCTGACTACACGACACAGATGGCGCTCGACCGCCGCGAGCATCCTCGTGACGACTTTGCAACTGTCATCGCGAACATGAGAGTCGACGACGACCTGCTGAGCGTTATGGAGATCCGCGCGTGGCTGACGGCGCTGATCGCCGGAGGCCTTGAGACCACCCGCAGCGTCGCGGCCGTCGGCACCTGGCTCTTCCTCCGGAATCCGGACCAGCGCGACCTGCTGCTGGGTGATCCGTCGCTTGCTCAGAGCGCAGTGGAGGAGTGCCTGCGCTGGGTGACCCCCGCGAGCAACCGGCTCCGCGTCGCGACCGTTGACTTCGAGTTCCACGGTCGAGATATCCGAGCCGGCGACTGGGTGGTCGGTTCCCTCGCCTCGGCCAACAAGGACGAGCGGGTCTTCACCGAACCGCACCGTTTCGACATCGCTCGGAACCCCAACCCGCATGTGAGCTTCTCCGACGGCATCCACATGTGTCTGGGCCGCAACCTGGCCAGGCTGGAGCTTCAGGTTTTCCTGCCGCGGATTCTCGCTGCGCTACCCGATCTTGAAGCGATCGGTGAGCCGGTCTGGGCGGAGGACAACGTCATGAACGGCTTTGCGGAATTTCCCGTGCGCTTCTCACGTCCCACACGGGTCGCCCGCTGACTGCTCGCCTCAGACGCCAGCCATCAGCTGCTGGACGCCGCGTTCCCAGTCGATGTCGGGGTATAGCTCGCTGAGTTTCGCGATGAGCTTGCGCTGACCGTTCGACACTATGAAGACGTTGCCCTCGTGCCAGCCGACGAGCTCTTTCAGGGAAGTCATCCTCCACCCGTCGTCCGTTCGTGTGAACGTGTCGCGGTAGTAGCCCACCGTCGTGGAAATGTGTTCTCCCGTGCGGGTGCTGGCCCAATGCTTTCCCTGCATCACCGACAGGACTGTCGCGTTGTCGCGCGTCTCGTCGAACTCGAACGCGACAGGAGTTTTCAGGTGCTGGCTGAACTCCATTTCGGAGAAGAACGCCTTGAGCGCCTCAACCCAATCATCCGTGCTGATGGTGGTCCGCCCCACCTGACTCCCGGAGAGCTCGATAAGGTCGGTCTTCATCTCGTCGGTCCACGCACCGCGATACATCTCCCAATCGCGCGAATCCATCCCAAAGCAGTACCGCCCGATCACATCGGTGATGTCGGCGCGGTCGAGAAGCTCACCCATCCGGTCAGCATCCGAGCTACCCACAGGCGTGGGGGCTGTTTCATAAGTCGTCATTAGTCATCCTTTCGAGGCGGGGCGGAGTCGGGGGACCGGGCTGGCCCCGTTCGACACCAGCCCGGTCTGCGCTTTTTAAGAAATCTTCAGCGCGTCGAAGTAGCTGCGGATGGCTTCTCGGTATGCGTTCCAGTCGATGTCGGCAGCGGACAGGTATAGATCCTTCCAACCGTCGGCCGACGAAGGCGAGCCCGCGTCGTACTTGAAGTCGGTGGTCGTCTCCTGCCATTTCTCCATCAGCTTGCCCAAATGGTCGTACGCGCCTTTTGCGTCGGCCAGGGATGGCGGTGCGTCCTTGATCGCTTCGGCTACGTAAGCGTCGCGCGTGGCAACGATCGACTTCTGGAACGTCTTTGGATCGACCCATTTGATACCGTGCTCAGCGGACTGCTTCGCAAATTCGATGTCCCGTGCGAGCGACCGCTCAACTGTCTCGGCCATGAGATCCACGCGAGCATCGAAGATGATGTCCTGGACTGCCTTTGGCAGGGACTCAAGCACGGACTTCTTGATCACAACGACCGAACCGGCAGACGTCGCCAACCCGGCGGGAACGTAGTACTTTGCTTCATCCCACATACCGAGTGTGATCATTGTGCTGGTCGTGCCGAGATGGCAGTGGACGATCCCCCTCTGCAAACCCTCGTAAACATCCACGAGAGGGATGCTCGTCGTCGTCATCCCGAGGCCTTCCAGCTCCTTGGTCCAGGTCACACCCGGTGAACGCACGGTGAGACCGGCCAGATCGGAGGCAGCCTTCACCTCCGGCTTACAGAGCATCGGGTACGGCACTGTATCCCACGCGAGCAGCGTGGCCGCATCGTATTGGGCCAATTCGTCGGCGATCGGCCCCGTTTCGTAGTCGGCGAGCTGAGCAGGAGAGCCCGCGAGCAACGACGTCGGGAATTCGCTCGGTACGACGCCCTGCGACACCGTGGCTTGCCAGGCGGTGATCGGAAGCTGCTGCGGTAAGGCGGTGGTTGTGATGTACGTCATATCCGTCAAACCGGATTCGATCGCACTGAGACCTTCGAGAGCCGGGTGAAGTGAAGCCGACCAGAACGTCTCGAACGTGACCTTGCCCTTCGTGCGCTCGGTGACGGTGTCCATGAAGTTCTGCATGGCCAGTGCGTGAGCGGCGGTATCCACATTCGAATCGCTGTAGGTCAGGACGATGGGTTCCATTTTCTCGAGCCCGTCACCGCTGCTGCTAGCCAGTGGTTCCGGCGTCGGGCTCGCTGAACATCCCGCCAGTACAAGAGAACCGAGTATGACTCCACCAACTGTGGTGTAGATCGATTTGCGAACTTTCACTGACTGCTCCTCTTTTATTGATGGTCTAGCGTGTTTTGTTGATGGCCTAGCGTGCCAACTCGGCTTCACATCGCGGCACGGCCTGGATGCGCAGGCCCCGAGCATCTGCTCAGCAGGGTCGTTCTGGTCGTGGGTCCAGGGAAGGAACTTGGCTGCTCGCGGACTCGAGTCGCGCGCTTCCCGGCACGACGTACGACCGCTCTGGGAGGGTCTGACGATGCTGCATGCGCCATTAGCCGTCCCGTCTCGACCACTGGTCCACGTACCGGCCGGCAGCAAGCGCTTCGTGCTTCTCGCCGAGATCGCCGAGAAACCCGGTGCCGGGCGTGACGCTCTGCCACGTAAGTACGTGACTCGGAGAAGGCCGCATCGTCGGCCGTCCTCGCCGACCCCAGATCTCTACGGTCGATCGCTCGGCAGAACTGATAGAGCTTGTTCGAATCTCGAATCGGTCAGCCGCGCGTGCGAGCGAGTACCGGTCCGTCATTTGCGAATCAAGTCCTTCTGCTTCGAATCCGGAGCCTCATTGCCCCCCGTTGCGGGCAACGCCGCCCTGAACGCATCATATGACTGATGATTGAAAGGATGCAAATCATTAAACGACTTAACCATCTACAGGACTGGGTTGGCGTCGACTGGGTAGTCCCGATGGCTTGACCGGGCCGCGCCGATATCTGATGAGCGGCTCGGCGAGCGCCGGCCTGGGTCAAAGCTCCCTCGCCCTGAGCTTGCGGGAAACCGTCGAGCGATGCTCGGCTCCGTCATCGACGACCTTAGGCGCTTGAGGCTGGTTCTTGATGATGGGCTGCGGCAAGCGGTCGAGCGGCTCAAGCAGCAGCCAGGCGAGGGTCTGTTCGTGGGTGGGGTAACGCTTCGCCGAGCGTTGGCAGATCTGGGACTGATCGACGAATACGTGTTCGTTGTGCAGCCGGTCGTTGCCGGACACGGGCCGACGTTGCTCGCTGGTCTGCGCGAGCGCTGACGGCTGACGCAATGCCACTCCGGGCTAGCGGAATGCGGGGAGCACCTCTTCGGCGAAGAGACGGAGCTGCTCCTCGATCAGCGGCTCGTTTGTGGCGCACCAGTGGTGGCCGACGACGATGGTCTCCGTATCGGTCTCCTCCTGGATCCGCTTGATCTCATCGATGATTTCCTCCGCGGTACCCACCAGTGCACGGCCGGGTGCGACTTCGTCCAGGGTCAACTTGCCGCCGTTGATCAGGCGCTCATCGACGAGCCCGGCCGCGGCGACCCCCATGCTGAGCTTTCCCCGGCGGTTCTCCAGGTACGGCCGAAGCCAGAGCTCTTCGGCTTCCTCTCGGCTGGAGACGATGCAGGTGCTGCGCTGCAGCCAGACCTTCGGCCTCTTGCCCGCAGCGACGGCCGCCTCGCGGTACGCATCCAACGCCGGCTGGTATTCATCGAGAGTCTGCACGAGGCCACCGAAGAGGGCGTCGCCAAGGCGGCCGGCCCGACGGGTGGCAATTGGCGCCTTGGCACCGATAATGACCTCGGGATGGGGTCGCTGCACCGCTCGCGGCGCGACCGCGACGTCGTCGAAGGAGTAGTGCTTCCCGTGGTAGCTCGCCTTGTCCGAGGACCAGACCGCGCGGAGCACCTCAAGCGACTCCGTCATCATCTCGCCGCGCTTCGAGTAGTCCTTCCCGGTAGGGCTGAGCTCATAGTCGCGGTATCCGACTCCCACGCCGAGGAACGCGCGTCCCTCCGAGATTTGATCGAGTGTGTGGAGCTGCTCGGCGACATCGAGCGGGTGGTAGGCGGGCAACACCAGGATGCCGGGCCCGAGTTGCAACTTCTTGGTGCGTGCGGCGACCGCTGCGAGCAGGGTGAAGACCGCGGAGACGTTGCCCTCGACGAACCGGTGGTGACCGAGCATCCCGGAGTCGAAGCCGAGCTCCTCCAGCAGCTCCGCCCGTCGGAGCACGCCCGCAACCACGTTCTCCGGGCCGGGGGTGTACAGCATTTCATTCGAGAACCTCATGCGAACGCCACCTCCCCCATCCGGATATTGTGGCTGGCTGCGATCGACGAGAACGTGTGTGGCATGCGAGTCCCTGCTCCCCTTTCCTGCGGCATCAGCGCGCGCAGTCTGGTCAAGCTTAGGGAACTCGCCTGTAGGGCCTCCACACCGACGAGACCGAAACTCTGCTCCATCGCCAGATCGTCGGGATCCGCGACGGGCGGATCGGCACGCGCCAGCGTCGCCTGGGTGAACTTCCTGCTAAACGTCGACTCGACTCTCTGACAGTTGGCGGACCCCTGCAGATGGCTTCCGCATGGGCGACGCACTGCGAGGGCGGATTTTTTCCGATTTCCAAGTCCCTGCCACGAGCTCCCGCCAAACCCGCCCTACCGGTCCTACGTTGGACATGAAACCCGGGATGGTTCCAAGTGAGCCTCGGCTGGTTGAGGTGCGAGCGAAGTGAGCCTCGAAACCACTCCGGTCTCGAGACGACCATGGCGGCCCTCCTCGACCACCATGGGCGGCCTCGTGTCAACAGTCAATAGGAGCTGCCCGTGGCGGATCGGTTAACGGATCTGCCGACGGGATCTGCCCACCGAGATCTGGCCACCGGGTTGTCGGTGGAGTTGGAATCACCCGCGTTGCGGAGTACCTCGGGCCAGCACGTCGTCGACTGCCTTCTCTATACTGAAATGGTGATAGCGGATTCATCCATTGCCTGGGAATTCCGGCAGGCTTTGCGTCTGACGAATCGACGACTCAACGAAGAGAAAAAGCTTCCCGTGAATCAGTTGCAGGCTCTCGCCCTTCTTGATCGCCACAGCTCAATCACGGCAGCGGAACTCGCGAGGTTCGAGCGAGTCACTCCACCGGCTATCACAGCGATGATTCGCACCATGGAGGCGGAGGGATGGATCGAACGAACTAGTGACCCGAAAGATCGGCGGCGGATCCAGATCGAGATCACTGAATCGGGCCGTCAACGACTCACTGAGGAGACGACATCTGCCCAGGGTTGGCTGGAGTCGGCGATCGCAGAGGAATTAGACGACAGCGAGCGGGAGACTCTGGCCGCAGCCACCGTCCTGTTGCGTCGCATACTGCAGCACAAGGACGAGTAACGTGGGCGGCCAGTACAACTGGTATAGCGCGGTACTGCCAGTAGCGCGTCCCATGTATCGAGGCATCTCTACGACGATGCCTCAGATTTGACTCGAGCACCTGACCTCGCAGCGGTATGAGGCTCCCGGTGCTGTCGGTGTCCTGCGTCTTACGCGCCCGTGAGCGTTGGAGTTACCACGACATTGATCGATGGCTCGTTTGGAAATTTCCCCTCGAGGGTGTCGAGGGCGACTTCGAACTGGTCGAGGCCGAAGACATGGGTTCGCATTCGACTCAGCGGCACCTCGGCTTTCGCGATCAGCTCGGCTGCGCGGCGGTGCGCCGTGTCATTCTGCCCGTTATTGCCAATGACTGCTATCGACTTCGTGGTGATGACGCCGATCGGAAAATCATCCATCTGGCGCGGCTTCATGCCAACGTTCACGATCGTGCCGCCCCGCCGCACCATGCGCACCGCATCGCCGATCGTCGAGGTTACGGTCGGGGTCGTATCAACGACGATGTCCACGCCGCGACCCCCCGTGAGTTCCATGACCCTATCGACGATGTCCTCCTGCTCGACGTTTACCGCCAAGTCCGCGCCGAACTCAAGGGCGAGGGCGCGCTTGTGTGCGTCTCGCTCAAGTCCTGTTGTGATTATGAGGCCGGCTCCCCCCTTACGGGCAGCCACGATGCAGGCCAGTCCGCGTTGACCACAACCAAGCACGACGATAGATTGTCCGATCTCGAGTTTAGGAGTGAGAACCGCCCACTGGATGCCGCCCGCCAGCGGGTTCCAGAGTGTTCCGTCGAGGGGATCAGTGGTTTCGGGGAACGGATAAAGCGTCGCGTTCGGGTGCAGGTATGTATGGGTGGCGTAGCCGCCCCACAACCCGGGAGCCAAGCGAAGCGGGATCGATCCGTAGTTCGGCGGGTAGAACACCGAGGACGCGCACAGGTGACTGTCGCCGTGCCGACAGTCCACGCAGCGTCCGCAGGGCAGGAACGGGTTTATTGCGACGCGATCGCCCTCCTTGAGTCCGCGAGAGGCAAGGAAGTCATTGCCGGCGCGGTCGATTGTGCCCACGATTTCGTGTCCGAGTACGCGTGGGTAGCGGGAGTTGTCTCCGGGGGCGAATGCCGGGTCTTTGCCGGCGTACAGTTTGACGTCGCTGCCGCAAACTCCGTTCGCTTCGACTCGGAGGATCGCAGAGTCCAGGGCTGGATCCGGAATCGGCAGTTCGGCGAGTTCGTGCGCGCCGGCCCCAGTCTGCACGAGGGCGAGTGCCATGTCCATGTTCATTCCTATCTAGTTGCGACGCGAACCCAGGAAGACCGGGTAGCTAGTGAATCCAGTGGTCGTGTTGTCGGCAATCCAGATCGGGTCGCCGAGGGGTTCCATGTCTGGAAACGCCTGGACTACCGATTTGAGTAGTGTGCCGATCTGAAGCCGCGCCAACGCCCGGCCGAGACAAAAGTGCACGCCCGCACCGAACGAAAGGTGCGGGTTGGGGTTCCGAGTGATATCGAACCGGTCTGGATCGTGAAAGACGCGCTCGTCGCGATTCGCCGAGGCGTGAGACGCGACCACCCAGTCACCGGTTCGGATCGACTTGCCGCGCAACTCGACATCCTGCGTTGCGACCCGAAGCCGTGTTCGGGTGGGTGTGGAGTATCGAAGAATCTCTTCAACCCCAGGATTGGCCAGTTCCGGATCTTCTATCAGCTTCCGACGCTGATCTGGGTGGGTCAGCAGCAGCCACAAGCCCATCGCGGACGTGTTTCTCGTTGACTCCAGACCGCCCGCAATAACGATCAACAGAATCGAACGCAACTCGTACGCGCTTAGTCGCTCGCCGTCGACCTCCATCTGCGATAGCACTGTCGCGAAGTCGTCCCGCGGACTTTCCTGCCGATCGTGAGCAAGTGCCTCGCAATACTCCATCAGGGTCCTCTGCCCGTGGTTATAGGTGTAGAGCGGGTCGTCATCGATCATGAACTTCGGGTCAGCCGATGCCACCCACTGCCACGCGGCGAGCTTCAACATCGCCCAGTCCGCCTCCGGTACGCCGAGCATGCGCAAAATCACCCGCGCCGGGAGCTCCCCCGCAACCTCTTCGACGAACTCCACCTCGCGAGTCTCACCGATACCATCAATGATCTCCTGAACGATCCGCTCGACGTCTTCGCGCAGCTTCGCGACCGCCGGAATCGAGAAGTGCTTGTTGAGGGGCTTCCGGTAGAGGTCGTGGGTCGGTGGGTCGTTTCTTGCCATACTGACAAGAAAGCCGAGTTCATAGCGCTCCTCAGGCTTATAGGCGCGCGGCGTCTTCGGCACTCTGGTGTCGATCCGTGAACTGAACGTTCGATGATCCTCAAGATAGTTCGCGACGTCCTCATGCCGCGACAGGAACCAGTAGTGCTTTCCGTATGCGTCGTCCTCCGTCCAGTGGACTGGGTCCTCGTCCCGCAGACTGCGGAATGTGTCGAGGTACGAGAGGTCTGTGTACCATGTCGGATCCAAGATTTTCTGGTCGACTTCGCGCCAGTCTTCTTTGGCCGGGGCCGTATACACATCGGTGGTGCTCATCGTGGCACCGCCGGGCCTCTCAAGCCCAGGTCCAGGAGCATCCGCTCCGCGGGATCGTTGGCGTCGCGGGTCCAAGGAAGGAATTGGGGTGCGCGCGGTATTGAAGCTCGGGTGCTCTCGGGTACAACGAACGACCGTTCGGGGAGGGTCTGACGACGTTGGATGCGCCATTGGCCATCTCGTCTCGACCAGTGGTCCACATACCGACCCGCAGCAAGCACCTCATGCTTCTTGTCCGGGCCGCCAAGCAGCCCCGTTCCCGGTGTGACGGTCTGCCAGGTCAGGACGTAGGACTCGGAGAACGCTTCGTCATCGGAAGCGAACTCGATGTAGATGTTGCCGAGCTCGTGCCACGAGTACTCGAGATCACCGTGCCGATCCTCGACCCACTGCATGAATCCATCGATATCGCCTTGGTAGGCGCCGTGATGATCAACGGCGTCCGGATGAAACGCCGTCCGGGCCGATTCCAAATCCCTGCGGTCGATCGCGCGGCAGATCAGATACAGCTTGTTCTGGATCTCGAACCGGTCGGCAGCGCGAGAAAGAGAATACTGGTCCGTCATTTTTGGTTCCTCGTTTTCGGTCATTTGTGCTTCCCTGCTTCCCGCGTTCATTTGTTCAGGCTTCTGACGTACGTAAGCATCGCGTCGTGATAGGCATCCCAGTCGAGATTCGCACCACCCTTGAACAGTTTCTCGAGATTTTCTGGGGTGCGGATCTCGCCGTTGACTCCGACGCCATCGAGGAGGCCGTGCCATGCCGAGAGCTGTTTCTTGATCGAAGCGAGAATCTTCTTAGGGTCCTTTGCGCCCGCGGGAGCAATCTCGGGAAGCTTCTTCAGTACTGCTTTCTGCGTCGCCTCAATCGGACCGTTCAGTTCCGCACCCGACATGACCTGAACATTCTTGTCTTTGATGACGTCGACCCAGGATGCGTACCGTTCGAGCGTATTGCTCATGAAATCGGTGAAGAACGTGGCCTTGGCATCGTTCATGATGTCCTGAACTTCAGCGGGGAGCGAGTCCCAGAGATCCTTCCTGATCACGTAGCCAGATCCACCCTGAGGTGACATCGAAACCGGTGTGTAATACTTTGCGTTCTCGGCCAGCGAGGATGTTATGAACGTGGGCGCACCGGCGGCGACGCAGTTGATGACTCCGCGCTGCATCGCCTCATACAGGTCCCCGTTCTCGAGGTACACGGGCTGGATACCGACAGAGTCAAGCTCTTCCTTGAACGGAGATCCAGTAGTCCGCGCTAGCTTGCCAGCGGAGGTGGCAAGAGAATTGACCGGAGTAGCGCACAAGAGGTCGAAACCAGGGGAGCTCCAGGTAACGAAGGGTTGCGCATTGTGTCCGGCGTACTCATTGCGGATTTCGTCGGACTTCTCCCAGACGCCAAAGTACGCACCCGTTCCGGCGAGTGCCCCCGTCGGATACTCAGCGCCCTGGCTGGCAGCGGCGGACGCCGCCCACGCCGCGATTGGCAGGGTCTGCGCGTGAGCGGCCAATGAGACGAAACTGAGGTCGGTGAGCCCCGACTCGAGGGCACTAACAGCTTCTGATCCGGGATGCAAAGCACCCGCGTAGTACTCCTCGAAGGTCACCTTCCCTCCTGTTGCTCTGGTGACCTCGGCCATCCACCCCTGAAGTGCGCGAACGCTGGTGGCGGTTTCGGGATTCGGATCGCTCACCTTGATGACCAAGGGTTCCATCGCCGCGATTCCAGTCGAATCTGACGGCGTCCCAGCGGGTGCGGCGGCGCTGGCGGAACAGCCCACAACGCCGACAGCAACAAGAAGGCCAAGCACCCCGGCAGACACCCCACGATGAACAAAACGCATGCGCGAATCCCAATCTCTGTCAACGCCCTCGGAGCCTTTGCTTCGTAAGCTACAGGCACCCTTGCCCGATAGTTAACCGACTTTATGGTATTTCGCCCTAACAATGCAAGACACTTAATCGTTGTACTGTTTGGCCCGGGCCTAGACCGTGTTGGGTCACGTCATGATCACGCTCGTCAGCCAATCAAATCGATGCACCAGGGACTCAAAGAC
The DNA here is from genome assembly GCF_052114945.1 of Glaciibacter sp. 2TAF33. Classification (NCBI taxonomy): domain Bacteria; kingdom Bacillati; phylum Actinomycetota; class Actinomycetes; order Micrococcales; family Microbacteriaceae; genus Glaciibacter; species Glaciibacter sp. 2TAF33. The sequence goes on from NZ_JBFRFS010000002.1 coordinate 225,599, forward strand.
GACGGTAAAGAAGGCGTGGCATCATCCGGGCGACGGCGAATTCCTGGATTCGCCGTCACCCAAACCATGGCCACGATCACGGGCGCCAACTTCAACCCCGCAAAATGGCCACCTTCCTGCTCGAAGAAGAGCTCACCGCCGCCGAGCCTGACCGCAAAATCGCCCAGCCTAGCGAGCGACGCCGAGATCGAGTCTGGGACAACGCGTACAGCAGGACCACCGACACAGACTCGATCCTGGAAATCGCTAGACGGGGCGAACTCGAATCGGGGCTGCGACTATAGGCCCCTCGCGACCCTGAGACCGCTCCGAAAAGGCGCCGCTGGGCGCAAGTACGAGGGCAGCCATGAGCACCAGTCCTGACGTCGGATGCTTCAGAAGGACGAAACGCTCCTGAGCATCCTAAGATGTGTTTCAATTTTGGCTGTTCTTCAACAGTTCTTAGAACAGCCCTGTGGTGGGCTGTTCGCGAAACCCAGCACGGCGCGGATCCAAGGATGGCGCGGAATCCGTTTTCCTCCAACACGCGTCCGTTTTTCCTCTCCATTTCAGCATCCGCTGGAGCATGCCCTTCCCAGCCCTCCTTGATTGCCACTCGAGCCCGCTCGCATTCCAGCGATGCTGGGGGGCACATCGCAAATCATGGTGCTGATTTGCGGAGGCTGTGACGGACGCTCTTCTGTGACGCCAGAACATCTGGAGCCGAGCGGTCGACTGCAAAGCGCTTGCAGGGGACGTTGCGCGCGGCGGTGTTTGCCGAGGACTTCGTCTCGCTCGTCGTCAGGAGCGCGTTCCTTCGCCTCACGGAGCTCGACGGATTCTTGCTCGGTCGCGCCGGGCCTGACACCTTCTTCGAGTTGGTCTTCTTGAACCTGTTCACCAAAAGGAATCCGCGCAATCCTGGTTCTAGCAAGCCATCGCCAACGGGCTAGCTCGGGGGAACCTTCAAGCGGATGATGTCCAGCCCGGATATGCGGTCGATCAGGTAGACCAGCCCACTGGCATCCACTGTGACGTCGTTGGACGACACTCGGCCCTCCCCCGGCGCGGGGTCCGGTAGATATGACCCGATGAGCCTGGGTGCGAGCGGCTCTGCAAGATCGAAGACCTGGAGGCCCTGTGCGAACCACGCGAACGGGATGACGGTGCCGTGGAAGCGTTCCGAGGGCTGGTGGCAGCCGTTGAACGGCTCCTGCGGCGCTCCGTCGATGTCAACACCCGGAACCGTGATCGTTGAAACCGAGATCGGGAGCGTCTCCTCCGTAATGTCATAGATCATCGCGAAAGCCGGCGGTGCGGGGTGTATCTTCGACACGTCCTCGTCGGCGACGACCATGAATCGGCGCCCTCGGACCTTCTCCGGCAGGACCAGGCAGGTGTGCGTTGGATGCGGGAATGTGGGGCTGCGGCGGGAGTGTCCGACGGCGACCGGATGCTCGAGGTCGGAGATGTCCAGGATGAAGAAGCCGTGATGCCAGTAGCTCACGTAGAGCCGGTCACCCACGCGCAGCGGATGATGGCACCGGGGAGGCACGAAGTCGTCCCACGGGTATTCCTCGCCGCCGTCCGCCCACTGGCCGGGGATCCACCAGCGGGAAACCTCGCGCGGCGCGGCCGGATCCCGAACATCGATGATGAACGCGATGTTCCCGACGTAGCCGTCGGCAGTGGCCGAAAGGTAGACGTACTCGCCGTCGAAGTCGAACCGGTGCACCCCTTTCCCGCCGGTTTCCCATTTGCCGGCCAGGGTGGGATTCGACGGATCGGACACGTCGTAGACGGCCAGTCCGCCTCGGAAGCCCTGTGGTCCACCTTCGCCGACAGCCTCGTGGTTGACGACCATGATGTCGCCGACGGCTCGGACCTTGTGCGAATGCCACGCCTCTGGCATCTGGATCTCCGAAAGCAGAACCGGATGCGACGGGTCCGCCACGTCATAGATGCTCGTGCCGTGCGGCGCCTGCATGTGGGCGACGTAGCATCGCCCACCGTCTACCCACACCTGGCCGCCGCCTGGCACATCGAGGTGGCAGACGAGCTCAGTGTTCATCGCGCTTGCCATTGGGACCTTCCTGATAGAGGTATCCGCGATTGAGATCGCGGACATCGGCGCACCCCAGTTGCACGAGGGTTTCGCTCAATTCCGCGCGTAGGATCTCCAACACGTGGGCGACACCGTTTTCGCCGGCGACGGCGAGCCCCCACCACGACGGACGCCCGATCAAGACGGCACGGGCTCCGAGTGCCAGGGCCTTGGCGACATCATCACCTGTCCGAATCCCGCCATCGAGATACACTTCCGCGCGAGCACCGACGCGGTCGACGATTGCGGGCAACACCTCGACCGCCGATGGCACGGAGCCGGACTCCCGCCCACCGTGGTTCGACACGACGATGCCGGCAGCGCCAGCACGAATGGCGACGTCGGCGTCGTCGGCGCGAAGAATACCTTTCACGACGACAGGAAGCGACGTCTCGGTACAGATGTGCTCCAGGGCAGGGAGAAGGAGCGCACGCAATTCGGGCGTGGGCCCATTGAAATGAGCGAGAGCAACCCTGTTGGTTGGCCTGAAGTCGTTTCGACGATCGTGCTCTCGCATCCTCGTTCGCCCGGGCACATCGACGGTAACGCAGACCGCCGCGCAGCCCGCGGCCTCCGCGCGAGCGATCAGCGCATCCATGTGCTCGCGCCCGTAGTCGTAGAGCTGGAGCCACACCGGGGCACCGTCCGCGGCGTCCGCGATGAGCTCGACCGGATACGTCGCCAGGGCTGCTGCGGGAGCGACCGTCTCCGCTCGCGCAGCAGCTCGAGCCGTCGCAAGCTCCCCATCCGGATGGGCGAGCTGCTGCAGGCCGGTTGGTGCGATCAATACCGGGCACGCGACCTCACGGCCGAGAACCGTCGTCGACGTTGATACCCGGTCGACGTCGACGAACCTGCGCGGCGAGAACAATACATCTTGAAACGCCGACAGGTTTCGGCGAACCGCCCGCGACGATCCCGCACCCTGGGCCAAGAACGCTGCGACTTCCGGAGCGAGGATTCGGGTGGCCGCGGCCTCGTAGTCGGCCAGCGTTAGAAGCATCCACTACCCCTTCGCGCCGTCACAGATAGCTCAGCCCAGATCACACGCCTTGCTAAAGTAGCAATACTTGACAACATTGGCATATACGGGGAGCGTCGGGCTAGTGGCGTGTGACGAAAGGGCTGAAAATGACCAACCATGATGTGCGATTGCTTCTCGACCGGTCTGAGGTCGAGCGGGTCGTTTACGACTATGCCACCGGACTCGACACCAAAGATTGGACGCTCTGGCGTTCGATTTTCGTCGAGGAGGTGCAGGTGAAGTTCCGCCCCGCCGCCGAGGCCGAGTTCACGGGCCTGGGGCAGGAGTGGGTCGCCATGACCGCGGAAGAGTGGGTCGAGGGCCGCCGCATACTCTTCACGGGTCTGGCAACGACCCAGCACCAGATGTCCAACCCGCGCGTCACGATCGACGGAGACAGCGCGACCTGCGTCATGTACATGCAGGCGGTCCACTTCATGCCCAACGAACCGGGAGCTGAGTACACACTTGGCGGTTACTACGTCAACGACCTCGTGCGCACGTCCGGAGGCTGGAAGCTCGCCCGGGTCAACCTCAACGTAACGTGGGAGCGTGGGGATGCATCGATGCTCGAACGCGGGCGCAACCTGGGACGACGGCTCCTCGGGCTCGAATAACCCGCTCGACCTCGGCTCGCCCTGATGTGGCGCGCCGACCGTTAAGCTAGTAATGTTAACAATCTAAGCCGCAAGGGAGCGCCATGTCCGAGCTCGCCGCCTATGACGACAAAATTCTCGATCCCGACTGGTACAAGACCCGCGAAGATCTCGAGATTTTGAAGCGGTTCAGTGCCGAGGACCCCGTGCACTGGACACACGCGCCGACGTACGGCAGGGACTTCTGGTTCATCACCGGCTACGAGAACGTGCGGGACTATCTGCTCGACCACGAGAACTTCAGTTCACGGTGGGACGGGCGCATCCCCAAGACCCCGAAGCGATACACACCAGAGCAGCGCTACGAGATGGGCTTTGACGTCAGCATGGCGCGCAACGATCCGCCCATCCACGATCTGTACCGAAAGCCTGTCAACAAGCACTTCAGCGTGCCGGCGGTGCGCAAGATGAAGGACGACATCGACCGGATCGTCGACGGCCTGCTCGACGATATCGCCGAGCGAGGCGAGTGCGACCTGGTCGACGACATCGCCTCGGAGCTGCCGGCACGCGTGATCCTCCGGCTGCTCGGCGTACCGGAAGAGGACTGGGACCACCTGCAGCGGTCTGCTTGGCGCTGGCTGTCGCCAGGAGACCCCAGCCTCACAATCAACGGTGACTTGAACCTGACTTCGCGCACTGGTCACACCGAGCTCCTGGACTACTGCGAGCAACTGGCCCGTGACCGCCGTGAGAATCCCGGCGATGACTTCGCGAGCGTGCTCACGCAGGTCAGAGTTGACGACGACCCGCTCACCGTCCATGAACTGCGCAGCTACTTCACCATCATGATCGGCGGTGGGCTCGATACCACACGGAACACAACCGCGGTCGGCATGCACGCGTTCCTCACCAATCCCGACCAGGCACAGCTCCTTCGGGATGACCCGACTCTCGCGATGTCGGCGGTCGAGGAAGTCATGCGCTGGGTCACGCCGTCCCGCACACGGTTCCGCGTGGCGGCCCGAGACTTCGAATTCCGGGGGCGTGACATCCGTTCCGGCGACTGGGTGATCGCCTCGACGACGTCCGCCAACAGCGACGGCCGGGTCTTCGCGAATCCGGAACGATTTGACATCCGCCGCAATCCCAATCCCCATCTCGGTTTCGGCGAGGGAATCCACGCGTGCCTCGGCCGAAACCTCGTACGCCTTGAGCTCGCCGCGATCTTCCAGAAGACGGTTGAGAGGTTCCCCGACATGCAACCGGTTGGTGAGCCGGAATGGCTTCCCGATTACAGCTCGGTCGGCTTCTTGCGGATGCCGGTGCGCTATTCGCCGACACTCGTTCCCGCGGGCGCACGGTAAGCCGCGGCGCGGGCACGTCGGAAGACACGATGGAGTACTGGCTGCAGTTCGTCAACACTCTCCCCGAAGACCTCGTCGAACTCTCGGTCCTCGCCGAGGAGTGCGGCTTCGCCGGCATCATGGAGGGCGACCACTGGTTGATGCCGGCCGGCTCGGCAGACAAGGACCCACATGAACGCGGGGGCATGCCGTGGGACTATTCGTTCTCGGACGTCCTCGTCACCGCCGGGGCCGTCTTGCAGGCGACCACGCGCCTCAGATTCGCACCCGGCGTGATGATCCTGGCGAACCGTACGAATCCGATCATCGTGGCGAAATCGTGCGCGACGGCGTCCCGGATCAGCGGGGGCCGGTTCGCCCTCGGCGTTGGCCTGGGCTGGATGAAGGAAGAATACGATGTCGCCGGCGTCGACTTCACGACACGCGTTCCGCGCACCGTTGAGATGATCGAGATTCTCAGGAAGCTGTGGGGCCCCGGTCCCGTCGAACACCACGGCCGCTACTTCGATTTCCCTCCGACCCACAACGTGCCGCGACCGCACCAGTCGATACCTGTCTACATCGGCGCCTACGTCCCGCAAGCCCTCCGCCGCGCAGGCAGAATCGGTGACGGGTGGATAGGCCCCCCGGGGACCATAGAAGAACTGGCGGCGGCGATTGCGATCATCGACGAAGGACGTCGTGAATCGGATCGCGACGGCGACCCCTTCGAGGTCTTCGCCGGACTCAAGCGCAACGCCGACGGCTCCCTCCCCGGCCGCGATGACTTTCGTCGTGCAGAGGATATCGGCGTCACGGCGGCGAAATTCGGACCGATCGAGCATGTGCTCGGGGAGCCATACGTATCGATTGAAGAAAAGCGCCGTTGGATCCTGGATTTCGCCGAGCGCGTGATCCACGCGTGAACCAGCTACTCACCGAGAGGCACGAACATGAAGCAGGCACGACTGATCACCGACGAGGAACTCCCCGCAATCTTTGATGCGGTATCCAACTGGGGGCGGTGGGGCGCCGACGACGAGCGCGGAACAGTGAACCTCATCACCCCAGCGGTTACCGCACGCGCAGCCACGGAAATCAAGGAAGGCGTCGTCGTCGGCTTCGGCTCGATCGACCTGTCCGGTTCCCTGGCTTCTGCTGAACCGCCCACGCGACACGTGATGCTCAAGGATGGCGAGGACGCGGGCCCCGGATACGCCTCGGCGACTGACTTCGTCGGGATCGACTACCACGGGGTCCACACCAGCCACTTCGACGCGCTGTGCCACGTGTTCTACGACGGGCGCATGTACAACGACCGCCCGGCAGGACTTGTGCGCTCCACGGGAGCAGACGCCAACTCGATCGAAGCCTTCCGCGACGGCATCGTGACCAGGGGTGTACTGCTCGACATCCCTGCCCTCCGTGGCACCGACTTCGTCGACCCCCTCTCCCCCGTTGTGCCTGACGAGCTCGACGCCGCACTCGCTGCACAGGGCACCGACATCCGGGAGGGGGACGCCCTGTTCATCTACGTCGGCCGCTCCGCTCGCCGCGCAGCAACAGGCAGCGACTTCGCAGGTGGCGCGATACACGTCGGCGGCCTCGACGCCTCATGTCTGCCATGGCTGCACGAGAAGGGCATCGCGGTGCTCGGCTCGGACGGCGCGAACGACGCGCTGCCCCGAAAGACCGGTGCCGAAAGGGTTCCGGTTCATGTCGGCGCCATCGTCTATATGGGAATGCCGCTGCTCGACAACGCTGCTCTCGATGCGCTCGTAGCCGCCTGCCGTAAACGGTCGCGTTGGACCTTCTTCACTGCGATCACACCCTTGGCTATCAGCCGCGGCACAGGGTCGCCTGTGAACCCTGTGGCCATCTTCTAATACCGGCTGGGCGAGCCAAACTGCAGATCGGAGGATGCCACGTGGCATCTGACCCCAGATACCCGGCGATCTACCACCTCGGGTTCGTCGTCCCCGACTTCACTGAGACCAGCAACATCAACGGCGCCTTCCTCGGCGACCTTACCTTTTACCGGCACTTCCTTCTGGAGGTCACAGGCGCCGAATACGGCGGCAGGACCGTCTCGTACTCCGCCGACGTCGCGTTCTATGACTCTGGCAACATCCGCATCGAACTCATCCAGCCGACTGGGGACGGTCCGTCTCCCTATCACGACCACCTGGCCGCGCACGGCGGCCGCGCGAGCGTGCACCACGTCGCGTACCTCGTCGACTCGATCGAGGAGCACATTGCCCGGGCGACAGACCGCGGCAGCCATCCCCAGTTGATCCTCGAGGCGCCACTACCGGCCGGCAACGGCCGCTATGCGTATTACGAGGGCCTACTCGACGGGATCATCGTGGAATTCCTGGAACGACACTCTTAGGGGTCCCGGTCAGGTATTCGAACGTCGAGTGCGTTCGTGCAGTGGGGTTGTGCAGCCCAGTCAGAGGTGCATTCCCCCGCTCGCCTCGATGATCTGCCCGGTGATCCATGCGCCGTCGTCCGATGCCAGGAATGCGACGATCGCCGCAATATCGCGGGGTTGCCCGAGTCGACCCAGTGCCGTCCCCGCGACTGTGGCCGCGAGCCGGCCTGGATCGGACGTCACGGCATCGATGAAGGCTGTTTCCGTGGCTCCCGGAGCAACCGCATTGACACTGATCCCGCGGTTGCCGAGTCCGGCCGCGAGCGAGATGCTGAACGAGTTGATGGCGGCCTTGCTCATGCCGTATGCGATGGAACGGGGGTACGCGGCGCGGGACACCATCGACGAGATGTTCACGATTCGACCGCCGTCACGGAGCCGTTCGACCGCATGCTTGGTCACGAAGAACGTGCCCTTGGTGTTCGTGTCGAAGAGCCGGTCGAAAGCGGACTCATCGACCGTGTCGATCCAACCTGGAGCGCTGACGCCTGCGTTGTTGACAAGCACGTCGAGGTTGTCGACGCCCCACCCCAGGAGCTCAGCGTCGACCCTAGCGAAGAAATCACCGATCGCATCGACGCTCGTCAGGTCCGCGCCGAGCGCAATCGCCTTACCGCCGATGTCTTCGATCAGGCGCGCGGTCTCCGCCCCGCGCTCGGCATCCCTGCCATAGTGTGCCAGCACCAGGTGTCCGTCAGCGGCGAGGCGCAGCGCGATCTCGCGGCCGATGCCGCCGGACGCACCGGTCACCAGCGCGACCTTGTTCTCTGATGCCATCTATTCCGCTCCTTGCTCCGTTGTGTGCACCATCGGGTCGGGGCCGAAGCCACCGTCCGCTCGCGCGAGGGCGGCAATCGCCGCATGGTCTTCGGCGCTCAACACGATCTCGAGTGCCGCGAAGTTCGACGCCAGGTGCGCTGGAGTTGCCGCCTTCGGAATCACGACGAGCCCGAGGTCGAGGTGCCAGCGGAGAACGACGGCGGCCGGCGAGCATCCGTGGATGTCAGCGATCGCCGTGATCGTCGGGTGCGTGATCGCGCGTCCATGCTCCAGCGGGCTCCAGCTTTCGGTGAGGATGCCGCGCGCCTGGTTCGCGGCCCGCGTCGCCGGCTGTGGATACGCCGGATGCAGTTCGATCTGGTTGACCGCCGGAGCAACACCGGTGTCTGCGATCAGTTCGTCCAGGAGCGGCGCGGGAAAATTGCACACACCGATGGAACGCACCCTCCCTTCCCCGCGCAGGCGCACCATCGCCCGCCAGGTCTCGAGGTACTTCCCCTTCGGCGGCTGAGGCCAGTGCAGCAGGTAAAGATCTATGTGCCCGATCGCCTGTTCGCTCCGGTCGAAGGCGCGAAGCGCGGCATCGTAGCCATGGGCGGCGTTGGGCAGCTTCGTGGCGACGAACAACTCCTCCCTGGAAAGGTCGAGTCGCCGGATGCCCTCACCGATACCCGCCTCGTTGCCGTAGTGAGTCGCGGTGTCGAAATGTCGAAAGCCGAGCGTCACGGCATCGGCGAGCAGAGCAGGCAGATCCCCGGCGGGGATGTACATGACCCCCATACCAAGCTGCGGTATCGACGCCCCATCGTTGAGTTCCAGTACCGGGGCGAGTCCGCTCACGCCAGTCGTCCTTCCACCGGGTATGCGGGGTCGTTGTATCCCGGAGTGGAAGGATGCCCCGGCGATACGAGTTCGTCGACCGCGGCTTCGTCGTCACTGTCGATCTGCGTCAGAGCGGAGGCCAGGTACGCGTCCCATTGCTCGTAAGTACGGGGTCCCGCGATCACCGAGGTGATGGCAGGGTTTGCCAGGACCCAGCCAAGCGCGAAGCTCGCCAGATCCATTCCCTTACCCGCGGCATGGCGCGCAAGCCGTTCGGCGACCACGAGCGAGTTCTCCGGAACTCGGTCTGCAGCATCCGCGGGTCGCCACGACCCACGCGGCTTGCCGGATCCGGCGATACTCCCAGCTGGTACTTGCCGGTCAGCACCCCTCGGGCGAGCGGGCTGTAGCTGACCACCCCGACACCATAGTGCCCGGCTGCCGGAATCAGCTCACGCTCCGCGCTACGCTCGACCACGCTGTACACCGGCTGGCTCGCGACCGGCCGATCCAAACCGAACTCATCCGCGAGCTGGCATGTCAGGCCCAGCCTCCACCCTGAGAAGTTCGAAACCCCGAAGTGCCTCAGCTTCCCCTGTCGGATCAGATCGCCCAGAGCCCGCACTGCCTCCGGCAGCGCGGCGTCGTCGAAGCTCCGATGCAGATACAGGATGTCGATGTAATCGGTACCCAGCCTCCGCAGGCTCGACTCAACGGCGGCGATGATCCACTTCCGCGATTGGCCCCGGTCGTTCGGCCCCTGCCCCATCGGGTTGCCGAACTTGGTCGCCAGCACCCAGCCATCACGATCGTCCCTGATGGCAGCCCCCGTCACGACTTCTGATTCGCCTGCGTTGTAGACGTCAGCAGTGTCGATGAAGTTGATACCTGCCTCACGGGCGCTGCCGATGATCCGCTGTGCCGTCGCTGGATCGGTCGCACCCCCGAACATCATCGTCCCGAGGCACAACCTCGACACCTGCAGACCGCTGTGACCCAGGTGCCGGTACTCCATTGCCGGGGGCGTCAATTCACTCTCCTGCGGGGAAGAAGGCGCGGAACGCCTCCGCAACCGATTGAGGCTGTTCAAGCGGCGGTACGTGGCCCGCTCCGCTGATCCCAATCAGGGTCCCCTGCTGCACATTCTCAGCTATGTACCGCATCTTGCCTTCGCCGTCACCAGTGTCAAACTCGCTCCAGACAGCGAGCACGGGAATCGTGATATCACCGGCGTGGTCGCCTACGTCGTGGACGTCGAGGGCGTCGAGGTAGCGTGCGTACGTCTCATCGTCGGCACTAGACAGGGCTTCTACCAGGGAATCGATCTCAGCGGCGTGCTTGTCCTGGGACCCCGGGGCGAACCAACGGGCGCCGATGTCATCTGCTCGCGCCGCCGTTCCTTCTGATCGCACGGCAGCTGCAAGGGGCGCCATGCTCGGGTCCCCCGTCTTGCGTGCCACGCTGCACACTGCTGCGACCGCCGCGACACGGCCGGGATGCCGGCGGGCAAGCTCGAGGGCGACGGCCCCGCTGATCGAGTCCCCCGCGTAGTAGGCCTTCTCCACGCCAGCGGCATCGATCACGCGCACGACGGCATCAGCGAGGTCAGCGATTGAGAAGGATTCGTGGAGAACCGGTGCGCCATTGAAACCGAAGTGTTCGAACGTCTGTGTGCGGTAATCCGGTGCCAGCAGCGCGGCAACCTTGTCCCACATCGAGGCGGGCGCACCAAGTGCGGGACCGAGAATCAGAAGAGGCGCATCGGAGCGGCCGGCGGGTGGTTGGGCAAAAAGTGTCAGGTCCGGCATGAATTAACTCCTATAAATATTATTGAGATTGTAAGGACACTGAAGCACACTGCTACGCTCGTGACAATCCCGCATAGTAATCACCGCCGATTTGCCTGGAAGGACCTCCGTGATAACAGGCTCACCATCTTTCGCACGTGCCGCGGCCTATCGCGGCCCAGAGGACATGGGGCTGGAGAACTTCCCAATCCCCGTGATCGGCCCGGATGATCTGCTCCTCGAGGTGATCCTGTGCGGCGTGGACGGCTCAGAGCTTGCCATGTACCGGGGTGCATTCGACTACGTGAACGAGCGCGTTCCAGTCATCTTCGGTGATGAGATCGTGGGGCGGGTTGCCCAGATCGGCGCCGCCGCGGCCGACCGCCGCAATCTCACGGTTGGCGACAAGGTCGTGGTCGAGGCCAGGTGGCCGTGCACGGAGGGATGCCACGCTTGTGATCATGGCCAGTACTACCTCTGCGAGCGACGGGGTCTCAAGAACGGTTATGGCACGCTTTCGGCGAAAGAGCCTCCTTACCTGTGGGGCGGGTACTCCACTCATACCTTCGTTCCCCCGGAGGCTGTCGTCTATCCGGTTCCGGCGGATTTCTCCGACCGGACTGCGCTCGTGGCGAGTTCGCCCTTTGCCAACGGCATCCGCTGGGCCGATGCTACCGATGTCCCCGATGGCGGTCACATCGCTGTGATCGGGCCGGGCCCCCAGGGTCTCAGCTGTGCGCTCGCAGCCATTGCCACTGGTCGCCGCGCGACACTGATCGGGCTCGAAGCAGATGCCCAGAGGCTGGAGCTTGCGGCGGGATTCGGCGCGACGACATTCGTGACCACCAGGGACAGCTCCCCGGACGCAATCCTCGAGACGGCGGCGGCCATCGTGGCACAACACGGCGACGTCGACGGGGTGATCGAGGTATCCGGCTCACCGGCCGGCAAAGCACTCGCCATGAACCTGGTCCGCGTGCTCGGAACAGTCGTCAGCTCTGCGTCCCCGAACCCCTCCACGCAGCCATTCGATTGGCGACTGCTGATGTGGAAGGAAATCACCCTCAAGGGGCGCCTCTCGCATCCGAACACGGTGGAGAAGGCGTTCGAGAAGGCGCGAGGGCTGCGTGAGCAGGGGCTTGACGTCGGTGACTGGATCACTCACGTCTTCCCCCTCGAAGACGTGACGAACGCGATCCGCACAGCCGCATACCAGACCGAAGAACGGCCCATCAAAGTGGCTCTCGACCCGCGGGCCTGAACCGGGCCGAGAGGTGAAGGAGCAGAGATCATGGCATTCGACGTAGCAGGACGAGTGATTCTCGTCACCGGCGCCGCAAGCGGGATCGGAGCGGGAATCGCGGAGGTGTTCGCAGCTGAAGGCGCCGTAGTCGTCGCCGCGGACCTCTTCGCTGATCGCCTCGACGCCGAGGCGCATCGGATCAATAGCCTCGGCCTGCGCGGGACGGTGCACGCGATGCAGCTCGACGTGACGGACGCGGCTGCGGTTGAACGAGCGCTCGACGGCGCGGCGGCCGAGCACGGCGGCATCGACGCGGTCATCAATTCCGCGGGGATCTTCATCGACATCGATCCGCACGATATCGACACGGACGCCGTGCGACGGGTGATGGAAGTCAACTTCTTCGGCGCGCTCAACGTGTGCAGCGCGGCGACCAAGCACTTGATTGCTCGTAAGGGCAGCATGGTCAACCTTGCCACCGGCGGGCTGGACAGACCCCTGCCTGCACAGCTCGCGTACGTCGCCTCCAAGGCTGCGGTTGTGGAGCTGACTCGCACGATGGCACTGGCGCTGGGGTCCGATGGCGTGCGCGTGAATGCCGTCGCACCGGGATACATCGATACTCCGATGATCCGCCGTAACTACACTCTCCCCAATGGTGAGCTCTCCGCTGGGTGGGAGGACCAGCTCGAGACATATCGTTCCCTTTCGCCGCTCCACCTGGTCGGCGAGCCGAGTGACGTCGCATGGCAAATCGTCTACCTCGTCTCCGACGAGGCAAGATTCGTGACTGGACAGACCTTCCGGCCGAACGGCGGTTTCGTCGTTCCGCGCTGAACGGGAACCGATAAGAGGGAGCATGCCAGCGATGGACGCGTCGCTTCGGATTCGCCAGGGATTCACCGACACCAACGACGGGCAGGTTCGGTTCCTGACCGCGGGAAAAGGCGACCCGCTCGTGTTGCTCCCGCACGGTGGACGCTCGTCACGGATGTATCGCAGGCTGATCCCCCTCCTCGCTGAGAACTGCCAGGTGGTGGCACTCGATCCCCCGGGCACGGGCGAATCGTTCCTTCCTGACGGGCCGCGCACGATCACCGCTCTCGCCCAGACACTGCACGAAGCCGCCGTCGCGATAGTCGGTTCCCACTACACCCTCTACGGGATGAACGGCGGGAACAAGCTCGGGGCCGCGATCTCAGCTGCACACCCGGAGGCGATCGACGGCTTCATCTTCGCGGGTTTCACCCACAGCATCGTTTTGTCCAACACGGAGCGCGGCACCACCCTGGGGCAGCATCCCTCGGTTCGAGCGCTGCTCGCCGACCACACCGATGATTCCCCCTCACAGTGGATGGAACAGGCCAGGGCCGTCACCGAGTTCACGGCGCCGGAGTGGTCGATTAACGAGGCGATCGACCGGTTGCAGGCGATCCGCTACCGCCGGCACTTCTATCGCGCGGTGACCGCGTATGACCTCGAAGGAGCCCTGCGCTCACTGCAGGTGCCGGTAGCGGTACTCGAGTTCGCCACCGCGGACGAGGATGCGCACATCGGGCGCCAGGCGCCGAAGCTCGCCGCCGAGCTCGCCGCGTCGGCTCAGCTCGTGATCGAGCTGGCCCCACGCGCCCCGGCGTCGCTGGAGGACCGCCCTGGCGACCTTGCAGCGGCGATCATCACCCTGTGGGACGCCCTCACGCCACGCTGCTGAGCTGCTTTGAATGTCGCATCCCGCCCCTTCCTCGACGAGAGCGACGAAGAAGGGGCGGGATGCGGATGCCACCGTGAGCTGGAGACCGGCTCGATCCCTGATTGGAGCGGATGCTACTTGGCTGCCGCCTGTCCGGGTAGCCACAGTGCGAGGTCCGGCCAGAAGATAAGAATCACCAGGAACACGACGCACGCTGCGATGAACGGCATCACGCCCTTGAACACGTCGGTGATCTTGAGTTTCAGGCCCATGCCCTTGGTGCTGGATTGCGATATCGCCAGGACGACGAAGTTCATCACGCCCAGCGGTGGTGCCACCAGGTCGATCTCGGCGAGCACGATCAGGAACACGCCGAACCAGATCAGGTCGACATCGAGCGCGACAAGTGGACCCATGAACACCGGGATGGTCAACAGCATCATCGCCAGGGTGTCGAGGAAGAATCCAAGCACCAGGTACACCGGAATAAGCAGCAGCAGGAATCCGAGCTGAGACAGGCCGAGGTTGATGACAGCGTCGGCCACCCACTTCGCCAGGCCACTCAGCGCCATGACGCGGGTGAGCAGGTTCACCCCAACCAGGAGCAGCATGACGGCGGCGACTGCGGAGACCGCCTCCATCATCGTGCTGGAGAAGAAGGTTCCGACGACCTTGCGAGTCGGGATCGTCGTGACGCCGCGCTTGAGGCCCTTCCTGGACCGTCCCACAACCACGATCAGGCCCAGGATGAGGGTGATCAGTGCACCGTAGGCCCCGGCCTCCGTCGCGGTGAAAACGCCGAAGTAGATTCCGCCGAGGACGACCACGATGATGATCAGCATCGGCACCACGTGGATGAGCGAGGCCAGCCGCTCTTGCCAGGAGTAGCGGACGCCACGGGGTGCGGACCGCGGGCTGAACGACGCCCACAGGATGATCACGATCGTGAACAAAGCCGCCAGGGCGAGCCCGGGGAGGATGCCCGCGAGCAACTGCGGACCCACCGGGGTCTCAGCGACGCCGGCATAGATCACCAGGAGAACGCTCGGCGGGATGACCTGCCCCAGGGTCCCGGCCATGCCGGTCGCCCCCATCGCGAGGCTGGGCTTGTAGCCCGAGCGGATCATCTCAGGGATCGAGACCCGGCCGATCGCGTAGGCGATGCCGATCGTGCTGCCGCTTGTTGCCGCCATGCCGGCTCCGGCGAAGGTGGTCGCGATCGCCAGCCCGCCTGGGAGTCGACTGAGCCACTTGCGGGCGGCGTCATACGCGCCACTCATCAACCCGCTCTTCCCGAGGGCGACACCCATCAGAACGAACATCGGGATGACGCTCAGCGACCAGGAGGCGAACGACTGGAAGACGACTTCCTTCAGTGTCCCTTCAACGGCCCGCGGCCCGACGAGAAGGTACAGTCCGAGCATCGCTGCACCGGACATCGCGATGCCGATCGGAATCTTGAACAGCATCAGCGCCATCATGAGCAGGATGATGACGAAGCCGACGATGAGCTTGCTGGAGGGGAAAACGAACAAATAGAGAGTCAGGAGGACTGTCACGCCCGCCGTCACGATCAGGCCGATCGTGAACCGACGTGCGGTCAACGCGTCCTTGATCTCAACCGGCGTCTTGATCCTGGCCTGTTGGGGCGCTTCGCGCAAGGTCGTGCTCATCGTTTCTCCACATTCCCGGTCGTGACGAGCTCGTCCTTGAGTTCGTCGAATACAGTCACTTCCGCCTCGATTACAGCCGTCGTCTCGTCGTCGTCGGCCGGAACGAAGTTCTCCACCGTTATCGCCCTCAAGAGGGTCGCGAGTGTCTGCAGGAGCAAGCCGACCATGCCTACGGCAACGATCCAGCGGAACGGCCAGATTTCCAGCCACGGCGTGCCGACGGCCTTCTCTCCGAAGTTCAACGCTTCGGCGGCCTTCTCGGCGCCGTACCAGATGAAGAACGCCACGGTCACCAACGTGAAGACCATCGAGACGATCTCGATGACCCGCTGGGTACGCGGGCCGGTCGGCGCCGTCAGGAGGTTGACGCGGATGTGCTCGTTGCGCAGGAGCGAATACCCCAGCCCGAGCGAGATGAGCGCCGGCATCCACGCGAACTGTGTGAGGTCGAGCGTACCCGGCAACGGACGGTTGAAGGCGAAGCGCCCCACGACGTCAAGCGCGACGTTGAGCATCAGCCCAACGATCGCAATGCCACCGAGGATCGCCAGAAGTGTGCTGAAACGGTCGATCCACTTCAGCCAGGGTACGCGCTCGGTCGGGTCATCCACGGTTGCCATCAGCGGCCTCCCGTCGCGCAGACTGCCGCTCCTGCGGTCGAATTAAGCTCACGTGAGTACGTCATACTCAACCCCTTTGTTGATGGTTCCCGGCACGGGTCCGGCCTTGTTTGCCGGGCCAACGATAACACAAAGAAAGGGTCTGTGCTGTTAATCCTTGTCAGGATGCTGGAAGGCCAGCCACGGGCTCGCCTACGGACGTCTCTCCGCCTGTCGCGCGGCGGCGAAGACGGTGGGCGAGCACGCTGATCACGACCGTTCCGACGACGCTTGCAATGGCTGCGACAGGCGGGATCCACCGCGCTCCGAGCGCCTCCAGAACCCCAGCGCTGACCGCGGTCCCGATCGCACCGCCGGCCTGAACGAGGGCGGCGAACAAGGCGAACGCCGTTGCAGCGTTGGGCGGATGGAGGCGGCCCATCTCGACCTGCGCGGCGGGGAACGTCACATTCTGCGCGAGGCTCCAGGCAACGACGACGATCGCCGCGATCACGAAACTCGACGCCACCGAGAACAGCGGCGTGGTGACGGTGATCGCGACGAATCCGCCGATGGCTACGGGATATCCTCCGAACCGATCGATGAGCCTTCCGCCGAAGGCAGCGGCGACCACGCCTGCGAGCCCGTACATCACCAGCAGAATGGGAATGTCGATGTCGGAGATCCCCGCCGACTCCTTCAGGAGAGGAGCGAAGAAGGTGGTGATCGAGTACTGGCACCAGGCGAACAACAACGCGCACAGTCCGAGCACGAGCACAGCCGGGCGGCGGAAGGGTGCGAACTGTTCCGCGACCGTCGCCTTCACCGGTTTCGGGGTGGGTGGGATGAAGAACAATCCGATAAGGCCGACGATCCCGAGGGAAGCGAGGAACAGAAATGCGCCCGAGTACCCCAGCCAGAGTCCGAGAAGTGAACCGATAGGCACACCGGTCGCAATTGACAGGAGGATACCCGCGGTCAGAAGTCCGAGTGCCCGGCCCTCTCGCCCGGGTGGCGAGATCGCGATGGCGATCGCCGCCGCCTGCGGCGGTATTGCCGCCGCAGCGACCGCGACAATCACCCGAGACAGCATGAAGGTCCCGACATCTTGCGCGAGCCCCGACAAGACCGTGCCGCCGACGAAGAGGAGAAGACCCCCGGCCATGATCGTCCGTCGCCCGAACCGCGACAGCATGATCGGCAGAAACGGCCCGATCGCTGCGTAGGTCAAGGCGAACACGGTCAGGCCGAGGCCTGCGATCGCCTCGGTCGTGTTCAACCCCGTGGCGATTGCGGGAACGATGCCAGCCATGATCAGTGCGTTCGTTCCCACCGCATACACGGCGAACAGGACGAAGACCAGTCGCCAGTTCACGCTGCCACCCTCGTGGTCGCCTGTTCGGTGGACTTGCGCGCCCGCCGGACCAGTATCACGCCGCAACAAATGAACGCGGCAGTAATGGCCGGCGGCCCGGCTGCGAAGGCTGTCCAACTGGCCCCGGCCGCCGTCAAGATCGCTGCGCCCGCCGCGCCGCCGACCGCGGCCCCGAGCTGGACAGCCGACATATTCGCTCCCACCACCGTCGCGGGGTTCTGCGGATGCATGCGACCGAGGACGACATTCGTGGCCGGTCCGATGACGGACCCGGTCAGGCCGAACGCGGCGATGGAGAGGAAAGCCCCGAGGGCTCCGACCGGCGCCCCCAGGAGTGGAGTAACGACGCTCATGACCATGAGGCAGACGACAATGACGGCCAGACCGCCGAATCGATCGATCAGCCGCCCCCCGATGGCCATGGAGACGACGTTGCAGACACCGAACACGGCCAACGCGGCCGCGACCATCGTGACGTCAACACCAGCGGCCGAAACCAGGATGGGAGACAGGTAGATCAGCACGATGAAGAACGAAACCGAGTAGAAGAAAGTGAACGCCAGGACGGCCAGGACCGGAGGCGAGGCGAGCGGCCGGAACTGCTGCCGGACGGATGGCGCAACCGGATGCACGGGGATGGCCAGTCGCATTGTCATGAGTGCGATAACGGTGACCACACCGATGAGCGCTGTCAGCAGAAAGGCGATCGGATAGCCGAAGGCGTTGCCGAGAAGCGTCCCGACGGGGACTCCGAGTGCCATCGAGACCGCGAAGCCCATGCTCACCCATGAAGCGGCAGCGCCCTTGCGGCCAGGCGGAGAGATCTCAATCGCCGCTGCTATGGCCTGTGCGGCGTACGCCGCTGCGCCGAGCCCGCTGATGGCCCTGGCCAGGTAGAAGCTCCAGATGTCCCACGCGAAAGCCGAAAGGAGGACACCGATCAGAAAGACGATCATCGCGGCGATCAATATCGCGCGCCTGCCGAATCGCGAGAACGCGATGGGGATGAAGGGGGCTGTCAGCGCGTAGGTCAACGCGAGCACCGAAACGCTGATGCCGACTGCGGCCTCGGTGGTGTCAAGGCTTCGGGCGACCGCTGGCAGGAGTCCGGCGACAAGCAGCGAATTCATACCGCTCGCGACCATCCCGAATGCGAGGACAAGGATGCGGATATTCACGTCCGATCTCGGAAGGTCTCACGGAGGTCGGCAACCCACTCGTCAGGTATCTCCCACGGTATGAAGTGCCCGCCACGCTCGTGGGCGCGGAGGTTCGTCGCGTTGAACCATGCCGCCCTCGGGAGGCGTTGGTAGTGCGCCACCCGCTCTTCGGTGGTCACCCCCGGAGGGTTCTCGAAGCCGGCGAAGGTGATACCGGTCGGCACGCCGACTTGCGGCATCCGGTCGTGGGACGGCGTCCACGGGTAGCGGTTCGTGTTTGCGTAGGTGCGCATCGACGTTCCGATCGCGTCATTGACCCAGTAGATCATCGCGTGAGTGAGGATGTCGTCCGCCGAGAAGACATTCTCGATCTCACCATCGCAGTCGCTCCAGCGGCTCCACTTCTCGAGCAGGTAGGCCAGCAGCCCAACCGGCGAATCGGAGAACCCGAACGACAGCGTGCTTGAACTGAACATATGAGCGGCCACGTGCATCGCGAACTTGCGAGCGATCCCCTTCGCTCCGGCGCGGAGGTCTTCGGGGACGTCTGCGGGAAGGGTTGCGCCGCCGGTGACGTCCCAGGCCCGATCGCCTTGGAACGCGGTGAGCGGTATGGGCAGCCCGAGGTGCAGGCCGATCACTTCATCTTCGTACTTGTGTGCCAGCTGTGCTGAGACGAGCGAGCCGAAGTCGCTCGCTCCGACGGCATACCGGTCGTGGCCCAGCACGTCTCGCATGAGGGTGTGCCACAACTCCGCGGCCTGAACGAACGTCATATCAGGGTGGTTCGGCAGTGGCGTCGAAAACCCGAAGCCGGGGAAGCAGGGCGCGATCACGTCGAACGCCGGCTCTCCGGCGGGTGGTTCGGCGAGTGGGTCCATCACTTTCGCCCAGTGCCAGAACGTCCAGGGCCAACCGTGCGTGAGGATGAGCGGAACAGCATCCGGCCGCGAAGAGCCTCGGCGCATAAAGTGCACCGGCACGTTGTTGATCTCGACCGTGTATTGCTCGAAGCGGTTGATCTCCGCTTCTGCACGGCGCCAGTCGTATCCGGTTAGCCAGTACTCGACGAGCGGCTCGAGGCGCTTGCGGCTGACGCCGTAGAACTCGTCGTCGTTCCCGGCGTCGACGGGCCATCGGATGTTGGACAGACGCCGGCGGAGGTCGTCCAGGACCTCCTCCGCGACATGGATCGGGGTCGGGGTGAGCGCGTCAATCCCTCCCAGCGTCTCTCCCCCGCCGTGGAGGACAGGCATCACCAGTCGACCATCAAATTGCGAACCCCGTAGATGAAACCGTCGTTCTGCATGGTGACGGGCTCCGGCAGGTCGGCCAGACGGAGGGTGGGCATGCGGGTCAGCAACTGCTCGAAGGCAAGGTAGAGTTCGGCGCGGGCAAGGTTCTGACCGAGGCACGAGTGCACGCCCGCCCCGAAACTGATGTGGGCGCGGTCGTTGCGGTCGATATCAAGCTGGTAGGGGTTCTCCCAGCGCCGCGGATCGTAGTTCGGCGAGCTGATCGTGACGATGACTCCGTCGCCTGCGGTGATCTGCTGCCCGCCGATGACCATGTCCTCCTTGGCGACCCGCGAGAGCGTGCCATCGACCAGGGAGTGCATCCGGATCATGTCCTCGACCATCCCGGGGATCAGGGACCGGTCAGCTGCGACGCGCTCCCGAATTGCGGGCGCGTCCAACAATTGCAGCATGCCCATCGAGATCGTGTTCGCAGTCGTCTCATGGCCGGCCACGATCGTCATGAACGTCTGTCCGAGGATCTGACGGTGCTCTATCTCTCCCTTCCGGGATTCTTCGATCAGCGTGCCGATCAGCCCGTTGCGCGGGTTCTCATACTGCGCGTTGATCTCGGCATCCAGGAGCCCGTACATCTCCTGCGCGGCCGCCACCAATTCATCCGCCGGAGTGGAGGCGGACGTGGTGAGGTTGGACAGCCGCTGGATGTCGCCGCTGATCGCATAGTCCACACCCAGCAGCGCACAGATCACCTTCGTCGGGATCACCAGGCTGAGTTCCTGGTGGAGGTCCACCGGGCCGCCTGTGGCCAGGATCGCGTCCACAGTCTCCGTGACGATCCGCTCGAGCTCCGGCTGCAGTTCGCTCACGCGCTTCGCGGTGAACTGGCGCGCCATCATCCGTCGGTATTTGCCGTGCATCGGCGCATCCATGTGTCGCAGCATGGTGTCGTTGGCCCTCGACGTCACACCCTTGCGCACCTTCGGGAAGTGCGGATGCTGTGCGTCGACCGATATGCCCGGGTGCTCCAGGGTCTCTCGAACCTGCTCGTAGCGCAACACCACCCATGCCCGTTGGTCGCTGTGCAGCCCCACCGCACCGACCGCCGATTCCTCACGCCACTGCTCATAGGCTGCCGGTGGCCGGAACGGGTCGTCGCGTAGTTGCGGAAAGGTTGGAGCCTTCGCGGGCGTACTTTCGGGTGCGGTCGTTGTGGTCATCCGGTGCCAACTCCTCATTCACTGCGTTGTGATGGGTTACGGCCGACGGCGTCATCGGCCTTAATGATTTAAATCATAGCGGTTTTGCTTTCCGCGCATCCGACTATAGGAGTGCTGTGCACCTCGGGATCACAGTCCCGGCCACTCCCGATCGGCATCCGATCCCTTTCAGATCGCGGTGTCGCAGGGCGATGTCGACGACCTGTGGAGGCGCCTTTCGGTCACGCGCTTCCCGGACGATCCGGACAATATTGACGGCGACTACGGCTTCCCCGCCGCTGGCTTGCGCGAACTGGTGGACCACTGGCGGCACTCCCACGACTGGCGGGCCACCCAGGAGCGGATGAACGCGCTCGAGCAGTACGCGGTGACGGTGGACGGAGCCAATCATCACGTCTTCGTCGCGCGAGACGGTGTTCAACAAGGACGACCTCTGCGATATCGCGTCAACCTACTGGTTCACCGGCACATATGCCAGTTCGGCACGCTACTACGCGAACGCCGTGCGGGACCCCTGGCGTCCCGGGCATGACCGCCTGCCGGTGGTGCAGGTGCCGTCTGCAGTCTCGGTGTTCACTGAGGACATCCGTCGCGCGCCTCGCGCCTGGGTTGAGCGCTATTTCGATCTACGGCAGTGGCGAGTGCACGACCGCGGTGGTCATTTCGCGCCTTTTAAGCAGCCCGACGCCTTCGTGGCGGATGTGCGTGCTTCCTTCCGGGCCCTGCGGTGAGGGCTTCCCGGCGAGCCCGCAAAGTGCCCCTTGTCTCGCCGGAGCGCTTCTTATCTGGGTAATGTTAGCGAGGATACCCCATGACGAAGGAGCGTGCCGCAAGTGGAAGCCAATACTCTGCTGCTGGGAGCCGTCTCGGTCGAAGACGCTCGACCCCGCCGGGTGCCGGCCTCAGCAATGGAACGATGGACTGCTGACACGGTCCAGGCCTCGCGGGTGCCTGCGGGCGTCCGGTTCGGCTTCACCGGCGACGCGGCGGCCGTCGACATCGACGTCCAGACGGGCGATGTGCTGGCGCTGGCGACGCCGGCCGACCACGGCGAGTTCACGGTCTATGTCGACGGTGAACGTCGGGGAGCCGTCCCGGTCACCGCTGACACCACGACCACCGTGCGCATCGAACTGCCCGAGCGGAATCCCGACATGACGGTCGAAATCTATCTTCCCGAGCGTTTCGAGCCCCGCCTCTTCGGCGTGCACGCACAGGGCGGTGAGGCTCGACCGCTCGAGCTCTCCACGAAATGGGTCGCATACGGTGACTCAATCACCCAGGGATGGACCAGCACGGATCCCGGTTCCGCCTGGACCGCGGTCGCCGCCCGGGCGACCGGCTTCGATCTGCTGAATCTCGGGTTTGCGGGCGCTGCACGCGGCGAGTTGCCGGTCGCGGCTCACCTGGCCGCCACACCAGCCGACGTGATCAGCCTCGCATGGGGCACGAACTGCTGGTCGCAAATCGAGATGGATGCACGGTACATCGGGGAGCTGATGCGACTCTTCCTCAGCATGGTGCGGAACGGACATCCTGAAACACCGATTCTCGTTCTGAGTCCGGTGATCCGGCCGGCCGCCGAAGAGACGCGAAACGGCTCGGGAGCGAGCCTCTCCGACCTCCGCGGAGCCATCGAGGAGGCTGTTGACGCGTTCCGCGACGAAAACGCGGATTCCCACGTGCACCTCGTGTCTGGGGCGGGTCTGATCACGACAGGGCAGCTCGATCCCGACGGAATCCACCCGAACGATGCCGGCCATGCCGCGATCGGCGCCGCGGCTGCGGCGGCGCTCACGCGGGTCGCGCGTTGACCGGTACCGCCCGAGCCTGACCTATCCCGGCAGCCGCACGTTCGTGAGGTTCTCGGTCACCGTCCAGAGGCGCTCGGCCAGGTCGCGGTCGAGAATCCATGGCCGCGCCCCGGGCGTGGCTGTCGTGGATGCGTCGACGGGCTCGGCGATGTCCACGTCTTCGCAGTAGACACCGCCCATTCCGTCGAGTCGGGGGTTCACTGCGCACCAGACCGTCGTTGCGGCGCCCTGCTCCGCGGTGCGCCGGGGGCCGTATGTCGCCTGAGCTCGCGCACGAGCTGTCTTGACACGGTGTCGTCGAATGGGCGGTTTTCGAAGTGGAGGTCGTCGAACTCCAGGTTCGCGAAACGGTGCCCCCGCGAAGACAACGTGACCACGCGGGCTCCCTCAGCCCGGATCAGTGCCGGCCAGAGCCGCGCCGTCAGCTGGTAGTGGCCGAGGTGGTTGACGGCGAGGGTGTAGTCGAAGCCGCGGCTGTCCCGCTGCCGGGGGTGCCCGAGGACCGCGGCATTGTTGATGAGCATGTGCAGCGGACGACCGGAGGGATCCCCACCATCCCGGTCAGGTCTGGTCCCCCGAGCGCCTCATCCGCCGTCGTCTCGGGGCCAAAGCCCGACGGAAGCGGTTTCTGCGGGGTCATCACCGGCGGGTCGCTTGCGTGGCGGGTTGGCTGCTCATCGGGCGGTGCGGTGAGGCTCGCTGCCAGCTCGTGCTTCAAGACCTTGCCGCTCGCGTTCACGGGAAACGAGTCGACGAAGAAGTAGCGCCGTGGCCGCTTGTAGTTCGCGAGCCGCGCCACCGCTGATTCGACGAGTTCGGTCTCCTCGACGCTGGCGCCGGCCTTCGGAATGATGAACGCTGCGCCCACCTCTCCGAGCCGGTCGTCGGGGATTCCGACGACCGCAACGGCGGAGACGCCGGGGTGGGAACCGAGCACTGCCTCGACCTCCGCCGGGTAGACGTTGAATCCGCCGACGATGAACATGTCCTTCAGCCGACCGGTCACGCGCAGGTTGCCCGCCGCATCGAGTGCCCCGAGGTCGCCGGTGTGCAGCCATCCGCGCTCATCCGTCAGTGGGGTGTCATCGTCCAGGTAGCTCACCAGCGTGTTGTACCCGCGGACGCAGATCTCACCGACCTCGCCGGCATCGGCGTGGGCCGCGTCCGGTCGCAGGACCGCGACCTCGACGCCGGGAACCGGACGGCCCGCCGTCAGCGCGACCGTGTCCACCGAGTCCCCGAAGCGGGTCAGGGTCGCAACGCCGGTCGCTTCGGTCAAGCCATAGGGAGAGAAGACCCGTTCGATGCCCAGTACCTCGTGCATCGCCCGGATCAACGACGGGGGGATCGATGTCGCGCCCGTGACAGCGATCCGCAGGGAGCTCGTGTCAGTCGACTGCAGCGCGGGGTCCTGCAGAATCGTCTGGAATACCGTCGGCGGAGCCGGATAGAACGTGATGGCTTCGGATTCGATCAGTCGAAGCGCCTCTGCCGAGGAGAAAACCGCCACGGGGTACACGGTGGTGCCTCGCACGAGCGCCAGGAGGAGTCCGACGAGAAGCCCGAAGGCATGGAAGAAGGGATTGCTGAGCAGGACACGGTCCCCCGTCTCCACGCCCAGGATGCCGCCCCATTGCCAGTAAGCACGCAACAGTTGGCCGTGCCCGAGGCGAATGCCCTTCGGGCGGCCCGTCGTTCCGGACGTGAACAACATCATCCCGGTGTCATCAGGGGTCAAGCCGGCCACCCGGGCGTCCACCTCGCGGCGGTGTTCTTCGGTCCCCCGGGCGATGAGACGTTCGATGCTGTCCGCTCCTCCGCCGTCGAACGTGACGACGGGAGCGCCTCCCGCCAGGATTTCCGGTCGCTCCGCCCGGTGGGCCGCAAGCTCGTCCGCATACGGCCGGTCGAGAAAAGTCGTGACGGTGAACACCGCTTTGACGGATGCCCGGCCGCAGATGTCGCCGGTCTCGGTCACGGTGAATCGTGTGTTCAACGGGACCAGGGCCGCGCCGGCCAACTCGATTCCGAGCACCGTGGCCGCGAAATCGGCGGAGTTGGGGGCCCAGATGCCGACCCGGTCGCCTTTGTGCACTCCGATGGCGACGAGACCAGCCGCGATCGCCTCTGCCCGATCGATGTACTCACGGAAGGTCCAGCGCAGGTCGCCCTCGACGACTGCCGGTAAATCGGCGAAGTGCTCGCCTGCCCACCGTGCGGCCGCCGCGATCGTCGTGATGCCTACAGCCGGAAAGTCCGGAATGTCTTCGTTGGGCCTCATGCCGCGAATCCCGAGAGGCGCGGCGCTCGTCCCGACGCAATGATGGACCGTCCGACTGCCCCGGACAATTGTGAGGCACCGCCCAGGAACGCGGACAGGAACAGTGCGCGGCGCACGAGGCGCGCCAGGGGAAACTCGTCGGTGAAGCCCATGCCACCGCATACCTGCAGGCCATTGCCCACCGCGGTATCGAGTGCCTTCGCAGCCAGCGCTTTCGCCGTCAGGATGGTGACGGAGTCCGGTTCACCCTCCCAGGTCAGCGCGGCCACAGCGCCGGCAGCACCCAGTGCGACCTCGATGTCGGTGAGGCGGTGCTGGACCGCCTGATAGCTGCCGATCGTCCGGCCGAACTGTTTGCGGCTGGTGACATGCTCCACGGCGACGTCCAGGATGGCGCGTGCGAGTCCCATCGATTCGTGTGTCACCGCACGGCGGGCAGCCATTGCGAGCAGAGATGCGTACTCGGGGCCCAGTTCACCGAGAACCGTTGCGGCCGCGGCCGTGACCCGGCGAAGCCCCAGTGCCGGATCGGCACCTCTGATCGGGTGGAACGTGGTGCCCTCGGCATCCAATACAGCGAGCACTGTCGTCCCGTCCTCGCGGCTCAACGGTGCGAGGAACGTGCCGGGGTTGTCGACGCGGGACAGGACGATGCCGTCCACATCCGTTGCCTTCGTCGCGCTGAGAAGGCCCACGGCATGACGTCCCGGCGGGTAGTAGACAACCGCAGGACGGTTCTCGAGAGAGAGCTCAGCGCCAGCCGCAGCCAGCGCGATCAGCACTGCCGCGTCCAGTGCCTCGGATCCCACGGCGGCCGCGCCGAGGCCCTCGAACAATGCACCGACGGCGAGTTTCGGGTCCTCCTCGGCGAGTTCAAACCAGCCCATCTCGTCCAGATCCGCCCACAACAGTCCCTGGGGCCTGGAGGCGATGAGATCCCGCGTCGCCTCGCGGACTTCACCCTCGAGTTCGTCAGCCACGTCGTTCCTCTCGGGGAAGGCCGAGCACGTGCTCGGCGATGATGTTCTTCTGGACTTCGACGGCGCCACCGTAGACAGACGCGGCCCGCGAGTAGTACCACTCGCCGCGGATGCGTTTTGAATCGGCATCGTCGCCGAAGAGGAAGTCGTTCACCCGCAGTGCACGGACAGCATCGCTGACGACGTGTTCCGCAGAACTCAACAGCGTCTTGTCAATGGACACCTCTGGCCCCAGCCGCTCCCCCCGGGCCAGACGCTGAACGGTCTGTCGGCTGCGAGCCCGCAGCGCTGCCAGAGCGACATAGGCTGCACCGACGGTCTCGCCTGCCGCAGGGTGCGTACCCGCCTTGGCGATCAGGTCGTCGAGGGCTGCATGCATGATCGCCTGACGCTGCCATGCCCACATGCCACGCTCGTACTGGAGCAGGTGCATGGCGACTTTCCAACCACCGTCCACCTCGCCGATGATGTGATCGGCTGGCACCCTGACGGCGTCGAAGAAGACCTCAGAGAACTCGGCCTCCCCGGTCGTCGTCTGCAGCGGCCGCACGGTGACCCCCGATGATTCGAGGTCGACCCAGAACAGCGTCAGGGTGCGGTGGCGACCTTCCGGGGCCCCGGTCCGGGCCAGGACGCCGCACCAACGGGAGCGATGGCCGAGGGAGGTCCAGACCTTTTGTCCGTCGATCACCCAGCCGTCGGCGGTCTGCTTCGCTGTCGTCCGGAGACTCGCGAGGTCGCTTCCGGCTTCGGGCTCAGAGAAGCCCTGGCACCACAGCTCACGACCTTCGAAAACGGCCGGGAGGGCACGTCGCGCGAGTTCCGGCGCGTAGGTCGTCAACGCGGAACCGAGGACTTCGAGGGCGCCGACCTGCTCAGGCATACCGAATCCGGTCTCCGTCAACGCGTCATAGAGCGCGGCGCGATCGGTTGCGTCGCCGCCGAAGCCGCCCAGATCTTCGGCCCAACCCCATCCGACGATTCCCGCGGCGTGAAGCCGCCCGAGGAGCGCAAGACTCTTGTCCACGCGCGTCTCAAGTTCGTCGTCGGGACGGGGATTCAGGTCTGCCAGTTCCGCTGCGTGCTCGGTGAGCCACGCAACGAAGTCCGGTCTGGTTTTCACGTGGGAACCTTCCGTCATGGTCATGTCAGTGTGCCGTCCATCCGCCGTCGACAGTAAGCGTCTGACCTGTGACGTATCGGCTGGCATCGCTTGCCAGATAGAGCAGGGCGCCGTCGAAGTCTTCGGGAGTGCCGTGGCGCGGGAGCAGCGTGTTTTGCAGGATCCACTGTTGAACCTTCTCCAGCCCGATGACGTCCTTGGTGATCTCGCTCTCGAAGAAGCCCGGGGCGATGGCGTTGACTCGGATGCCGTAGCGGCTCCACTGTGCCGCCCATTCGCGCGTGATGGATTCCAGTCCACCCTTCGACGCTGAATACACGGCCTGTGGGAAACGACCGATTCCGACGCTCGCGACCATGGATGTGACGTTCACGATACTTCCCGTTCCCCGCTCGCGCATGCCGGGCTGGAACGCCTGGACCAGGCGGATTGGCGACACCAGGTTGACGTTGAGGGTCGAGGTGATCTGCTCTGCCGTCTCGTCTTCCGCCTTCACCCCACCGGCGATGTAGGCGGCGTTGTTGACGATGATGTCCGGGGTGCCGTATTCGGCGCGAACGCGCTCGACGATGCCGTCGACGTCGTCGGGCCTCGCCAGGTCGGCCCGGATGGCAATGCTTCCAGCATGGGCGGCAACGAACGAGTCCAGCAATTCCACGCGACGCGCGACAACCGCCACGTGCGCGCCGGCGCCGGCCAGCACGTCGGCGAAGCGTCGTCCGAGGCCCGCCGATGCACCAGTCAGTACGGCGGTCCTGCCTTTGAGGGAGAAAATCTCGAGGGGCGAGAGCATGTCGTCCTTTCTTATACCCGCACTGCGGCCGCGTCGCGTCTGGCCGCTCCGGCAGCGATCGGGAACAGGCTTGCCCAACCATTCTCCGCGATGAGCTCGGCGAGGATGAGCTGCCCACGTGTCTCACCCTCGGGCAGTCGACGGTAACCCTGGGTGTGCCGAGAATACTGTGACATGTTCGTCTCGTCGGCGAATCCCATCGCGCCGTGCAGTTGGTGGCCGGCACGCAGCACGGTGTCTGCGGCCTGGACTGCAGAAACCCGTAACGCGACTGCGTCCACCAGCCCGGTCGAGCGATCATTCTGGGCGATCGACCACAGCGTGTACTTCGCCAGTTCGGCCAGTCCCTGCACTGCCACGATGACGTCAGAGAGGCGGAACTGCGTGGCCTGGAATTTGATGATGGGTCGACCGAACTGTTCGCGCTCGTTCGTGTAGAGGACCGTATCGTCGAGCGCTCGCTCGAGGGCGCCGAGCAGCCACCAGGATTGAAGCGCGATTACCAGCTCAGCGTTTTCCTGCGGCACCCCGTAGTCGATCTCAGCGTCGATCTCGGCGACGAATTTCGCCAATTTCTCGCCGATCAGCGGACCGCGCTGGGTCAGGAGTGCGGAATCGCCGCGCAAAGTAGCAGCAGCCCAGTTCAGGTCGATGTCAGCGTGCACTGCGGCACGTCGCCCCGTGGTGGGAACCAACAGGATCCCATCTCTCCCCTCCGGGCGGGCAAGCCGCTCGGCGATGGGGTACATCAGCAGCCGAGCACCTGCTGCTCGACATGCTTCGGCGGCCGCCTCCAGTTGCACCTGGTCTTCGCGCGGAGCTATCTCCCAGATCCCGAGCGGACCGAGCAGACTGTCAACGCGCTCGCCACGACTAGCCGGATCTCGTTCGAATTCGCGCGTGAGATCGACGCCGCCGGCCGCGTCGATCGCCTCACCGACAGCCTGGCCGAGCTCGAGCGCCTCTTCGGAAACCGTACCGTTCATTTCTTCGCCACCATCCTCCGGCCGAGCGCAATCCGATTCATTTCGACGGTCCCAGACGACACCGTCGCTGCTTGGGCATATCGCCAGTGATCCTCGACTGCGCGAATATAGGTCATCCTGTGATCCGTGGTACCCAATCCCCACGCTCCGACGACATCCATGAGCACCTCGGCGACCTCTTGGTCAAGGAGGGTGCCGGCGATGCGATACGCCGATGCGTCGGCGGGGTCGAGCTTGCCACGTTCCTGGGCCGCCACGACGGAGTAGGCCATCAGCTTCACCCGTCGCGAGTTCATCAGTGCCGTTGCCCATCTCTGCACGATTGAGTCGGGCAGTTCGTGCCACAATTCGCCCAGGGCCGCCGGCGCCTCAGCGAGAAGCCGCTCGCAACGGGCATAACGGGCGATTCCAATGCGCTCGAAGGCAAGCACTTCGTTGATGATCGTCCATCCGTCGTTCAGTTCTCCGAGGAGGTTCTCCTCCTTCACGAACGCACCATCGAAATACACCTCATTGATGTGGTGCGGGCCGATCATCGCGGGGATGGGCCTCACTTCGATTCCGGGCTGGTCCATTTCGATGAGGAAGACCGAGATGCCGTCCTTCCGACTCTCTTGTGTTCCGGTGCGCGCGAGCAGAACACACCACGACGCCATCCCTGCGTACGACGTCCACACCTTCTGCCCGTCGATCCGCCACCCACCGTCGACCTTCGTTGCGCGCGTGCGCAGCGATGGCAGATCGGAACCGGCCCCGGGCTCGCTGAAGCCCTGGCACCAGTCGACCTCGCCGCGTGCGATCGGCGGAAGGAAGCGCTCTTGTTGGTCGCGGGTTCCGTAGCGCATGATGACCGGACCGATCCAGTTCAGCCCCATGTACTGGGCGCCGCGGGGTTCGTGGAAGGCCCACATCTCTTCGCGCAACGCGGTCTGTTCCCACGGACCGGCGGCACCACCACCCCACTCGATCGGCCACGTCAGCGCGAACAGGCGGTTCTCGCCCAACAGCCGACAGAAGTCCTTGGCGATCTCGTGATCGTTGGGATCGTCGGTGAAGGCACCGAGATAATCCACCGGAATTGATTCGGCGATTAGTCCGCGTATCTGCTTGCGCAGTTGCACGGTCTTCTCGTCCTCAGCGAAGTCGAGCATCTTTGCCTTCCCGCCGGTCATTTCGAACGGCGTACGAATGGGCGACGGACAAGCCCGCCACGCGTCTTACGGATCAACAAGTGCCATCATATCAATAATTGCCAGTTCAGTGTGCGTTTTCCCCCGCTCGATAGGTTATTTGGTGCTATACATACAATGCTTGGGCTACTAAAGAGCCTGTTACCGACGAAAACCGCGAGTGACGCGGTTCGGCACACTGCATAGGCGCAGGGATGAGGAGAGCACGTGTTTACAGGAGCGCGGTCACGGTTCGTGGAATTGAACGATCGAGGCGACCAGGCGATAGGAGCGTGGGTGACATCCGCCGACTCGTCCACCACGGCGATCTTCGGCGAGATCGGGCACGACTTCGTCATTATCGACGGCGAGCACGGTGCACTCGGGGTGCGTGACATCCTCCAGCACATCCGGGCCGCACAAGCGACCGGTACGGCGGCGATCGTGAGGGTGCTCAAGGGCGACCCGACTCAGATCCAACAGGTCATCGATCTCGGAGCGGACGGTGTTCTCGTACCCAAGGTGGAGACGGCTGAGCAGGCAGCCGCCTGCTATGCCGCTACCCAGTACCGCTCGGGCGGACGCGGATTCTGTCCGATGGTGCCGGCTGCAGGCTGGTCGGGCGAGAACTGGACGGAGCACGCCAGTCGGTCGAACCGGGAGATCATCTTCATTCCACTCATCGAGACGGTAGCGGGAGTCGACAACTTCGAAGCGATCGCCGGCGTCGAGGGCGTGGAATTCGCCTTCTTCGGTCTGGGCGACCTGGCCCAGGACATGGGAACAGACATGTATGCAGGGCGGGACAAGCTGATGGAGATCTGGGAGGACTGCCGGAGCACGGCCGCACGTCTCGGCTTGCGGCTTGGTGCGCCTGGCGGCGTCGGTTTCGAAGGCACGGCATTCGTGACGATCGGCGGCGACCTGAACTACGTCAGGGCGACCGGTGCTGAACGCCTCGCGCAGTTCCGCAGCGCTGCGCCAGTCAGCCTATGAGAGAGCCGGCCGCCTCGCTGACGGAGATCGGCGCAACGACATCGCTCGAGGTCGGCGTCGGCCACATGTTGCTCAACATTGCCGATCCGAACCCAGGCCACGAGCGTGAGTACACCCGCTGGTACGAAGACGACCACTTCTTCTCGGCGGCGATGATGGCTCCGTTCGTGTTCTCCGGGCGGCGCTGGGTGGCGCCGGCAGCCTTGCGCGCGCTCCAGTACGCTCGCGCCGACGGCGATTACGACAACTCGACCGGCGGCAGCTACGCTGCCACATACTGGATCGCCCCCGGCCACCTGAACGACTACTTCGCGTGGGCCGCGGGAACCGGTCCGCAGCTGGACGCCCAGGGCAGGAACTTCGCCGACCGTCGATTGGTCTTCACCTCATTCGCCGACCACGTCGGTACCGCCTACCGAGACGACCATCCAGCACGAGATGTGCACGCGCTGATCGACCCCCCGGGGGGCCTCGTCGTGCAACTCATCGACGTGCCGCAGGCGTCGGACCGTGATGAGGTCGCTGCCTGGCTGATGGGGTCTTTCCTTCCGGAACGGCTCGGGCGCGAAGGAGCGAGCGCGCAAAGCGTGCTCGTGTTCCGCGGCGCGGCCGACACGTCGATGATGCGACCCGCCCTCCGCGACATGCAGCTCCGGGCCGACAACCAAGGCCGGCGGTTGCTCCTGCTCTGGTTCCTGGAGAACGCCCCCAATTCCGTGTGGGAGAGCGAGTTCGCCCCGCTCCCGGAGCTCATTGCACAGACGCGACGCGGAGCAGTCGAGTGGATGTCGCCGTTCCTCCCCGCGCGAATGGGAACGAACGAGTTCACTGACCAGCTGGGCATCCAGTGACCACTGACAATTGAATGCTTATAAGAATTGACAGTGATGCGCGCTCCGGCTAACGTGATGCTCGGCTGCGCTTGCGCGAACGCGACGATGGTCAATCGTTCAATGAAGAACCGCTTCAGAAAGGCGAGCAAGGATGACGCTCATCGAAACACCCACGATCGGAACCGAAGTCGATTTTCTGGCGCGAGCCAAATCCATCGCTGGAATCATCGAGGCCGAGGCGGAAGCCACTGAGCGCGAAACCGACGTGACCGACGTCGCGGGTGACGCCCTGAAGGAGCAGGGACTCTTCTGGATGTTCGTCCCGAGGCATTACGGGGGCGGCCAGGCCGACATCGTTACCGCCCTCAAGGTCATCGAGGAGGTTTCGCGCGCCGACGGCTCGACGGGTTGGGTGCTGATGGCAACATCGATCGGCACGCGGAACAGCTCGTTCTTCCTGCCGAAGGAAGGGCGAGATGAGCTCTTCAGCGGGCCGACCAAGGCCATCACCGCCGGTTACGCCGCTCCACTCGGCAAGGCCGTCGAGGTCGAGGGCGGCCTGGTAGGAAGTGCTGAACGGCTCCAGTTCGCGAGCGGTTCGAAGTTCACCACCCACCTCGCTGTCACGATGCGCATCTTCAATGAGGACGGCACTCAGAAGATGCTCGACGACAAGGCGCCCGATATCCGGGCTTACATCGCGCCGAAAGACGAGATCACGATGCTCGGCAACTGGAACGTCTCGGGGCTCGTCGGAACCGGAAGCTACGACTACGCGCTTGCCGAGCGATTCCTGCCCGACAAGTACACCCTGCGGTCGACATTCTGGACCGATCCTTCGCTGCCTGTCGTCGGATCCGAATTGAACCGCGGCACTATCGGATTCGCCGGTCACATCGGCGTGGTCCTCGGCCTCATGAAACGTGCGCTCGAAGAGGTCGCCAACGTGGTCGCGGGCAAGCCACGCCAGGGCTACGACACCACGGTCGACAAGAATCACGTGTTCTTGAACGACTTCGCCAGGGCAGACGCCAAATACCACGCGGTCCGCAGCTACGCCTTCGAGGTACTGGCCGAGGCCGAGGAATCGGCCCACACGAAGGGCGAGGTCTCGGCCGAGCTGACATCGCGCGTCAAGCAGGTCACCACCTGGGTGCACGAGGTAGGCACGGAGGTCGTGAACTTCGCCGCACTCTGGGGCGCCTCACAGACCATCCGCAACCCAAGCGCCCTCGGGCGCGTCCTGCGTGACATGTCGGTCGCCCGCAACCACCTGGCCGCCGATCCGATCGGCCTCATCCAGTCAGCCGGTCCAATCCTGTCGTCCTGGCAGCGAGCGAAGTAGGAGGCCACGTGGCCAGCGAACAGGCTCAAAGGCTCGCCGAGCTCTACACCAGCTGGAACGAGCGCCGCGCCGCAAATCAGAACGAGCAGATCGGCTTCCTCAGGAGCCTCTTCCTCGAGTGGGAGCAAGCAGGCACCGAAGCGCCGGGCGTCTGGTACGAGACGGTGGACTCGCCCGTCAGCGGTATCCGTGCCGTGCCTCCTGCCGCTGACACCAGCGCTGCCATCCTCTACGTGCACGGCGGCGGATACATCGGCGGGAGCTCATCCACCCACCGCAAATTCACCGGACACCTCGCGAAGGCGATCGGCGCTCCCGCATTCGCCGTCGACTATCGGCTGGCGCCCGAGCATAAGTATCCGGCGCAGCTCGACGACGTGCGTGCTGCGTTCGACTGGCTCGTCAGTGGCGGCGTTCAGCCGTCGCGGATCGTGGTCGCGGGTGACTCTGCCGGCGGAGCGCTGGCGACGGCACTGGCCATTCAGCTTCGCGATGAGGGCGCCGAGGGACCGGGTGCCGTCGTGGCGCTCTCGCCCTACTACGACAGTGAGGGCAACGGCGAGACCTTCGACACCAATGCACCTCGCGACATCATGGCCGGGGCTCGCGGCCGCGCCGGGATCCGGGCGAATGTGTCAATGTTCATCGCCGACGAGAACCAGCGCACGAGCCCATACGTGACCGCATTGCGAGCCGACGTCGCGGGATTACCGCCACATTTCCTCAGTGTCGGCGACACCGAGCTGATGCACTCCGGCGTGGTCACCTTCGGCGAGATGCTCAGGGCAGAGGGCATTCCCGTCACAATCGAGGTGGTCCCCGACATGCAGCATGTGTTCCACCTGATGGCCGGTTGGGCCCCTGAAGCGGATGACTCGGTCAGCGCAATCGCGCGATTCGTCACCGAACACGTCCCCACACAACTGAAAGAAGCCCTGAATGCCCCTGCTTGACAACCCGTTCTCACTCACCGGCCGCAGTGCCGTGGTCACCGGCGCCGGCAGCGGCATCGGCAGGGGCATCGCGCTCGTTCTCGCCAGCCAGGGCGCCACAGTCTGGATCGCTGACGTCAACGACGCCGGCGCGGCCGAAACGGTGGAAGATATCCGTGGGCGCGGCTGGAGCGCGGAGAGCGCCTCGCTTGACGTCACGGACCCCACAGCATCCCATGCGCTCGCCGACCTGATCGCCGATGCGCACGGCTCGCTTGACATCTGGGTCAACAACGCCGGCATCACAGCGGACAGCGCCCCGTCCGTGGTGAGCGACGAAGAATTGGCCAGGATCTGGACGGTCAACTTCCTCGGCGTCGTCCATGGTTCGCAGGCCGCGGCCAAGAAGATGGTTTCGCAGGAACGCAAGGGCGTGATCGTCAACATCACCACAGGCGGAGTTGACCGTGCCATTGACGGCAT
This sequence comes from Glaciibacter sp. 2TAF33, assembly GCF_052114945.1. NCBI lineage: Bacteria > Bacillati > Actinomycetota > Actinomycetes > Micrococcales > Microbacteriaceae > Glaciibacter > Glaciibacter sp. 2TAF33. The sequence continues at coordinate 260,419 of NZ_JBFRFS010000002.1, forward strand.
TGCCGCGTACACCTCTTCGAAGGCGGCCGCACACCAGTACTCCCGCTCGCTCGCGCTCGAGCTGGGTCCGAACGGCGTCCGCGTGAACACTGTCGCCGCCGGCTGGGTCGAGAGCGGCATCACGCGTCGGCACTTCGCCGGGAGCGCCGAGCGAGACCGCCACCTTCAAACGCAGGTCGATCGCACCCCGCTCGGCTTCGTCGGGGATGAGTACGACCAGGGCTATGCAGTCCTGTATCTGGTTTCTGATGCGGCGAGGTTCGTCACGGGCGCAGTGATGCGTCCGAACGGCGGCACCTCCATGCAGTGGTAAGGAAGGGAAGCGAAATGCGATCATTCACCGGATCGGCCGTCGTCACTGGAGCAGGAAGCGGGATCGGGCGGTCAATCGCCCACGTTCTCGCGGGTCGCGGCCTCGGTGTCGTCGTCGCTGATGTCGAGCTTGCTGCTGCAGAGACGGTGAGCGGCGAGATCGTGGCAGCCGGCGGGCGGGCGATCGCGAACCAGGTCGACGTGCGCGACCTGGCCGCGATGGAAGCGATGGCCGACCGGGCGGAGGCCGAGTTCGGCCCCACAAGCATCCTGGTCAATAACGCCGGAGTCACTCTGCGCCCGTTCCGCGCCTCGTGGGACACGAGTTACGAGGACTTCCGCTGGATGTTCGACATCAACTGGTGGGGTGTCGTTCACGGGCACATGGCGTTCGTGCCACGGATGCTGGCTGGTTCCGGTGAGCGGCACATCGTCAATACCGCCTCGACGGCCGCGATCCACCCGTTCGCCGGGCACTCGTCGTACTCGGCGTCCAAGGCGGCCGTTGACGGCTTCACGATCGCGGTGCGGGCGGAACTCGAGATCGCCGCGGAGGGGTTCGGCGCGAGCGTACTTTTCCCAGGTCCGATCAAGACCCGGATCACCTCCAGCGCGAGGCTTCGACCGGCGGCCGAGTCCGACGCGTCTACCTCGGTGAAGCCGTGGTCGGACTACACCGGCGACCAGGCGAGCAGCAAGCTCATCGAGACCGCCGACGTCGAGGGCGAGCTCCCCCACAGGGCGAGCAATTCGTCTGAGATCATCGACGCCGATGCTGTCGGTGGCATCGTCCTCGAGGGCATCGATCGCAATCAGCCGTACATCATGACCCATCCGCCGCACGAGGACCGCATCTCACTCCGACGGGACCAGTTGTTCGCCGCCGGACCGCGCTGAGGTGCCATCGGGCGGATCTGATGAATCTCCTGAGATAGGCCGCGCCCAGGTGCTGCTCCTCGCCCTCCTGACCGCTCTGGGCGGGCTGGCGACGGGGCTGTACCTGCCTGCCTTTCCCCAGATGGCGGTCCAGTACCACACGGATGCCGCCGGCGTTCACCTGACGTATTGGCTCTACCTGCTCGGCTTCGGAGTCGGCCAGATTGCCTTCGGCTCGATCTCGGACCGGTTCGGACGACGCGCTCCCCTGATCGTCGCATCCTCACTCTGCCTGCTCGCCTCCGTTTTGGTGGCGATCGCGCCGACGCTCGCCATAATGGCCGGCGCTCGCGTCGCCCAGGCGGTCGGCGCAGCCGGTGGCGTCGTCATCGCCCGCGCCATCGTTTCCGACACGGCGACAGGTTTCGCGCTCGCCCGCAAGATCAACCTCATGGTGAGCCTGTCGATGTTCGCCCCCGTGGTCTCGCCGCTCCTCGGCAGCGTCGTCGTGACGTTCCTGCCCTGGCATGTGACGCTCTGGATGATCGTTCCCATCGCCATGGTCGTGCTCATCGGCGTGCTCAAGGTCGTTCCCGAGACGCTTCCCCGTGGGAGAAGACACCGTCGAGTCCAACTCGCGGACCTCGGCCGCGTCTTCCGCAGCGGACGATACACGAGCTTTCTTCTCGTCTCAGCTGCGGGGAGTTGCGCGCTCCTTTCGTACACGGGAGCGTCGCCCTTCATCTACCAGACCGTCCTCGGCTACTCGGCAATCGCTTATGGTCTTTTTTACTCGATCAACGCGCTCGGCATGGTCGGCCTCACGTATCTCTCTGCGGTTCTTGCTCAGCGCGGCGTCCATCCGGCCAAGACCCTGGGCGTAGGTGTCGGCGTGCTCGTCGTCTCCGCCTTTGCGGCGGTCATTGTGCCTTCGGCCGCGCTGCCGATTGTGCTCTTTGCCGTCAGCGCGAACCACGGCTTGATCACGGGCAATGCTGCCGCCCTCGCGCTGTCGGAGGTACGGCACATCGCGGGTTCTGGCTCGGCGTCCTTGGGCGGCGCCCAGTTCGTCGGCGGGGGAATCGGTGCATCAATCGTCGGTGTTGCCGGAGCTGGCTCGGCATCGCCCTTCATTCTCGTACTGGCAACATGTGCCGCCGTGGCGATGGCGGCCTATCTCATTGGCAGGTCCCGCAGAGGCGGAGCGCGCATGGAATGAGCGGGTGGTATGCGTTGCATACCACCCGCTCAGAGGATCACGCCCTCGCCGTGGGAGTCAGCGAATCGGCTGCAGCGCTTTCGAAGCGCGCTGCGGATCTGCATAGAGCCGCAGTCGGCTGACTTGGGTTCCATCGATAGTGAACACGCCGACGTAGTCCTGTTCGTACAGCGCTCCGGTCTCTCCGATGATGCTCCGCCCGGAGAACTCCAGGATCACCCGATTCGCGCTCTTATCGGTGGTGACAGTGTGGATCGTGAACTGCAGGTCCCGACGATTGGAGATCATCTTCCGGTAGTCCGCGGCAATCGCCTCGGCCCCGATGAACTCCGCGGGACTTACCGGTGAGTGGAACGGCAGCTCGTTCACGGCATCCGTTGTGAACAGTGCCTGGAACGCATCGAAGTCACCCGCTTCGAGGGTGCGGTGGAACCCGAGCGCGACATCGACCTGCTCGGTTGCGCTCGGTGGCGCGCCGACTACCATGTGACCGGGAGGTCGTAGACACCGAATACGAAGCCGTCGCGCTGGAACCCGATGTCGCTCTCCGCACCCGCGAGCCGAAGGGCGGGCATGCGGCGCAGGATCGTCTCGAACACGATCTCGAGCTCGGCGCGCGCGAGGTTCTGGCCCAGGCACGAGTGGATCCCGCCGCCCAGCGCAATGTGCTTGCTGTTGTCGCGGTCGATGTCGAACACATCGGGGTTATCCCACGCCCGAGGGTCGCGATGCGAGGGCGACATCAGCGGAATGATGCCAACACCGGCCGGGATCTTGACACCGCCGAGGTCGAGCTCCTCCGTGGTGATGCGTGCCACCGAACCGTCGTTGATGGCCTGGAGGCGGAGCATCTCGGTGATGGCGTCAGGAATCCGATCCGGGTGCTCCCGGAGGAAGTCCGCCAGGGCCGGGTCACGGAACAGCTGCAGGAAGCCAAGTGAAATCGTGTGCGCGGTCGTCTCGTGCCCACCAACGATCATCACATAGGTGTGGGCGACCGCCTGCTCCCTGTTGATGTCACCAGCCTGTAGCCGGTCGGTGAGCACCTGGAGCACGCCGCCGCTTGGATTCTCGATCGACTCGTCGACGAGCTTCTCGCAGATCGCGAAAAGGCCCTTGGTCGCCGCGGCGAAGTCCTCAGTTGAGGACCCGGCCCGGGTGATGACGGTCGCGAGAAGCTCGAAGTCTTTGTGATATCCATAGTCGATCCCGAGCGTCCGGCAGATCACCGTTGAGGGGATCACCAGGCTGAATTCCTTGTGGAAGTTGACCGGCTTCTCGAACGTCTCCATCCGATCGATCGCCTCGTCGACGATCTTCTGGATGTCGTCGCGCTGCTCGTTGATCTTCTTCATCGTGAACCACGGCGCCAGCATCTTGCGGAACTTGCCATGCAATGGCGGGTCCATGTGGTTCATGATCAGGTCGTTGCGGTGGAAGCTCATGCCACGGCGCACCTGCGGGAACTCCTCCTGGCCCGGATCCCGTGACACCGTCGGATTCTCGAAGACCTCGCGTGCTTCCTTCTGTCGCGTCACAACCCAGGCGGTCTTGCCGTTCTGGAGCGTGACCAGCTTCGCCGGAGTCTCCTCGCGCCACTGCACATATACCGGCGGCGGCGCCAGCGGGTCATCCCGCAGCTGTGGGAATGCCGGGGGGGCCTCGGTCGTCTGTTCACTCACGATCGTCATAGCGTCACCTTCATCATTGAACGATGCCGAGCCACAGGCAGAGCCCGCTCGACGTCAAGCGTATCAATCATTATAGTTGCACGGCCGCAGCGAAAGCAACGACTCAGCGTCCCTGCAGCACTGGCAGGATCTGGTGAACCAGCCGACCACGGACCTCGTCATGTTCTGGCTGATCCGGGGTGGAGAACATCATCGAGAATCTGTCCACACCAAGTTCAGCGATTCCCTGCAACCGATCCAGGCAGTACGCCGCTTCGCCGACGATCGCATACGAGGCAAGGTACTCATCGTCCACGCCCGCGCGGCCTTGCGTGGACTTCGCGTGCTCGTTGATGTCGTAGGAATCGCGGATGCTCTCCAAGACACTCCGCTCGTGATCACTGGCTGCGCCTCGTACTTCACGATCCATCACCCGGAATCGGGAACCCGCCATGACGAAGGGCATCATCAGTTCTTTTGCGCGCTGAGCCGAGATGCTTGCGTCGACCACGCTGATGGGCACATAGGCGCTGAACGACAACTCGCCAGGATCGCGGCCCGCTTCCTCCGCGGCAGCGCGGGCGAGGCCGATCGCCCAGGCGATGCGCTCACGGTCTGCGCCGAGGAAGAGCGCAACACGATCGGCGACTCGACCCGCCATCTGGATCGCCTTGGGACCGGTGACGGCCACCTCGATGGGGACCCGCGGCAGCGCATCATCCATCCAGACCAACGCGCTCGCCGGCGGGAAGTGACCGGCGGCGAGGTCGTCGAAACCGTGCACTGCCCCCTCCATGACGGGCGCCACCTCGGAGAGTGGGAGCGACCCGCCCTCGAGGTATGTCTTCAAATGGCGGATGTAGCGCTCGAGGTATCCCAGGCGCGTGGGCGAGAGCCCGATGTGCGCCAGTGCCGTATCGCCACGGCCGATCACGAGGTTGGCTCGACCCCCGGAGGACTCCTGCAGCGCCGCGAATCCGCTCGCCATCACGGCCGGATGCCGCGTGAGCGGAACGGCCACACCGCTGGAGAAGTGGATGCGCCGCGTGCGTTGGGCGATCGCCGAAAGGACAACAAACATCTCGGGAGAAATCGACTGGGTGTCCGGATAACGGACACCGTCCCAGCCTTCTCGCTCGTAGGTCTCGGCCGTTTCGATGATCGGCGTCATCCGCGGATCATGGAAGCGGGAAATCGACGTCCAGCACTGTGCGATGGCGTTACTCACACATCCTCATTTCTTTCTATCTTAATTCCCGGTCTCGCAGAGACCTTGCGTTGTGTTGTGCCCACCGCGTGATGCAAACTCGTGTGCATGATTCGACATTGCTCACTCTGGAAGTTCACTGACGATGCCCCCGCCAACCTCCTGGCAGAAGTCACGGCCGCGTTCTATGCGGCCGCGGACGAGATCCCCTCCGTTCGCGCTTGTCAGGTCGGCGGGAACATGGGGTACCTGCCGACAAACTCCGACTTCGCACTCACACTCGATTTCGACGATCTGGACGGGTATCGCGAGTACGTGGCCCATGACCGCCACATGCGGCTCTTCAAGGAATATCTCGAGCCGTACCTGGAGTCGCGGACCGCGGTGCAGTTCGAACTCCGCCGCTGATTGCGCCATGCTGCCGAGCCGCCTCGTCCGCGGCGGCATCGGCAGACGCGCTACGCGGGCTGAGTCGCGTGCCGGTACAGCGCGAAGGTGTTATTCAGGAACCCGCCGTCGACGACGATGTTCTGTCCGGTGACATAACCGGCATCAGCGGAGGCCAGGAAGCTCACAACGCTCGCCATGTCGGCCGGCCCCGCGAGGCGGCCAAGTGGAATAAAGGGAGCCTTCTCGGGCTCACCGCCATCCTTGATGGCCCGGTTCGTTCCCTCAGTCTGCACGCTGCCGGGTGCGACGCCATTGACGCGAATACCGTCCTGAGCGAACTCAACCGCCGCCTGCTGGATGAGCATTGCGGCAGCAGCCTTCGACGCCGCGTATGACCCGACACCGACCGCAGGAGCCAGAGCCGACATTGAAGTGATGTTCACGATGGCGCCCTTGCCGTCTGCGGCGAGCTGCGGATGGAACGCTTGCATGCAGAGAAGGTTCCCCCGAACGTTGACCGCGAAGACCCGGTCGAATTCCTCGACGGAGATGTCCAGGAGCGGCGACCACGGGTAGATGCCCGCGCTGTTGACGAGCAGGCTGAGTTCAGGCACCGCCGCCGCAGCCGCTTTCACCGACTCAGGACTGCTGACGTCGAGCTGCAATGGCGTGCCGCCCAGCTTCTCGGCGGCGGACTTGGCCAGTCCTTCGTCGTAATCGGTGGCGTAGACGTGGTAGCCATCCTCGGTCAATCGCTGGGCGATGCCGAAACCGATCCCCTGCCCGGCGCCCGTGACGAGTGCGTAACGTGTCATCTGAAAGTCTCCCAAATCATTGCGTTGTGTTGTCATCATTTATAGGATAAATACAACGCCGCGACAAGGGCTTTCGCGATTGTCCCGAACATGTCGCGGCATCCGACACAACGAAGTGGGGACTGGAAGATGCCCAGCAGCGGCGCGTATGGCGCATACCGCGCGCTCGTCACCGGATCGAGCCCCGGGGGGATCGGTGCGGCAATCACCGAGAAACTGATCGACAGCGCGCTTGCGCAGCATCTCGAGCCCCGGATCACCATCACGGCGACCACGCTGACTGGTGAGCTTGAAGCGTTCGCCGACGGGCAGCGTGATCGCGGCGCGAAGGTCCTGGTCGTGACCGGCGACCTGGGAACAGCGACGTTCCCCACCGAAGTCGCCACAAAGGCGATCGAGTTCGCCGGTGGCCTCGACACTCTCGTATCCAACGCCGGCAACACCCGTCTCGGGCGCCTCGTCGACCAGACGAGCCTCGAGGACTGGGACTCGGTGATGAACGTCCACGCCCGTGCGGCGTGGCTTCTGGCTTCCACCGCGTACCCTGCGCTTCGCGACTCCCGGGGTTCATTCATCGCGACCACCTCCACGAGCGGCACGAGCCCCCATCCGGGACTGGGCGCATACTCCCCCGCCAAAGCCGCCCTCATTCGACTCGTCGAGACACTTGCGCTTGAGTGGGGTCCCGTTGGAATACGCGCCAACGCCGTTGCCCCCGGCCCGATCATCACCCCGATCAGTCAGAAGTCGCGGCCCGGCGTCACCGAAGACGAAATGCAGGAGATGCTTGCCGCACGGGCGGAAGTGATGCCCCTCCGCGTGCTCGGCCAGCCCGATGACGTCGCCGGGGCCGTGGCCTTCCTCGCAAGCCCTGCCGCCAGGTTCATCACCGGGCACAATCTCGTCGTTGACGGCGGGCTCTCGCTCACCGCGAACCTTCGGGTGCCGATGCGCCACCAACTCACCGTCGAATGACGCGCCCGCTCGATGACTAACCCAGACCAACACCATAAAAGAGGGAATGATGACCGATACCGCTGTACGCATCGAAGCCGATGAGATCGAGGCGATCCGCCAACTCAAGGCCCGCTATTTCCGAACCCTCGACACCAAGGACTGGGATGGGTTCAAGGCGGTCTTCGCCGAAGACGCCGCCATTGGCCCCGTCGACAACGGCTTTTCAGACGAGCTTCTTGCCTTGCGGTCGGCCGAGCAGCGTCAACCCGTGGCGAAATCCGGTATCGACGCTTTCGTGGAGAGAGTCGCCACGAATATCGGTCCGCTCATCTCGACCCACCACGGTCACCAACCGGAGATCACGCTCACCGGCGAGGACGAGGCGACCGGTATCTGGGCAATGGAGGACCTGCTCGTGTGGCCTGCTGACGGCTACCGCTTGCGAGGAACAGGACATTACTGGGAGACCTACCGCAAGATCCACGGCGAATGGAAAATCGCTTCGTTGAAGCTCTCCCGGCTCTACGTGCACGTAGAGCGGATTGAAACACCCTGACCCGACCTGGGCAGTACCGGCACGAAGAATCACTGACAAAGGAGTCAAAGGTTGACCAACGAATATGCTGAGAAATACGGTCCGTGGGCGATTGTGATCGGTGGCTCCGAGGGTATTGGTTCTGCGTTCGCAAACGAGCTTGCCCACCGAGGAATAAACCCGGTGCTGGTAGCGCGAACCCAGTCCACACTCGACGAAGCCGCGGAGCGGATTCGATCTGCCAATCCCGGCGTAGAGATCCGGACGATCGCCGTGGACCTCTCCGTGCCGGACGGAGCGGAGAAGGTGATCGCGGCAACGGCCGACCTCGAGATCGGCACACTCGTCTACAACGTGGGATCCGAGCCGAAATACGGGGACTTCATCGACCATGACTGGGAGATGCTCGCCGGTCGCCTGCAGCGCAACTTCGTTTCGAAGACTCGCTTCGTGCACCACTTCGCCGGACTGATGGCCCCACGCGGTCGGGGTGCCCTGGTGCTCATGGGTTCGGTCGCCGGCTTCGGCGGCTCGCCGGGGTTCGCGCTCTATGCGTCAAGCAAGGCGTTCGGCCACACCCTCGGCGAGGGGTTGTGGGTCGAGCTGGCCAAGCACGGAATCGACGTGCTGACACCGGTGGTCGGTCAAACGAACACCCCCACGATGGTCAAGGCGTACGGCCGCGTCGAGGGTGCGGCCGACCCGGCCGACATCGCCAGGGAGGCGCTCGATCAGGTTGCCAACGGTCCCATCTGGATCGAGGGCAAGGTGCGCGGCCTGGTAGCCGACCGCGTCGGTTCCGATCCGGCCGAGCGCGTCAGGGCGATCGGCGAGCGCGCCGCCCGCATGGCTTCCGGGAATCCCATGGGGGTGAGCTGAGGTGCCATACGATGTGACCGCCGATGAGCGGAACGAGATCAGCCAGGGCCTGTATGCATACTGCCGCGGCCTCGACAGATTCGACCGCCAGCTGGCGCTGTCGCCGTTCACGGCCGACGCACACTTGGTCTACAGCGGGATCTTCGACGGGACTGCATCCGAGTTCATGGATTGGATCTGGCCGATCCACGCCCGCATGCTCGTGCATGTGCACCGCGTCGTGAACATCTTTATCGAACGAAATCCCGATGGCGACCTGGTCAGTGAGTCCTACGTCCAGGTCCTGCTTCGCACGACGTCAGACGACGGGTCGATCACCGACAACATCGGCAACGGCCGCTACATCGACCGGTGGGCAGAGCACGGCGGGAGGCTCGTCATCGTCGAGCGCGAGTATGTCCGCGATGCGACACGTGCGTACGCGCATGAGCAGAAGGATATGTCGGCCCTTCGACCTGAGTCGAACGGCGCCGCGTTGACCTGGGCGCGTGACGAGTCCGATGCCTCGTATCGATTGCTCAGGGCATGAACGACTATCGCGTGACCGCGGAGGAGCGCAATCAGATCGAGCAGGCGCTCACCGCCTACTGCCGAGGTGTGGATCGCTTCGACCGCGTCGTCGCCCTGTCGGCTTTCGCTCCTGCCGCGGCACTCAACTACGGTGGCATCTATGTGGGCGACGCACCCGGTTTCATGGACTGGGTGTGGCCGTTCCACGAGAAGCTTGAGTTGAACGTCCACCGCGTGGCGAATGTCTTCATTGATCGCAATCCGTCCGGGGATCTCATCAGCGAGTCCTATGTCACGTCGCTGCTGCGGCGCCGCGACGGCGGGTCATACGTCGATCGGGTGGGGTACGGTCGCTACATCGACCGCTGGGTCAGCATCGATAACCGGCTCGCGATCGCTGAGCGGGAGTACGTCAACGACCTCGTCACCGAGATGAAGACCCCGGCCGATGCGGCGCGTGCTGTGGCCCCCGCATCCGAGGTTCTCAGTCTCGAGGCGGGCCGGGACCAAAACGATGCCTCGTACCGGCTGCTGTGGGGCACCACCCGGCCCGAACTCGCAGCGCAAGAAGCACCTGCATGACCGACGCTGCCCTGAGCACGAGAGCCGACAATTCCCGGCCAACGGCGATCGTCACCGGTGCGGGCTCCGGAATCGGCGAGGCAACCTGTCGCGTACTCATCGCTGACGGCTGGAACGTCGTTGGGATTGACCGACACTGGCCGGAACCAGCTCCATTGCCTACGGACTCCTTCGTGCACCTGGCAGGTGACGTGTCCAATCCCCGGGATAACCAGGCCGCTGTCGACCTCGCCATCAGGACATTCGGGAGGCTGGACGGGCTTGCCCTGAATGCAGGGACGGTGCGCCATGGCACGGTCGAGGACTTGCCGATGGAAGACCTGGACACCCTCATCGACGTCAATTTCAAGGGCCCCGTGCACGCGATTCGCGCGGGGCTCCCGCACCTCAGGAATAGTCCGCACGGCTCGATCGTCTTCACGTCGTCGATATCCGGACAGGGCGGCGACGTCGGATTCTGGGCATACGGGGCTACGAAGGCGGCACTGATCAACCTGGCCCAGAACCTAGCGATGGAAGTCGGCTACGAAGGGATCCGGGTCAATGCCGTCTGCCCAGGACCCATCGCCAGTCCCCTCACCGCTGGCATGCGGGCCACCGATACCGTCCGAACGGAATCTCTGCGACAGGGCATCGCTCTCAAGCGATGGGGCCAACCCGCCGAGGTGGGCCAAGTCATCGCGTTTCTGCTTTCTCCGAGCGCGTCGTTCGTCACCGGAGTGGCGATTCCTGTGGACGGAGGCCACACCGCAAAGGCGATGTCGAAGCCCCACGAATTCTCGGGTTTCGCCACCTGAGTTGCACCCGTCGCCGACCGGCCGGACGAACCACGCTCCGAACGGACGGCGTCAAATAATCCATGAAGAAGAAGAAGAAGAAGATGAAGAAGAAGAAGAACAGTGATAACGGATACTGACCCGCGCACACGCACCGACGAGATCGAAGCGATCAAGCAGCTCAAGGCCCGGTATTTCCGGGCCCTGGACACCAAAGACTGGGATGCATTCCGAGAGGTGTTCACATCGGACCCGCAGATCGGCCCCATCGAGAACGGCTTCCCGGATTACCTTCTTGCCTTGCGGCCGCCTGAGGTTCGAGACCAGCTCACCAGTGGCTCGGGATTCGACGCGTTCATCGAGCGCAACCGCCGCTTCATCGGGCCACTGATCACCACCCACCACGGACACCAGCCGGAGATCGAGCTCACCAGTGAGGATGAGGCGACCGGGATCTGGGCGATGGAGGACGTCCTCGTCTGGAAGAAGGAGGGCTACCGCTTACGCGGAACCGGGCACTACTGGGAGACGTACCGCAAGGTCGACGACGGATGGAAGATCGCCTCAATCAAGCTCACCCGGCTTTACGTCTACGTGGAGAAAATCGAACCCGTAGAGTGATCTGCCGTGATGGGGCAGCCCACGAGGGCCGCCCCATCACGAGGAACAATCGTGATGGCGACTGTCAGAGCATGAGTTCAGCCGCGTAGTACTCCAGGGACTCGATGACGGAGGCCGCGTCGGCGCCGGGCACGCGAACCACGAACCAGTCGACGCCGGCGTCGCCGAGAGCCGAGAGATACTCTCGATGCTCATCCGGTCGGTGATCCTCGAACATCACGCGAGCCTGCGGGGTCAGAACCTGCACCTCGACGTGGGCCCTGTCACCGCGCAAGACCTGCGCCCGGTCGCGTACTCCTTTGATGTCGGCGGCCAGCCCTTCTATGCCCGCGATGGCCGCCGTGTTGATTCTTGTCGCCGCCTCGGGACCGATGAGCAGCGGGCTCCAGCCCCCCGACCGCGCAGCCCGCTCCCGCGCCTGGCGGCCATTCCCACCGATCCACAGCGGCGGTCCTCCGGGCTGAACCGGCATGGGCTGGCTCACAATCTCTGCGGCCTCGAAGTTGCGCCCTGAACGGCTGACCGGCTCACCTCTCCAGATCTCCGGGAGCACCTCGAGTGCCTCATCCAGCAACTCGTTGCGCTGGTCGAACGGCACGCCGAGTGCGTCGAACTCCGCGCGCAGGTAACCGGCACCGACGACAGCTGTCACCCGGCCTCGCGACAGCAGGTCAATCGTTGACAACGCTTTGGCCACCATGAACGGCCTGTGGTACGGAAGGACCACCAGGAAGGTCATCAACCTCACCTGCTCGGTTACCGCAGCGCAGAACGCAAGTGACGCAAGTATGTCGAAGGTGGGATGCCCGGGCGCGTTATCGATCCATGCCTTCGACGGTGCGGGGTGTTCGGTGAACGCGAGGGCGTGGTACCCGAGGCGATCGACTGCACGGGCCACCGCCTCGACATCCCCTGCAGTTCGCACGGCAGAAAGCGGGAACTCGACGGTGTACCTCAATGAGCCCCCTCGAAAGGAACGGTGCCCATCGTGTCGAAGCGACGTTCCGTCACCGCTGACCGAGGGCTTCCGTCGACGCCTTTGTGGAGCCGTAGGCGGCGGCACGATAGAAGTCGAACAACGCTGTCGTGTACCCGCCGTCGACGGTCAGTGACTGCCCGGTGATGTATGACGAGTCGGGGCCGACAAGAAAGGACACTGCCGACGCGATGTCCTTCGGCGCCCCGACCCGGCCGAGCGGGATGAGTGCTGATTCACGTGGCGACTCGTCGTCGGTGAGTGCGTTCCTCATCCCTTCGGTCTGAATGGTTCCCGGCGCGACGGAATTCACGCGGATGCCGCGGTCAGCGTACTCGAGCGCCGCGAGCTTGGTGACGCCGTGTGCGGCTGCCTTGGACGCCGAGTATGCGCTCACGCCTGGGGAAGCGTGATCCTGCGACATCGAGGTGATGTTCACGATCGCTCCCCCGCCGCGGGCGGCAATGAGCGGCACGAAGGTGTTGGTTGTCAGGATCGGGCCGAGTACATTGACGTGGAACAGCTGGTCGAAGTCTTCGACTTTGATCTCGCTGAACCCAAGCCAGGGGTAGATGCCTGCACTGTTGACGAGCGCATCCAGTTCGGAGACCTCTGCCGCTGCTGCCGCCACACTCTCAGGGTCGCTGACGTCGAGCCGGATTGGAGTTCCCCCGAGCCGAACCGCGGCCTCCTCCGCGAGCTTGGCGGAGTAGTCCGTCACGTAGACGTGAAAGCCGTCCTCGGTGAGCCGCTTCGCGATTCCATAGCCGATTCCTTGACCTGAACCCGTGACAAGTGCGTATTTCGTCATTCTTAATCCCCTTTGATCATGTGTTGGTTGAAGGCAACGTCAGGCGACGACTCGCTGCTTCCGCATTTCAGCAATGGCAGCGCTGTCGAGACCAAGGTCCTGCAGTATTGCGTCGGTGTCTGCACCGTGGTCCGGTGCCGGCTTCCACTGTGCAGTGAGTTGCTTGCCGAGTGAGAACGGCGAGCCGGGCAACGGTATGTTCCCGAGGCGGGGATGGTCGTACTCGACGACGTACCCATTCGCCCTGGCCTGCTCATCGGCAAGCACCTGTTCGAAGTCCTGTACGGGTGCGAAGAGCAATCCCTTGGAGCGCAAATAGGCCACCCACTCGACCGCGCTGCGTTCGAGCATGAGCGGATCGATGGTCGCATACAACGCTTCCTGCGACCCGCGGTCGTCGACATTCCACGGCTTGTCACCCAGCTCCGGCGCCCCGATCGCCTCGGCGAACGTCGCCCACTGGGCCCGACCAGGGTTCGTGCCTACGATCCATCGATCACCTTTGCAGCGGTACACCGACAGGAGCGGGGTCTTCTGGATCCGGTCGTACGTCACGATCGGCTTCGAATTCAAGGCGGCCTGCCACAACAGCTGGGCGGACCACAGCAGTGCACCCGATCCGTAGAGCGAGACGTGCACATCCTGCCCCTCTCCTCCGTTGCGCTCCCGAGCCAGGAGCGCCGTGACGGTGGCCTGCGCCGCATTCTGGGCGGTCAGCTGGTCGACGACAACCACTGGAAGCGGCTGCGGAGCGTCATGACCGGTGACGTAGAACATCCCGGCCAGTGCCTGGCCGAGCGTATCGAACGCCCCCTCCTCCGCCAGGGGTCCCCTCGGCCCGAAACCGGAGATGTTGACATGCACGAGGCGTGAGTTCACCGTGGAGAGTGACTCGTAGTCGATCCCGAGCTTGCGCTTCGCCCCGGGCCGAAGGTTGGTGATGAACACGTCCGCGCGCTCGACCAGCTTGCGTAGCACCTCGTTCCCTTGCTCCGAGGCGAGATCCAACGCGATCGTGCGCTTGTTGCGGTTGGACAGCTCGAACATCAGGTTCCAACCCGGGGTGTCTATCGCTTTTGATTTGAGCACCAGGGAGCCACCCTCACCGCGCTCCGGGTCGCCATCGATGCTCTCGACTTTGATGACATCCGCTCCCAAATCGCCGAGGATCGCCGCAGCACCAGGCCCGGCGTGCCAGACACCGACCTCCACAACTGTGATCCCATCCAGTGGACGGGCACCCATGCCCGATCGTCCAGCATCTTCGTTCATCGTCGAACCTCCCCGCACGCGCGGACTCTCATCAGTGAGACTTCCAGGGCACAGCCCCGCCCTTTACCTGTAAAGTATAGCTAGGATGGAACGATAACTCGCACCGTCCCGTCCCCACACCAGAGAAGGGCATCGCAATGCAGCGGCGTACCGAGCACATGGTCTTCGCGGCATTCGCGTCGGCTTCGACAACAAAGACGTCGCTGGGCGCATGGATGCATCCGCGGACCGATCCGGGCTTCCTGAGTGCGGAATATTACATTGGGCTCGCCCAAGAACTCGAGCGCGGCGGCGTCGACGTGCTGTTCTTCGACGACAGGTTGGCGATGCCCGCCGCATACGGCGCATCGACGGACCCGGCCGTCGAGCGTGGATCACGGGTTGTGAAGCTCGACCTCGTCTCGATCCTCGGACTGCTCGCCGGACACACCAGGCGGATTGGCCTTGGGGCGACTTACTCGACGACCTACGGCACGCCGTACCACGTTGCCCGCCAGTTCGCGACACTCGACCACCTGTCGAAGGGCCGCGTGATCTGGAACATCGTCACGTCGCTCAACCAGGACGAAGCCGAGAACTTCGGCGTCGACCATCTAAGCGCCGACCAGCGCTACGACCGGGCTGACGAGTTCCTGGAGATCGTCACGGGATTGTGGGAATCGTGGGACGCGGACGCTGTCGAGCTCGACCGCACCACCGGCCGATTCGCAGACCCGGCGAAGGTGAAGCGCGTCGACTTCGAGGGCAAGTTCTTGTCTTCGCGCGGCCCGCTGACCGTTCCGCGGCCGCCGCAGGGATGGCCGACGCTCCTGCAGGCCGGGCAATCAGGACGCGGCCGCGAGTTCGCGGCCCGTTGGGCGGACCTGATCTTCACAACGGCCCACAGCCTGGAAGCCGCGCAGGGACACTACGCCGACCAGCAACGGATCACGCAGGAGCAAGGCCGTGCCGCGGATGCTGCGAAGATCCTTCCCGCAATCATGATCATCGTCGGCGAAACCGAAGAAATCGCCAATGAGAAGAATGACTTCTTCAACGCTCTGAGCGACCCGGTGGAACAGCTGATCTTCCTGGCCGAGCAGGCGAACTTCGACTTCGCGCAGATTCCGATGGACGAGACGTTCGACGACAGTTGGCTCGAACAGTTCACCGGCACCCGTGGCGCGGTCGAGGCGTTCGTGAAGTCAGGGCGCGCGAAGTTCGGCGCCGATGCGACGCTGCGGGAGATCGTGCGCGCGCGCTCAATGACGGCCGGGAACCGTTTCATCGGCACCCCGACCCAGATCGCTGACACTCTCGAGGAGTGGTTCGACAACTACGGCGCCGACGGCTTCGCACTGATGCCATCCGATACGCCAGGGTCGTTTGAGGACTTCACTCGACTCGTCATGCCTGAGCTTCGCCGACGCGGACGCGTTGCCGAGCGACCCGACACCGACGGCACTCTCCGAGAACGACTCGGACTCACCGATCGCACCGTCTGATGATCGTCGAGCGTGCGATGGCCGCGCGGCCACTATGACCGAGGTCGACCTCCGCGTCGAGGGCCGCATCGCGACGGTCACGCTGAACCGGCCCGACCGTCTCAATGCGATGAACCCCGCGATGCGAGAACAGCTGGTCACCGTCTTCGACGAGACGGATGCCGACGACAGCGTGCGCGTCGTCGTCGTCACGGGTGCTGGCCGGGGCTTTTGTGCCGGTGCTGATGTGAGTGAGGGTGGAACCGCATTCTCCTACGGCCACGACGACACCCGTCTTCGAGACGGAGGCGGTCGGATCGTGCTGCGCGCATTCGACTCCCTCAAGCCGATCATCGCCGCGGTGAACGGTCCCGCTGTCGGTTTCGGCGCGTCTTTCATCCTTCCGATGGACTTCCGTCTTGCCTCGACAAATGCACGGTTTGGTGTCGTTGCCGCCTCACGCGGGATCGTACCTGACGCCGTATCGAGTTGGTTCCTGCCGAAGATCGTCGGAGTGGCGACCGCGCTGGACTGGAGCCTGACGGCGCGCATATTCGAGGCAGAAGAGGCGCTCAGCCGCGGACTTGTGGCGAGCCTCCACCAGCCGGACGAGCTCATGGACGCCGCGTACGAGCTCGGCGAGCGGATAGCGACTGCGGCAGCGCCCGTTTCGGCAGCTCTGACACGGCGGCTGATCTGGCGCATGGCTGGAAGCGATCACCCGATGCACACGCACCGAGTCGACTCGGCCGCCATCGCCGCACTCGGCAGGACGACGGATGCCGCCGAAGGCGTGAACGCCTGGCGGGAGAAGCGTCCCCCAGAATGGACGCTCTCCGCGATCGCTGACCTCCCTGACCTTCCCTGGCCGAGCCAGCCACAATTCCACATTCCGACGTAGGACGCCGCGTGGTCGATTCGAAGATTGTTCAGCTGGGATTCGTGGTCACCAATCTCCACGATGCAGCAATGGAATGGACCCGTCGGTTCGGCATCGGCCCGTGGTTCTATTGGGAGCGACTCAGTAACCGCGACTACAGGTTCCGTGGTGAAGTCGCCGCTCCCGACATTTCAACCGCGATGGCCGATTGGAACGGCCTGCAGATCCAGCTCGTGCAGCAGCATGACGATTCGCCGTCCCCGCACAGTGAATGGCTGGCAGCTCATGGCGGTGCGCCGGGACTGAATCACATTGCAGTCGCAGTGCCTGATTTCCCTGCCGAGGTAGCGCGCCGCACCGCCGCGGGCGAGACCACGCTGTCCGAGGCCGGAACACCGGCGAACAACGTCTTCTATCACTGGGAAGACTGGAACCTGCCGGCGATCGAGCTGAGCGAGCGCCGGCCGCCCTCCACTGTGGGGAGGCTTTATGAGGTCGTCGCGGAGGCGGCCCAGGGCTGGGACGGCACAGACCCATGGCGCCCGATGCCTCCGCTGCACTGACGCTGCCGAATGCTGTCGCGCCCTCGGAGGGAATCGACCGCTGCCGGCATTTCCCACGCCGGCGTTTATAACAATACCGGCGCCTGAGCCGTTAACCCTATAAAGATAGCCGTGATTAGAAGGATTACATGGTAGATTCCATGGGTCGCGACAGAATCCTGGCGACACCCGACTTCATGACACGACACAGGAGTTCTGTGATGATTGGTATCAAGAAAGCACTACCCACGGTAGTCGGCGCCCTCGCCGTCGCCGCGCTACTCGGCGGCTGTGCCGCCCAAAGCGCCCCGGCATCCCAGAAAGCGGGCGCCGCCGACGCGGGTGGCTTCGACTGGAGCAAGGCCGAGCCGGTGCAGCTGACCGTCAGCAGCATCTTCGCTCCCGGCAACACAGCCACGAACCTCATCGAGGACTGGATGGATGCCGTCACCAAGGCCACCGAGGGTGTGGTGACCTTCGACTACTACCCGACGGGAACGCTGCACCCGGCCACCGAGGCGCTCTCCGCGATGTCATCGGACCTCACCGACGTCACCTTCGTCAGCAACGGCTTCTTCCCTGATCAACTCCCGGTCTCCAACTGGGACGACATCGTCGTCCAGCACGCGCTGAACGACTTCGGCTACCCGGACTTGAATATCGCCGGCATCGGCCAGCAGGTCATGCACTACGAGGGTGAGAGTGCCGCCCTCACCGAGATGAGGAAGGCCGGCTTCATCCCGCTCATTCCGATGCTCAGCGGGCCCGCCGCGCTCACCTGCGCCAAGGAGTTCCACACCCCAGCCGACCTCAAGGGCCGCCAGGTGCGCATCGCCAACGCCATCGCGCAGGGCGAGAACGAGTCGCTCGGCATGACAGGCGTCTTCACCCCATCGAACGAGCAGTACGAGGGACTCCAGCGCGGCGTGATCAACTGCGCCGTCAACGCGACGACCGTGGTACTCAGCGGTGGCCTCCTCGAAGTGTCGCCGTGGGTGAGCTTCCTGAACACCGCCCCGTCCTCCGGCGCCAACTGGGTGATCTCCACCGGCGCCTGGGACAGCCTGGCCCCGGAGATCCAGACCGCTATGCGCGATGCCCGCTACAGCGCCATTGAGCGCTTCGCCAAGGACACCCTCGACCAGAACACCAAAATCGCCGCGGCAGCCGAGAAGGCCGGTGGCGGGATCGTTGATCCCGCCCCACTCAACCCGGTGGTGAAGAAGTGGTGGGACAAGCAGGCCGACCCGGCAACCCTCGCGCCCAAGTCGGTGTCCAACCCCGCCACCGAGATCAAGCGGACCAACGCGATCGCCGATACCTGGCGGAGCTTCTCCGTCGACACCCTCAAGGTCAAGGTCGACCAGCCTGACATCACCAAGTCCCTGAATGCCGGGTCCGGTGTCGTCACGGACTGGAGCGCCTGGACCGACGCCCTCAAAGAACGCCTCGGCAAGCAGTAGCTTCCAACGACACGAACACCTCGGCGGTGCGGGACCAACAGTCCCGCACCGCTGAGGTGTTTTCAACGTCACCGCAGGGATACTAACAATCCTATAAAGCTTGCAGTACTTAGAAGGATTGCATGGTACATTCCATGGGTCGCGACAGAAACCTGGCCGGCACCCGACTTCATGACACTACAAAGGAGTTCTGTGATGATTGGTTCCAAGAAAGTGCTATCAACGGTGGTCGGCGCGGTCGCCGTCGCCGCGCTGCTCGCCGGCTGTGCCGCCCAAAGCGCCCCGGCAACCGAGAAAGCGGCCGTGGGCGAAACGGGTGGTGTCGACTGGAGCAAGCTCGAGCCCGTGCAACTGACGGTCAGCAGCATCTTCGCGCCCGGCGCGACATCGACCAACCTCATCGAGGACTGGATGGATGCCGTCACTAAGGCCACCGAGGGTGTGGTGACGTTCGACTATTACCCCACCGGAACCCTGCACCCGGCCACCGAGGCGCTCTCCGCGATGTCATCGGACCTCACCGACGTCACGTTCGTCAGCAACGGCTACTTCCCCGACCAGCTCCCGGTCTCCAACTGGGACGACATCGTCGTCCAGCACGCACTGCAGGACTTCGGCTACCCGGACACCAACATCGCCGGCATCGGACAACAGGTCATGCACTACGAGGGCAAGAGCGCCACCCTCACGGAAATGAGGAAAGCCGGCTTCGTCCCGCTGATCCCGATGCTCAGCGGGCCCGCCGCGCTCACCTGCGCCAAGGAGTTCCACTCCCCCGCCGACCTCAAGGGCCGCCAGGTGCGGGTGGCCAACGCCATCGCACAGGGCGAGAACGAGTCGCTCGGCATGACAGGCGTCTTCACCCCATCGAACGAGCAGTACGAGGGACTCCAGCGCGGCGTGATTAACTGCGCCGTCAACGCGGCGACCACGGTTCTCAGCGGTGGGCTCCTCGAGGTGTCGCCGTGGGTGAGCTTCCTGAACACCGCCCCGTCGTCTGGCGCCAACTGGGTGATCTCCACCGGCGCCTGGGACAGTCTCGCTCCGGAGATCCAGACCGCCCTGCGCGACGCCCGCTACGCCGCCATGGAACGCTTCGCTAAGGACACCCTCGCCACGTACAACGAGATCTCCGCGGCAGCCGAGAAGGCCGGCGGTGGGATCATCGACCCTGCAGAGCTCAACCCGGTGGTGAAGAAGTGGTGGGCCAAGCAGGCCGACCCGGCAACCCTCGCACCCAAGTCCGTGTCCAGCCCCGCCGCCGAGATCAAGCGGACCAACGCGATCGCCGACACCTGGCGGAGCTTCTCGGTCGACACCCTCAAGGTGAAAGTCGACCAGCCTGACATCACCAAGTCCCTCGACGCCGGCTCCGGTGTCGTCAAGGACTGGAGCGCCTGGACCGACGCCCTCAAGGAAGGCCTCGGCAAGCAGTAGCCTCACCGAACGACAGGAGCACCTCGGCGGTGCGGGACCAACACTCCCGCACCGCCGAGGCGTTTCACTCACCACTAAGAACACAACGCGAACGCAGGTTCACACGGAAATGCCCCCGGCTCAGACCGACCCCGGGGCGATCGACCCGGGGTCGCCGCCGAACAGGCCGTGCTCGTTGCTGAAGCTTTCGTTCACGTACCAGAAGATCTGGCCGCCGCGCCCCCCGCGCACGAGCAAGGTCTCGCGGAACCCGACGCCGGCACGGCAGCGCGGCCGCTGCCGTCCAAGGCCGCCGGGCGCAGCCGCCGGCCGAGCATGATCAACGACATCCCGATTCGATCTGTTCAGCGTGCCTTCTGTGCCGCTGGCGCGGCATCTCATCCACTCGACGCAAGCCTTGATTACGACGGCATTCCGACGGCATGCACCTCCCCGTTGAGAACGGTGTGAAAGGCGGATCGGACGTCGTCAACGGAGTCGAAGCTTCCCGGAGCGATCCGGGTCCTGAAGTGGGGTGGACTCAGCAGCGACAGTCCAGTGGAATCCAAGCGAACGACCTGCCCATTGAGGTTCCTGGCCTGATCGCTCAGCAGGTAGGTTACGAGTCGCGCAACTGGCGCTGGAGACGGGCGGTTATCGACGCCGACGGCATCCAGGCCTCGAGCGCCGTTCTCACCTTTGCCCGTGTCTGCCATCGGCGAGAGACCGGTCACGGTTACGCCGACGCGCTGGCCTTCCAAGGCCATGTTGTAGGTCAATGAAGCGACTGCGCCCTTGGAAACCCCATACGTTGTGAATCCGCGTATCCCGATGTGGGCGCCTGATGTCACATTGACAATGGTGCCGAAGCCCTGCGATGCCATTTGGCGAAAAGCATGCGTAGCGGCAAACATTGAGCCGAGCACATTTACCTCGATAAGCCGGCGCATTCGCAATTCAGTCTCATCCTCAGGGGTGGCGACGTGGTAGATGCCTGCGTTATTGACCAGCCCATCCAGCTTGCCGAATTCGTCCACGCACCTGGCAATCAGGCTTTCCGTGAATTCGTAGTCGGCGACGGACCCCGCCACTCCGAAAGCCAATCCGCCCTTGTCGGTGATCTCACGGACAGTCGCGTTTGTCGATTCCTCTTCCAAGTCGTTGACGACGACGCTGCCTCCGGCACTGGCCACGGCCAGCGCATATGCCCGCCCGAGTCCTCTTCCAGATCCAGTGATGATCACAGATTTTCCGCTCAAGTCCAACAAGTCAAGCTCCTTCTCGTTCGTACCCGCGTCGATAGGTCGGCCGTCTAATCGTTGGACACACCGAATTCGTTGAGCGCGCTGGCGCGGTCCGAACCGAAGGGCCCGGGCAAGTCTCCTGTGAGCATGGGGGTGTCCGAGAAACGTACGACTGGGCCGGGCATGACAACCGTCCCGAATCGATCAGTGGCGTTCTCGGCGCGGAGCCCGCGCTGATCAGCGGTACCGCCGGAAGCCATGACTTCGGAGACTGTCTGTACTCGGTGCGCTCCCGCCCCGTTCTTGGTAAGAACGTGTTCGGCTTCGACTGTGGTCAGGTCCGCGAGGGCGTCTTGGAGAACCTGCTCCAAATTGGCATCCCGATCCACCGGTCGGTCACTTGTCAAGGAAACGAGCGTCTCGAATCGGTCTTTTGAGACGCCCACAAAGATCCAGCCATCCTGGGTCTGAAAGAGTCGCTGGTTCGGACTCCAGCCCCACCGGCCGGCACGAACCGCTCCACGAGGCGTCGAGGCCTCCACTATCCAGCCCAGCTGCTCCAAGGCCGTAGCGCGAGCCAATGACGTCTCGACGAAGGAACCCCGGCCAGTCGTCTGCCGGAAGTAGATCCCGACCAGTGCGCCGAAAGCGCCAAGCACCCCGGTCGCATAGTCGGTGAAGAACCATCTGGGATAGTCCACAACGGGAGGGGCCCCTGTTTCAATATCCGCGGCGCCCAAAACGTGGCTGGTCACGCCCGTGGCAACGTTGGCAAGCTCGGCATAGCCTCGGAAATCTGCCCAGGGGCCCTGCGTTCCGAAGGCGTTGAGGTACAAATGAACCAGTCGCGGAGATTTCCTTCGGACTGTTTGTTCGTCGCTGCCGATGTGCAGAGTGGCACTGGTGGTGAAGTTCTGAACGAGTACGTCACAGTGTGCGAGCATCCGGTGAAAGAGATCCTGGTCGGGCGTGTGATGCAAGTCGAGAATCATCGTCTTCTTTGAGCGATTGAGATGCTCGTGCATGAGGGGCTCTTCAAACGAGGCCAGACTGACGTGAGGGTCTGCGTCGATCTTGACCACGTACGCGCCAAGCTGGCCGAGAATTTTGGCCGTCGTGGGCGCCGCAACAACTCGAGAGAGGTCGATGACTCTGAACCCGTCGAGGGGTGGCTTCCTCACACCAGGCTGCAACGCGTGCCCGTCGGATCGCGTAAGAGAGTCCACTGAACACTCGTCAAGGGCTTCAACCAACGCGAGGTTGGTTGGTTCGACCGGTTCGCGAGCACTCGTCATGCGGGACGTATTGCACATTTGAACCGATTTGCCCGGAACCTTGACCGTGCCCAACAGTGGATCAGAGACCTGGGCGATTGACTCGGATGCGGTTGCAGCCGGTTCGTTGAGCCACTCCAACGGCGACCGCCACATCGCGATACTGCACCCTCTGGCACGGCCAATGCCTTCCCACTCATTTGCGTCCCGAGTCGCGAACACTTCCCCGAGGCGTCGTTGCAGCTCCGCGGATTTTGCGGGCGAGGTGCGCAACGCTGTCACGTTGACGAGGCCATCATCGATCCACGACGTGACGCCGGCGCACTCAACAAACCAGGTCAAGTGACGAAACCAGTTGGCGATGAAAGTCACATAGCGGCCGTCAGCGCACCGATAAACGCCAGAACCAAAGCTCGTGAATAGGGTTCCGCTTCTCTCATAAGTGGTCCCCCGTGATCCCAGCCCTTCGAGGATCGCGTCAAAGAGCGGGACCTCGATCCATTGACCGATTCCGTCGCGTTCACGCGCTACCAAGCCTGCGGTGATAGCCATGGCGCCCTCGATACCACCAAAAACGGATGCCAGAGATATCGGTGTGAACCGTGGAGCAGCGGTGTCGTGGTCGTGCCACCCCTCCGGAATCGGCGAGTAGGCCGCCGCCGCCGCCATCACAACTCCCTCCCAACCTGCGACTGCCGCTCTCGGATCCGCCGCCCCGAATCCAGGCAACGAGCAATAGATGAGTCGAGGATTCAGATCGGCCACATCGCTGTATCCGAGGCCCAGTCGAGCCATTACGCCGGGCCTGAAGTTCTCGATCACAACGTCCGCGTCCGCGATGAGAGATCGTGCCCGGCGTTGACCCGAGGACGATTTCAGATCCAACTGCACGTACCGGCGTCCGCGTAGCAGAGCTGCGTTGGAGTCCGAAATCCACCGTGGCCCGCCGGGTGGCTCAACGCGAACGACGTCCGCGCCCTGATCAGCCAACATCATTGCTGCGAGCGGGCCCGCAATGTATTGCCCGAAGTCCACAACACGCAGGCCTCCCAGCGGCCCCTCACGCCTGTTGTTCCAGACTGTCGACGTTGAATTCATTTCCAAACCACCTCGTCCGAGCGTTTCGCGCGTCAGACAACGGAGGTACCCGCGCACGAGAGAGCGAGGGTACCTCCGTTGGACGCAATCAGAGTGCTCTGATCAGCACATCTTCCAAGAGTTCCGAGCCGGCGAGGGCGATTTCCGCGTCGATCCGGTACCCGGTGACCGGGCACAGGAACTCGCGGAGCACGAACCGGTCGGCGCTCTCCACGTCGGCCGGTTCGAACTCCGGACCGATCTCGCTCAGCTTTGTCTCACGGATGACCGCGTTCGACCGGTAGGTCTCGCTCGCGGGGCCGAGGTCGGCGCCGTTGCTCCACCAGCGGCCGTCGACCACGTGGAGCACGTCACCGATCTGAACGGCGCCGTCGGGCGCCTCGGCCTCCGCCTTGGGCTCCGACCCCAGGCGTTCCCGCCGCGTCGCGAGCCGTTCACTCACGGTCGCCGCGTGGCCGATCTTCCCCTCGCTGATCACCACACCGAAGACGCGCTTCGCGATCTCCTCGGTGGTGAGGCCGGCCTTGATGTCGGCGAGAACGAGCTCCGGGTCTCGCAGCAGCGGGTCGCCGTAGCCGGCGGCAGCCGGGGAGGTCCACTCGATCACGTCGCCGTCGGCGAAGGCGAACATGCCCTTGAACGGCAGGATCTCCTCCTCACCGTTCACGTCGTCGAGCCCACCGATGCCCACGCTTTTGCCCAGCAGGTCCACGGCGTCAGTGGCGTGCTTCACCCTGGCCCGGGCGATCGACCCGGGGTTGCCGCCGAACAAGCCCTGCCCGTTGCTGAAGCTTTCGTTCACGTACCAGAAGATCTGGCCCCCGAGCGCCCCGTGCACGAGCAAGGTCTCGCGGAACCCGACGCCGGCACGGTAGCGGCCGCTGCCGTCGAGGCCCGCCGGACGCAGCCGCCGTCCGAGCATGATGAACGGCATCCCCGATTCGATCTGCTCAGCGTTCTCGATTGCGCTGTCCGGGATCCACCACTGCCCACCGGCATCGACACCGTCGCGGGTCGCGCGTCCGGCGAGCGAACCCATCAGGCCGTCGGTGTTCTGGTAGATGAACTGCTGGCCGGTCGAGTTCAGTCCACCGCCGATCAGCGAGGCGAGGTTCGCCGACGGCGCCCCCAGGGTCAGTTCCCGGGTGCCGTCGGTGCCGCTGGCGAGCATCTTGCACACCGCTGTCGCCGCGCAGCTGAGCACCTGCATCACCGTCGACGCGCCTGACGGGCTCACCGCGGCGGGGTAATCGGCGCAGTTGAGCAGCCCCGGCACCGGCCGGATGTCGATGCGGCGGTACGCGCCGCCGTACGCGCCGGCGAGGTCCGGGATGAGCTGCTGCGTGATCGTCGCCTGCGCGATGCCGCTGAACCCGGCGTAAGTGAGGTTGATCGACCCGGTCTGCGGGTCGCTGCCCGCGTTGTCGACGATGACGCGGTCACCCTTCTTGGTGACGTTCACCTGGTAGGCGTAGATGTTCTTATCGCCCGGCAATGCACCCTCCGTGTATATGCGGTGCGACCAGCGCCCGTCGGGGATCTTCGCGATCCGGTCGACGAATACCTTCTCACCGGCGTCGATCAGCCGGTGCATCACGCCCTTCACAACATCGGCGCCGTACCGGTCGACCATCCGCAGAACCTTCTCGCGGGTGGCCTGGATCGCGCCGATGGCCGCCCGGATGTCCATCCGGCTGTAGTTCGGCACACGCGACTGGCGCACGAACGCGTGCTCCACATCGTCACGCATCCGTCCGCCCTCGACCAGACGCAGCGGCGGCCACGAGGACGGGTCGGCGAACGCGTCCGCGGCGGTCGTCACCTGGCTGCCAGGCATGGACCCGCCGACGTCCTGGAAGTGCTGGGAGTTGGACAGCCAGCAGAACAACTCGCCGCCCACGAAAATCGGGCTCACCAGCGACACATCGGACTGGTGCGACGCCCCGATGTACGGGTCGTTGCTCAGCCAGATGTCGCCATCGGTGAGGCCGTCCTCGCTGTGGTGCTCGAGGATGTACTTCACCGTCAGCGCATTCTGGTTCGAGAAGTACTGCACCCCGGACCCCAGGTAGACGAGGTCGCCGCGCTCGGTCATCAGCGACGATTGGAAGTCGCGGGCGACCATCACCACCGGCGACATCGACAGCCGCGCGATGATGTCGCCGTGCTCGAGGTTGGCGCTCATCAGCGCGTAGCGGATGACCTCGTAGGTGACCGCGTCGATCTCCGCCGGCGCCGGGTCGTGCATCGTCACCGCTGGGGAGTACTTCGGCGGGTCGGACGGGATGTAGCCGCGGGCGGTGCCGTCCCATTTCACCGACCGGAACGCGGACTCGGTGCTGAAACGGTCTTCCTGTTCGGTGCCCAACTGGGCGTCGATGAGAGTCATGCCTGGGTCTCCTGCTTCTGGGTGTGGAGGATGCAGTTCGCGTAGTCGTCGGTCTTGAGCGACTGCCCGGGCGCGACCGCGATGGTGGTGTGGGGCAACTGCACGAGCGCAGGCCCCTGGATCGTGAAGCCGATGGCGGGCGGGCCGTCATACACGGCGGTGCGGATCCACGCCTCGTGTCCTGGCCAGTACACCTCACGCTCCCGCGCGGGTTGGGTCTCACCGGCCGTCGGCGTCGCCGTCGGCGCGGTCTGCAGCGGCACGGACGCTGTCACCCGGATGGTGAAGATCTCCGAGGTGTGCAGTACAGACAGCGCTGTGGCGCTGTACAGGCGGGAGTACTCCTCGGCGAAGGTCGCGGACAGCGTGTCGCTGAACGACGCGTCCACCGGGCCCGATGGCACCGGCAGGTTCAATTCCTGCAGGTACTGCTCGGCGTACCGGGCCTGCGCCGTGCGGGTGAGCCGCACCTGCTCCTTCTTGAACCCGGCGGAGACCATCTGGGTCACTGCGCGTTCCTCGAGTCGGCCGATCGTGTCCGCCAGCGCGTCGGTGTCGAATGGCGAGCGGATGGTGCACTCTTCCTCGAACACCTCCATCGCGTCGCTCGCCGCGATGCCGTACGCCGACAGGGTGGAAGCGCCGTTACCCATCGGGATGACAACCTGGTCGATGTCGAGGTGTTCCGCGAACGCGAACGCATGCAGCGGACCCGCCCCGCCGAAGGCGTACAGCACGAAGTCGCGCGGGTCGAGCCCCTGCTCGATCGTGCGCTGACGGATCAGGATCGACGCGCTGTGACTGTTCACCCTCAGGATGCCGGAGGCCGCCTGCTCCAGCGACAGCTCCGCCTCCTCGGCGAGCCGCTGCACCGCCGCGATCGCGGCACCCTTGTCGAGCTGCATCGCGCTGCCGAGGAAACGGTCGGGGTCGATGAAGCCGAGCACCACGTCAGCATCGGTGACCGTCGGCAGGGCACCGCTGCCATAACACGCCGGCCCGGGATTCGATCCGGCCGATTCCGGCCCAACCCGCAGGCCCCCGCTGTGCGGGTCGACCCGTGCGATCGAACCACCGCCGCATGCAATCGAGCGCACGTCGAGCTGCGGGATCTTGAACGTGTACTGATCGATGATCTTCTCACTGGTGAGCACCGGGCGCCCGTCGATGAGGAGCCCCACCTCGAACGAGGTACCGCCCATGTCGGTCGCGATGACGTTCTTGTGGCCGGTGCGCCTGGCGATGAACGCCGTCCCGGCCAGCCCACCCGCGGGACCGGACCCGATCGTCTGCACCGGACGGTGCCGCGCGGTCTCCACCGGCAATACACCACCGTTCGACTGCATGATGAACACCGGAGTTGTCAGACCCCGCTCGTGCAGCGCCGTCTCGAGCAGGCCGAGGTAACGGCTGGATGCCGGGCCGACATAAGAGTTGATCACCGTCGCGACAGTGCGCTCATACTCACCCAGCCGCGGTGCCGTCTCCGACGAGATGCTCACGAAGATGTCCGGGCGGATCTCGTGCACCAGTTCACGCAGCCGCTGCTCGTGCACCGGGTTCCGAAACGCCCAGATCAGCGAGATCGAGACCGCGTCGACGTTCTCCAGCAGCGGGCGGAGGATCTCCCGCGCAGCGTCATCGTCCAGTGGGGCAAGCACGCTGCCGTCGGCCAGCACCCGCTCCGCGACCTCGACCACATCACGGTGCGGCACGAGCGGAGCCGGCTTGTCGGTCTCGCGCACGTTGAGGAGGAGATCGGCGGCAACACCCGCGGTGCGACCACGTCCACGCATGATCTGGAGCGCATCGCCATGGCCCTTGGTCGCGACAAGGCCGACGCGCGCACCCTTACGCTCCACCATCAGGTTCGTGCCGATGGTCGTGCCGTGGCTGAACTCACTCGTGGCAGCCAGCAGCGACTCCAGTGTCTCGCCAGCCTCTTCAGCGAGGCGGGTCAAACCGTCGAGGACGCCCTCGACAGGGTTTGTGGCGTGCGTCGACAGCGCCTTTCCGTTGAATACGCGCCCCTGGTCATCGACCGCAACGCAGTCGCTGAATGTGCCGCCGA
Organism: Glaciibacter sp. 2TAF33; assembly: GCF_052114945.1. Classification (NCBI taxonomy): domain Bacteria; kingdom Bacillati; phylum Actinomycetota; class Actinomycetes; order Micrococcales; family Microbacteriaceae; genus Glaciibacter; species Glaciibacter sp. 2TAF33. The sequence goes on from NZ_JBFRFS010000002.1 coordinate 288,667, forward strand.
TGTCGACGCCGATTGTGTAGGTCATCGCTTGTTCCGTCCGTTTCTTGTCGTCATTGAAAGAACCTCCTCGTGGTGGATGGATCGAAATAGTCAGAGAGACAGGCGAGGCACACGGGCGCAGACACGGTGGGTCGCCGCCCGCCTGAGAGTGAGGCCGACCGAGGCGACTTGGGCTGCAGCGGCTGGTGAGAGGTTGCGAAGCAAGTTATACATCCTTGTACGACTTATAAGAAAAGGCTGGCCAAAGACTAACCCGGGGTTGGACAGCAGTCAATGAACATCTGTCACGTGACTGAAGCGGGGTCCTACTTACGCCCCGTAGCCGTCGCTCCATGAGCCACCAGCCCAGCGCACGCGTGCGGTTCGCGCCGCGATACGCCACCCATTGCTGGTCTTCTGCCAGGTGTCGATGTAGTCCCCGCTTCGCGGCAGTCCGGTGGCTTGATCGATCGTCAGCCACTTACTCATGGACTTGACTGCCTCCCCGTCCTGGAACACCCAGGCGTTCGCGAGGATGTGGAACGGCGGATGGACCGCCTCCCCGAGTGCGAGAAACCCCTCCAGTTGGGACAAACCGCAGTAGACCGGCCCGCCCACGCTCGTCACGTCGAATGAGGCATCCTCGACGAACACCCCTGCCAGTCCGGCGAAATCACGCCCATCCATCACGTGGCCGTACCTGGCCAGCACCTGCGTGATCTCAAACCGATCCTCGAAGCTCAGAGTTTCATGCATAATTCACAACCATTCCCCCTTTAGTTGTAATGTTTGAAATCATTCAATCAGGTAATGTAACTCGCAACCATAGTCCACATCTCGTAGCAACGTCGCCACTCATGGCGCATCCTCCAAGGAGGTACCGTGTCCCGCACAGATCACATGCTCTTCACCGCATTCGTCTCCGCATCCGTGACGAAGGGTGGCCTGACCTCCTGGATGCACAAACGAGCCGATCGCGGCATCCTGGATGCCAAGTTCTACATCAACCTCGCGCAGGAGCTCGAGCGAACCGGCTTCGACCTCATGTTCTTCGACGACCGACTCGCGATGCCGGCCGCGTACCAGGGTTCGATCCAAGAGACAGTTGATCGAGGCTCTCGCGCCATCAAGCTCGATCTGATCACCATCCTCGGGCTGTTGTCCGGGCATACCGAGCGAATCGGGCTCGGCGGCACTTATTCCACGACCTACACGTCTCCGTTCCACGTCGCTCGCAAGTTCGCGACACTCGACCACCTGTCGAACGGACGGGCGGTGTGGAACATCGTGACGTCGTTGAACGAAGACGAGGCGGCGAACTTCGGTACCGATTACCTGAATCCCGACCAGCGCTACGACCGCGCCGACGAGTTCGTCGAGATCGTGACGCAACTGTGGGAGTCGTGGGACAAGGATGCGCTGGAGATGGACCGGCTCACTGGACGGTTCGCCAAACCCGACTCCGTGCACCAGATCAACTATGAGGGCGAGTACCTCTCCTCGCGGGGCCCGCTGACGGTGCCGCGCGCTCCACAAGGCTGGCCGACCCTCCTTCAAGCCGGGCAGTCCGGGCGCGGACAGCAGTTCGCCGCGCGCTGGGCCGACATCGTCTTCACCAGCCAGCACAGCCTCGCAACCGCGCGCGACTACTACGCCGGACTGCAAGCACAATTCACCGCCGACGCGCGCCCGTCCGGAACCGTCAAGATCCTCCCCGCGGTGCTACCGATCGTCGGAGAGACCGAGGAGATCGCGAAGGCGAAGGAGGCCTACTTCGATTCACTGTTCGAGCCGGGTGAGCAGCTGGTCACGCTGTCCGAGCAGGCAAACTTCGACTTTTCAAAGCTCCCCATGGACGAGCCGCTCACCGACGAATTGCTGGAGACATTCACCGGCACGAAGGGCTCCCTCCAGGGTTACGTCAAGGGCGCCCGGCTCAAATTCGGCGAGGATGCGACCCTCAACGACGTCATCGAGTCACGTCGCAAGCAGGGCGGCGCACGCTTCGTCGGGGACCCGATACAGGTGGCAGATGGCTTGGAGGAATGGTTCCAGGGTTACGGTTGCGATGGCTTTGCAATCATGTCGACGGACATGCCGGGCTCCTTTGAGGACTTCGGCCGGCTCGTCATGCCTGAACTGCGTAGACGCGGGCTCATCGCAGACGATCCCGCACGACAAGGGACGCTCCGCGAACGGCTCGGGCTTCAACAGCGAGGCTGAAAACCGGACGACCCTCGGGTCGCAATGAAGGAAAGGTCGGGCACAACGCAGTGACGCAAAACAGGAAGGGACCGCTCGACGGTGTCCGGGTACTCGAGTTCGCGGGCCTGGCACCGTCGCCATACGCGGCAATGATCCTCAGTGATCTCGGGGCTGACGTCATCCGAGTCGATCGACCTCCGACCGGGGACGAGATCACGATGGATCCTCGAGTCAACCTGGTCAACCGCGGAAAGCGCTCCATCGCCCTGGACCTGCGCCATGAATCCTCGAAAGCCGTGGTCACTGAGCTGATCAGGAACAGCGACATCCTCATCGAGGGTTTTCGTCCCGGAGTCATGGAGCGGCTCGGGTTCGGCCCGGACCACGCGCTCAGCGTTAATCCGAGACTCGTCTATGGACGTATGACCGGTTGGGGACAGGACGGCCCGTACAAGCTGGCGGCGGGTCACGACATCGCTTACGTTGCGGTAACGGGAACGTTGCACGCGATCGGTGACGAAGATCCCGTGATCCCTCTGAACCTGGTGGGTGACTTCGGCGGCGGTGGGGCGTTCCTCACCATCGGCGTCCTGGCGGCGCTACACGAAGCGACCACGACCGGAGTGGGTCAGGTCGTCGACGCCGCGATGGTCGATGGTGCGGCGAGCCTGGCCACCATCATCTACTCCTTGCTGAATGCGGAGCGCTGGGAAGACCGCCGAAGGTCGAACCTGCTTGATGGGGGAACGCCCTTCTACGCCGTCTACCGCACGGCGGACGACAAGCATGTCGCAGTGGGCGCCATCGAACCGAAGTTCTTCGCCGCCTTCGTATCGGGGCTCGGAGTCGACATTGCGTTGTCTTCACAAAACGACAAGGCGGGCTGGGCTGATATGCGCACGCGGATCGCAGAGCGAATCATTCAGCGAACCCAGGCCGAGTGGATCGAAACGTACGCGGGGACCGATGCGTGCGTCTCCCCCGTGCTCTCACTGAGGGAAGCACCGACCGATCCCCACGTGCGCGAACGTGGCACACTCATCGAGACCGACGGCGCGATCCAGCCGGGCGTCGCGCCGCGGTTCCCCGCCTACAACTTGGTTCCGCCGCCTCCAGGCAGTTCCCCGCTACCGGGCGCACACACGCGTGAGGTCCTCGCTGCGCTCGGCATCGCTGACATCGAGGGTTTCATCGCTTCCGGGGCAGCAACCCAGACAGCAGATGGGGCGTCAACGTCGATGTCCACCACCGCAGAATCGAGGAACAATGGTTGACGACCAGGCGAGGGCTGATGCCCTCGACGCAGCCCGCGACACCTACCGCCGCGAGCGCGCGAAGCGAGTTCGCAGCGAGGGTAGCGGGCAGTTCATCGACGCTGACGGCGTGTACGCGGACTTCCAGCGAGACCACTACGCCGATCCGGCCTTCACTCGGGACCCCATCACAGAGGCCGTCGACGCTGTCGTGGTGGGGGGCGGCATCGGCGGACTCCTCGCCGCGGCACGACTACGGGAGGCCGGCTACGAAAAGATCCGTGTGATTGAGAAGGGGGCCGACTTCGGCGGCACCTGGTACTGGAACCGATACCCGGGCGCACAGTGCGACACGGAGTCATATATCTATCTGCCGCTGCTGGAGGAACTGGGATACGTCCCAAGTGAGAAGTATGCTCACCAGCCCGAGATTCTGGACCACCTCCGGTCGGTCGGTCGGTACTACGGCTTGTATGACAGCGCCCTCTTCCAGACGACGGCCACCGAGATGGCCTGGAATGAAAACCAGGCCGAGTGGATCGTGTCGACGGACCGCGGAGACCAGATTCGCTCGCAGTACCTCATCCTGTCCACCGGGGATCAACACAAACCCCGGCTGCCGGCCGTGCCTGGGATTCTCAGCTTCGCCGGCCAGATGTTCCACACCAGCCGCTGGGATGGCGAGTATGCCGGCAAGGACCTCTCGGGCCTGAAAGGCAAGCGCGTCGGCGTCATCGGCACTGGTGCCACGGGAGTGCAGGTGATCCCCAACCTCGCCGCGCACGTCGAAGAGTTGCTCGTATTCCAGCGCACGCCCGCCACCATCTCCGTTCGTGACAACAGGCCGACTGAGTCGGCATGGGCCTCCACGCTCGAGCCGGGCTGGCAACAGCATCGGTCCGCGAATTTCACCGCGTGCGTCACCGGTGTCGCCGTCGACGATGACCTTGTCGGCGACTCATGGACCCGCACCATGATGGAGCTGAACGCCGCCTCGGCGGGGAAGGCGGATCCGTTCGCCGCCAACGAACTCGTCGATTTCGCGATCATGGAGCGGATCCGCTCACGCGTCGACGAGTCGGTACGGGACCCCGATACGGCGGAAGCCCTGAAACCCTATTACCGGTTCAACTGCAAACGTCCCACGTTCAATGACGACTACCTCCCCGCGTACAACCGGCCCAACGTGAGGCTCATCGACACGGGCGGCCGCGGGGTCGAGCAAGTCACGCCGGAAGGCGTCATCGTCAACGGTGAGCTCCACGAGCTCGACGTCCTGGTCTTCGCGACCGGGTTCGACGTGGGGACCGCGTATACACATTCACGGAGCTTCGATCTGGTCGGGCGCGGCGGAGCTCGACTCTCAGAGCGGTGGGCCGACGGGATGCGGACATTCCACGGCCTCCACGGTCGCGGATTCCCAAATTGCTTCTTCCTGGGTTTCACGCAGACGGGGTATTCGCCGAACTTCACACATACGCTGAACGAGCAGGCCTCCCACATCGGATACCTGCTCGGCACTGTTCGAGAGCGCGGCATCCGCGTTGTCGAGACCTCCCAGGAGGCAGAGGACGAATGGGTGCGGACGATCCGCGAGGGCCGTTCTTTGTCCCAGCTGAAGTTCCTCCGCGAGTGCACACCGAGCTACACGAACGGCGAAGGCAAGCCGGACGATGAGAACCGATTCGTCGCGGGACGCTACCCAGGCGGGCCGATCGAGTTCTTCGCGGTGCTGGCACGATGGCGTGCAGCCGACAACCTCGAGGGGCTCGAACTGACACCGCCGGATACACAACGCGGCGAACAAGACCACCAGACGATCGAGCCAGCCATGGCGCACTACACGGGAGCCCCCCAGTGAACAGACAACTGCACCTCAATACCTTCATCAACGCCGTGGGGCATCACGAGGCCGCTTGGCGTCTCCCCGAGGCGGTTCCGAACTGGAACCTCGACATCGAGCACTACAAGAACCTCGCACGAATCGCCGAGCGCGGCACGCTCGACTCGATCTTCTTCGCCGACATCCAGGGGTTGATCTCGAGCCCGAGCCGACGACCAGGGGAGATGCTCGATCCGGTTGTGAAATTGACTGCCCTCGCTGCCGCCACCGAGCGGATCGGGTTAATCGCCACAGCCTCCACGACGTTTGACGACCCGTTCAATCTCGCGCGGCGGTTCGCCTCCGTGGACATCGTCAGCGGTGGGCGGGTCGGTTGGAACGTGGTGACGAGCATCGCGAAGGAGATCGGCCCCAACTTCGGCGTCACGGATTTCCCCACACCGGAGGAACGGTACGCGCGCGCCGATGAATTCATCGACGTCGTGCTCAAACTCTGGGACAGCTGGGAGGATGACGCGCTCGTCGTGGACAAGGCGCGCGGCATCTATGCAGACCCGACCAAGGTGCATCGAATCGACCACGCGGGCACGTACTACTCCGTGCAGGGCCCCGCCCTTCTCCCCCCGACACCCCAGGGACGACCGATCATCGTCCAGGCCGGGTCGTCCGGTCCCGGCATCGCATTTGCGGCGAAGTACGCCGAGGCCGTGTTCACAGCCCAGGGCACGATCGAGGAAGGACGCGCGTTTTACGCTGACCTCAAGTCCCAGGCGGCAGCCAATGGCCGCAACCCTGAGCACGTGATAATCCTGCCGGGGATCGTGACGGTCATCGGCGGAACCGAAGCCGAAGCACAAGCGAAGGCACGCCAGCTCGACGAACTGATCGTCCTGGACCACGCCCATGCCCAGCTCGCGGATCAGACCGGTGTACCCATCAAAGACCTCGACCTCGACCGTCCGCTCCCTGAACACATCCGCCGCCCAGAAGAGATCGTCGACGGACGCAGCCGATACGAGATCACCATCGAAATGGCGCGTCGTGAAAGTCTGACGGTTCGCGAGTTGCTCATTCGCCTCAATGGGAGCCGCGGCCACCAGAAACTCATCGGCACGCCGGAACAGATCGCGGACGTCATCGAGACATGGTTCACCACCGGAGCTTCCGATGGGTTCAACGTCATGCCGGCGACTTTCCCGGACGGACTGGAAGACTTCGTCGACCACGTCGTTCCGATCCTGCGGCGCCGCGGGTTGTTTCGCAGCGCCTACGACGCCACGACGCTCCGTGGCCACTACGGACTCCCGATGCCCGAATCAATCCACTGACCCCTCGCACACCAGCGCGAACCAGAGAGGTGATCTCCAGATGCACCGAATGAGCGGCAAAGTCGCCATCGTCACCGGCGGCGCTCGCGGACTCGGCGGCGCCGCCGCATCCGCTTTGGCCTCGGAGGGGGCGAGCGTCGTCGTTGCGGACATACTCGCTGACGCGGGGCGTGCGAAAGTCGAGGAGATTGCTATCGGCGGCGGCACCGCCCGTTTCGCGCCGCTTGACGTAAGGGACGCGGGTGCGTGGGCGCAGGTCGTCGACGAGAGCGTCGAAGCGTACGGCGGCATCGACGTGCTCGTCAACAACGCCGGCATCGCCCTCCCCCGAACGATCGAGGACGCGACACTGGACGAGTTCAAGCGCGTCATGGACGTCAACCTGTATGGGCCATTCCTCGGAATGCAGGCTGTGCTGCCCGCGTTGATCGCGCGCGGATCCGGTTCAATCATCAATGTGTCGTCGAACTCGACCGAGATGATCGTGCCGACGACCACCTACTACGCGGCCAGCAAGGCCGCCCTGGCCAACCTGACCAAGACCACTGCAGTGCACGTGGCGCTCAAGGGCTACGAGATCAGGGCGAACTCGGTTCATCCCGGACCTCACGCGACCGCCATCCTTGAGGACCCGGAGGTCGCGCGATTGCCGCACATCCAGCAGATGCGGGAGACAGTGCCGCTCGGGCGATTCGGCCGACCGGAGGACTTCGGGAGCCTCGTCGTCTTTCTTGCCTCTGATGAGAGCAGCTACATCACGGCATCCGAGTTCTTCATCGACGGCGGCCTCTCCCGGGTTTCATACACAAGCGCGTGGCTGACACGTTGAGAAAGAGTCCTCCCATGCCACTGCCCGCATTCGCCGCTGACAGCCCAATCCGCGTCGGTCTCATCGGCGCCTCCGGAACGGGGTGGGGCAGACTCGCGCACCTGCCCGCCATCGCATCGATACCGGGACTTCAGCTGACTGCGGTCAGCACCACCCGGCAGGAGTCCGCTCAGGCGACCGCCGACGAATTCGGCGTGCCAGAGGCGTACGACAACCCGGACGCGTTGATCGCCTCTGATGCTGTCGACCTCGTGGTCGTCGCGGTGCGTGTGGAGCACCACCACGAAATCCTGCAGAAAATCGCACGAGCAGGAAAGCCCGTCTACAGCGAGTGGCCCTCGGGCTCCGATTTGCAGCAAACCACACAGCTGCGAGACGCGTTCGCGACCGCCGGAGTCCCGGCCATGACGGGCCTGCAGGCTCGGTCTACACCCGGCCTGCGCTACATCCGCGACCTCGTGCGTCATGGTTATGTCGGTCGGGTGCTCTCCACGACGCTGGTCGGCGCCGCCGGACCGTGGGGCGACGTCGTCGATCCGGGCAACGCCTATCTGCAGGACGATTCGCTCGGCGGCACGATGATGACGATTCCGTTCGGACACAACCTCGACGGCATCTGCAATGTCCTCGGCGAATTCACCGCGATCTCGGCGATGACCGCAATCCAACGCCCGATCGTGCGCCTTGAGGGAACCGACGACACGGTGGAGAAGACGACGCCGGACCAGCTGCTCGTTTCAGGCGAACTCGCAGACGGAGTGATGATTTCGGCGCACTACCGGGGTGGGCGAACCGCGGGAACAACCCTGCACTGGGAGATCAACGGCACCGAGGGCACCATCGTCGTGACGGCCCAGTCGAGTCTGCAGTTGAGCCCCATGACGATATACGGGGCCACGACAGGAGAGAGCACCCTGCACGAGCTCCCGATCCCCCCCTCGTACGTTCGCGCCGACCCCTCACTGCCGTACGTCGCCGCGACGGTAGCCGAAGCACTTCTCTTCGCCGAGAGCGATCTGCGCCACGGTACGCGACTCGCCCCGACTTTCGATGACGCCGTCACACGGAAGCAGATGCTCGAGGCCTTGCGTCGCGCCGCCGATACCGGTGTTGCCCAGCGCCTTACCTGAGGCCGACCGCGCAGAACCTCCGGCGGTTCCTCACGCCACTTTCAGGCAATATCATTATGTTTGTTATGATTGGGAAACATCGGGTTCGCTTCCACACGGTCGTGGCAGCAGCGCAGCTCGCCCGTACGCGTGGGAGGTCACTGAATGAAGATCGTCGTAGATCGAGACAAGTGCGTCAGTCTCGGTATCTGTGAAGGCCTGGCGCCGGATATTTTCGTGCTCAACGACGACGGTGAGCTCGAGGTGGACGAGTTGACGGCCGTGCCGGAGGGCGCGCTGGAATCCGTGCGCAGCGCCGTGAGCGGCTGTCCGGTCAACGCACTTCGACTCGTGGAAGTCGACTGAAACAGGACTCCGGACGCGACGACCGAAGGGCCAGTGGCGTGCCTGAGGTAGTGCAGTCCGTGGAAACCGAGGGCCTCGCGTGGGGAGTTCGCGGGAGCTTTCGTCGTTATGTGCTGCGCGTTGCACACGGGGATGAGATACTCGACGGCGGTGGCGGGTCCCTGCCGGACGGTCGGCTCTACTTCCCGGTGGACACGGTGACAGTCTTCGACCTGGATGCCCTCGACGCCGAGATCGCTCTCTCCGGTGGCGTGCGATTCCGTGGCCACGCAGGCATGATCGACTTCCGGCTCGGAGAGCTGACGATCGTGCTGACCGCAGGAACGGGAATGGTGCAGACCGGTTTCGCCGGCGGCAGGCGAGACCTGGCAGAAGTGCGGGTCTCCGACTCCTGGGCGAACGATTCAGTGGCGACGCTTGTGCTCGCGAGCCGTCTTGCCCCCGGGGCTGAGGAACTGTTCGACGATACCTATGCTGCCGGTACTCCGTTCGACGATATGGAGATCAGGATTTCCCTCACGCGCTAACCCGAGGACCTTCGGCTCGGATCTGTGTCATGAGCTATCCGAACCGAAGGTCCTCGTTTCGCCGGGTTCAGGCGCAGGCGCTTACTCGGTGGTCCAGACGGAGCCGGTGTCGACCGACTGGATGATCTTCATGTTTTTCCACGCCCGACGGGCGCGCAGCGCGACCAGTGCGGCTCCGTACACCGCCGCCACTCCGAGGCCCGTGGCAGTCACATTCTTCGCGAATTGGATTCCGGAATTCATCATCAAACCTCGTTCGCTAGCAGGATGTCTTCGAGTTCGTTGTCGATCGGTATTGGTGCGGCTGCAAGGTCGACTGGAATCACGACGGGGGGCCGCACGGATGACCGGACTACCCGCTTGCCGCGCCATGCGACACGGCGCAGTAAACGGGTCGCAAGACCGTAGACGATCGCGCCGTCCGACCATTGTGTGATAATCCTTCCACTGGGGCTCGTGTAGTAGTTGTTCGCACCGTCGAAGGAGGTGCCCTTGAGCCGATCCTGGAGGATGACGTTGTACGCCTCAGAGATGGACTCGTCGACAGAGAGCGCAGAGTAGCGATGCCGTATCTGGTGCTTGATGGCAGCGACAACGTAGCGGCATTGTTCCTCGAGGTGCGTCACGATTGCGCCGCCGTTGGTGTTCGGACCATACAGCATGAAGAAGTTGGGGAACGACGGAACCATGATCCCGAGGAACGCCTTGTCGTCGCCGGCCCACGTGGAATGGAGGTCGATTCCGTTGCTCCCGGTGACGTTGAAGGTCGAGGCGAAGGATGACTTGAACCCCGTCGACATGACCAGCACGTCGATTTCGTGGTGCGTGCCGCTCATGTCGACCAGACCGTCCGGCGTGACGGAGTCCACCGCATGGGGGACGAGTTCGACATTCTCGCGAAGAAGAGACGGGTAGAAGTCGTCGGTCAGAATCGGACGCTTGCCACCGAAGGGGTAGCCGGGGGTCACGAGTGCGGCGAGGTCGGGTCGATCTGCGAACACGTTCGCGATGTAAGCGCGGGCCGCTTTCTCGGAAGCGACATTCTGCGGTGTACCCGGGCGCCATGCCGCGTTCCGGAACTGGAACTTCTCGCGCTGGACGAGCATTCCCCAGCGAACGAGTTTCTGCGCGATCGGATCGTTCAGGGCTTCGCGCTCAGCGGGCCCGAAGGTTTGTGCGCCCTTTGGGAGGACCCACCCCGGCTCCCGCTGGAAAAGCGTCACCTTATCGGCGATCGGCGCGATGTTGGGCACGATCTGCACTGCGGTTGACCCCGTGCCAACCACGGCTACGCGCTTTCCGGCCAGGTCGATCGACTGGTCCCAGCGCGAAGTATGGAACTTCTCGCCCTTGAAGGCATCAAGACCCGGCCAGGTGGGGTAGCGGGGGTCGGACAGCAGACCGACCGCGCTGATCACGATGTCGAAGGCGCGCCTTGACCCATCGCCGAATGCCACGGTGTACTGCTGGGCCTTATCGCTCCAGTCAGCGCGCACAACCGTTGTGTGGGTGTGCACATGGCGCACAATGTCATGCTTCTCGGCGACGAACTCCATGTATTCGAGGAGTTCGGCCTGCCGGACGTGGGTCCGGCTCCAGCGGTACGGCTCGAACGAATACGAGTACATCACCGAGGGCGTATCGACCTCCGCGCCGGGATAGCGGTTGTCCCACCAGACCCCACCGATGTTGGCTGATTTCTCGAAGACCTCGAATGAGTCAATTCCTGCCTTCTTGAGCAGAACGCTGATGCCAATGCCGCCGAAGCCACCGCCAATGATTGCGATGCGGGGAGTTGGTCGATTGCGCGAGAACTTCATTGTCTCTCCGAATTTGATATATCAAAACTGAATATGATATTTCAATGATAGCGAGTGCGGTTTGCTCCGTCAATGTGGCGCCCCCGCTCGGAGCCCGCCCGGCACCCACCGAGCCGGCTTCGCTCCCGGGCCACGTTGCCCGGAGTCCTGTTTCGGGACCGCCGGCCGTCGAATCAGGCGGGGTCTTCCGCGATGAACCGTTCCAACCGGAAGGCCCGAATGGCGTTTTCCGCGAGGAACTTGCGCCTGACGTCTTCGGTCAGGTTCAGGTCGTCGACCTGAACCAGCGGCCGATCCATGTCTAGCAGTGGCCAGTCGCTCGCGTAGATGCACCGGTCCTGCCCGTATCGAGAAAGGAATTTCACGAAGCTCGGCTCGAAATGCTTCGGCAGCCGTGCCGACGTGTCAATGAAGACGTTCTCGTGCTTCCACGCGACGTGCATCATCTCTTCAGCCCACGGAGTTCCGACGTGTCCACACACGATCGAGAGATCCGGGAAATCCAGTGCGACGTCGTCGATGTGGAGCGGCTGGCCCGAGCGCGAGGGGTAGTACGGGCCGGTGCCGCCGACCTGCGTCTGTACTGCCAGGCCGAGTTCCTCGCACTTGGCGTAGAGCGGATAGAACCACCGGTGCGTTGGATCGGCCCAGTGATAGAACGGCTCGAGTTTCATCGCGCAGATCGGGTAGTCCCGAGCCAGCGCCTCAAGCTCGCGAACAGCTTTCATGATGCCGTCGGTGGGGTCTACCGCCACGACTCCGATGAGTCGGTCGGGCCACCGTTCAAGGCATTCCAGGACGATCGAGTTCGGCATGACCGGGCCGCCGGAAATCAGCGCCAAGTCGACAGGCGACGCATCCAGCTCTTCCATCATCACTTCGAGCGGAATCCCGTGCATGGCGCGGGACTCGCCGTACCGCTTGAACACGTTTGCAGTGCGCCACGGGAGCCCGTCTACGATCTCCTTCGTCCACGGCTGAATCCAGGCGTCAATCACCTCTGGGCGCCGTGGAATCGGTCGTCCGCTGTTCATACGTCGAATGCCCCCTGGCGCCCGGCTACGAGCCGAGTATGTTCGCGCGCACCGAAGACGCTTGGATGACGCGATCCTCGATCCGCGACAGGACCACCTTCTGGGTCGAACGGATGTGGCGGCGTGAGAAGTCCTCGGCGCCCGGGCCGTCGCCCGCCTCAATGAGGTCGAGTAGCTGGCTGTGAGCGTCAATCGTCGCGACGCGGCGGTCGTGGCCGGGATACTGGCCTTCGGCGGTGAGGTGTTGCGCCCACGCCTCTTCCTGGGCGTCCCACAGCGCGACGAGACCGCCGACGATCATCTTCGTCGGCTCGTTGCCGCACAGATCGACAACCGCCGAGTGGAAACTGCGGGCCGACCGAGTGAACGGGACACCTTCGCTGGTTTCTCCTTCGTCCCTCGTGGTGTCGAGGATCGCGCGGAGCCGCGGCACTATGTCCTTGGACCGCTTGGGATTCTCGGCGCACAACCGCGCGCAAACAGGCTCCAATGTTGCAACCGCCGTCGCCAACTCCTGGACGTGTGTGCCAGACGACTGCAGGGCCAGGCCAAGCGTGTAACCGAACCGAGCCTCACCGGGTTGCTGCACCATCGCGCCACCCACGTTGCCGCGACGGACCACCACCAGACCTTCCGTCTCGAGAATGCGCAAGGCTTCTCGCAGTGATGGGTGGCTGATACCGTACTCTTCACGCAATTGGTCCTGCTTGGGCAGCGCCCCATCCGGGAAGTCACCGCGCAGGATGCGTCGGCGCAATTCGGTGGCCACCGTCTCCGCGACTCTCACCTGCTGAATGCCGTTTCCCCTGGTAGGTACTCGATCGCTCAGGGTGGTCATCGCATTGCTCCTTTGGAACGGGGGCGTGGCTGCCGGCAGGTGCGCACAGCAGCCGAAGAATTGCTCGGGTGAGAGCTCTTCGGTCGTGCTCGATCCACGAGCATCTTTTCCATCCCTGTCATTATCGCCACAATACGCCCGAAAGCATGAATTGGCGCGCCATTGATGATTTTCGAACCGTGCGGTTTGTCACCGCGGGCCCGCCGCCGAAGCAACCGGTTGGAAGGCGGGTAATACCTCGTCAGCGAATCGCCGGAGTTGGTGCTCGATCCGAGGATTGTCACCCGTGGACCAGTGGTGGTTCACGACCAGCGCGTCAACCTCGACCTGCTGCTGGAGCTCACGAATCTGCTCGATCACCTGGTCCGCGGTTCCGATGATCGCGCACCCCCCTGCCGCCTCTTCCAGACTCGGAGTGCGCCCGGCGAGGATGGCGTGGTCGACTGCTGACGATGCCAGGTTAGGCCCAAGCAGGAGTTTCCCACGGCGGTTATCCAGGAAGCCCGGAAGCCAGCTGTCTTCGAGTTCGGCTCGGGAGTCCGCGATGCACACGCTGCGCTGCAACCACAGGCGCGCGGTACGATCGTTTGCCCGCGCCGTCTCGGAGTACAGCTCGATCGTCGGCCGAAATTCGTCGACCGTCTGCACCAGACCCCCGAGGATGCCGTCGGCGAGGCGGCCGGCACGTCGTGCTCCGACCTTGGCCTTCGTCCCGACGATCACGAGCGGGTGAGGCTGCTGCACCGGGCGTGGCTCAATGGTCACGTCGTCGAACTGGAAGTGTTGTCCGTGATAGCTCGCAGACTCGTTGCTCCAGACCGCCTCAAGCACCTCGAGTGCCTCAGTCATGAGCGAGCCGCGATCGTCGGGATTGCGTCCGGTCGCGGCCAGTTCCGGGGCCCGGTATCCCGCTCCGACACCGACGAACGCGCGGCCATGTGACACCTGGTCCAAAGTGGCGACCTGTTCCGCGATATCGAGCGGATGGTAGGCCGGGAGGACCAGCACCCCGGGGCCGAGCATGATCCGCTCGGTACGCGCGGCGACCGCAGCCAGCAGGGTGAAGACGGCAGAGGGGTTGCCCCGCGCGAAACGGTGATGCCCAACCATCCCGATGTCGAAGCCCAACGCGTCGAGGAGCGTGGCCCGGCTGATGACCGTGTCTGTGACGTCTGCCGGGCCGGGGATCTGCAACAGTTCGCTTGCGAATTTCATGAATTGATCTCTCCGTTTCGATGAGAAGACATTGAGTCCTGCTCCCCTCAGAGGCAGAATACAACTAGTCTTAAAATGATAGCGAGGATTACAGTGACAATAGTCGAAGTGAGTGGTGAGATCGAGGCGTCCCCGTCAGCGGTCTGGGCCGTCGTGGGAGATTTCGGTGGGGTAGCGGCGTGGAACCCATTCGTGGCCAGCGCGGAAATTGCCGGTGACGGAATCGGCATGACACGCACAATCACGGCGCAGGGTGGCGCACGCATCGCAGAAACACTCGAGGACAGGGACGCCGACGAGTGGCATCTCCGCTACTCAGTGCAGACCGAGGCTGGCGCTCTGTCGACGGTCGACATCCGGCTTGGCCACAACGGCCCCGACCGCACAATCGTGCTCTGGCAGTCCATCCGTGACGGTGACATGAGTTCCGAACAGCAGGATGCCATCTCGACGACACTGCAGTCTCGCATCGAGGCGCTCGCGCACGCGGTCTCGACTCGATGAGCGACACGACTCGAAGTGAACACGCCCGACGCGGGCGTCAGGAACCAACGAACAGAAGGGGCCATGCGCTCATGTACCGATCAACGACGGAGTGTGCGACGTGACGTTCGTGGGGCTGGCCGTGCCGCAACTCGGCGCCCTCGTGGACGTTGGGCTCATACGCGACTACAGCATTCGTAGCCAGGAGTTGGGATTCGACTCCCTGTGGGTCCAGGAGCATTTCCTCTTCGCGACCGATTCGCTCTCGGCCTATCCCCAGCGCTCGGGCGGAACCCAGCGGTCCGTGTACGAGTCGGTGTACTCGCCGCTCGAGACCCTTGCAGCCATAGCGGCGTGGGCGCCCGGCATCGGCATCGGCACCAGCATCCTGGTCGCCGGTTATCACCACCCGGCACCGCTCGCCAACCGGCTCGCGACCCTTGCCCAACTGTCCGGGGGGCGGTTCATCGCGGGGTTCGGAGTGGGATGGTCGCGCGAGGAGCACATCGCCGCCGGTGTGGACCCCTCCACGCGCGGGAAGCGGCTCGACGACTTCATCCCTGCCCTGCGCGCATGCTGGGATGAAGATCCGATCCGGCACGAGTCCCCCACGTTCGATATCCCTGACGGAATCATGCGACCGAAACCACCGCAGCCGATCCCGCTGATGGCCGGCATGTGGTCGGAGGCCGGGCTGCGGCGCACCGCGCGCGACTTCGACCTCTGGAATCCAGGCGGTCCAGCCACCTCCCTCGATGATGCGATGGCTACGCTCGAGCGGATCAATTCCTGGCGACCTGAAGGTCGACCGCCCGTGCGCATGGTGTATCGAACCGCCACAGAATCGACAGCTGGCGTCAAGCTCGGTGTCGACGGCATCGGCGAGGTCATCGCTGATGCACGGCGTCACGGGATCGAGGGAGTGATCATCGACACCAACTTCGACACGTCGATAACGAACGCCTCCGAATGGCTCGCACAGTTGGAAGAGTTGGCAGGAACGCTGGCCTGACGAAGGAGGCGACTGGCGTCATCCGCCCTGGGGACGGATGACGTCAGCGTACGCGTCGGTCCCCATCATGCTCGGGATAAAGGGGGCGAGTAGCGTCAACTCGCCCCCACCGACGGCAATCTCTTCGCCGACCCGCGCAAACGTCGCTGTCCACTGCGTCGCCGGATCACGGTCCAGGAACCAAAGGATGGTGAGGCGACCCCCGTTTCCTGCCACTCGCGCCAGCCGGTCGAGCACGTCGGGTCGCAGCCGAGGATCCGGCGGGTTGGTGCGAAAGACCATGGCAGACGTTGAGTGGCCGCCCGGGACCACGGCCGCGGGAAGATAATCGTCGAGGAGCCAGCGCTCCAGCCGTGGTCGGTCATCGGCGCTCTCGGCGTCCACCAGCCCGAGAACGAGCCCGGGTGCGGGGTCCATGAGGCTGAAGACGTCTCGTGGCACGCCAGAGTCGCGATACACCGTCCCCACATGATCGGTGAATGACGTGTAGACGTGGTCTCGATCCGTGAAGATGCGCCCTTCCTCACCCAGGCGGGCATTCATCGCGGCGAGCCAGTCCGTCGCCTCCCGCAGACGGCCCGAAGCGATCCAATAGGTGGTGAGATACGACCCGTCCGCTACGTCATCCACCACGGGTGTGACCGCCGGGTACCGAAGCTCGGTCAGCCCTCGAGTCGCCGTCCATCGGCGACCCGCGAAGATCCACGGGCAGTACAGCCCTCCCGCCCAGAAATGGTCGTCTTCATACCAGCGGTTGTAGTCTCGCTCGCGCCCTCGCCGCGGCGCGACCAGGGTTATGAGTGCATGACCGACACCGACGTCGACGGGGCCGGTCAGAGCGCTGGGCTGGGCGACGTTCATGCGTGGTCCTCCGTGCAGCCGGATTGGGCGATGACATTCGACGCGGCCGTGCGACCGGCGGAGGCGTACGCGAGTGGGCCGACGTCGCGGACTCCCTCATGATTCGGAGCCTCGACCATGAGCACGAGGTCAGAGCCAGGCGCGTTCGCGCGGACTGCCCGGACGACGTCGGTGACACCGCAGACGCCCTCGCCGGGGAGCAAACGACACGCAATACTCTCGTGACGCAACAACGCAGTCCGCTCCTGGACAGTGGCTCCGGCTGGGACGAGTTCCTCCAACGCAGGACCATCGCACACCTGCACCCAGAATGGGATGCTTCGCGCGATTTCCGCGAGCAGGGTGAGATCATCTCCGGCGCGGCCGAAGTGCAGCGTGTCGAGCGTGATCCCGCCGCCTCCCGCGTCTGCGATGAGGTCAGCGGCCACACCGATCGAATTCACGCCGAAGTACGACACCGGTTCCACATATGGCGTGACAGCGTACTCTCGACCCTGGGCGACGAAATCGCGGAAGTGCCGGCTTGCGACTTTCATATCGGCACCGCGGCAGAACGAGCTGAGCCGTGTGATGCCGCACGCCGCCAGTGTCGAGAGGCTCTCTTCCCACATCACACGCGGTCCTTCGAGATCGATGATGTCGGCGCCGTGCAGTGTGATCTCGCGTTCCCGGGCGAGCGAGCGCAAATTCCGGGCCTCACCCGGTGTGAGCCTCGGAGTATTCGTTGCGGGGTCAATCAACCGGATGCCGACATGCGTGTATCCGGCTTGCGCCGCGAGATCGACCAGTTCAAAAGGGTCCAGTCCGGGGAAGGTGAAACCCTCAAGTCCCAGCCCGACGGTATTTGTCATGGAGTACTCCAAGTTGATGGCCGACCGCAACCGCCTCGCTGGCGCCAGCAGTCACGGGCGACGATGATGAAGCGGAATGTCGCGCCGCTCAAGGAATGCGAGAACCGCATCGGCACTGCCCTGGTGCCACACCCGGTAGGTCTCCTCGGTGAATCCGCCGCTGTGCGGGCTCAGGACGACATTGTCCAATTCGGTGAACGGATGGCCGGCCGGGAGCGGTTCAACGTCGAAGACATCGAGAGCGGCGCCGGCGATTCGCCGATCGCGGAGAGCGTGGATGAGTGCCGCTTCGTCGATGAGGGGACCGCGTGACGTGTTGACGAGGACCGCCGACGGCTTCATGAGTGCGATTCGGCGTGCATCGATGATGTGCCGACTGGACTCGGAGAGGACCATGTGGATCGTCACAACGTCACTGCGCTCGAGCAGTTCGTCCAGTCCGACCGGTTCGGCGCCCCCCTCGACGGCTGCCATCTTCGAAAGGTGCGGACTGTACGCCAGAACCCGCATGCCGAACTCACGTGCGAAACGAGCGATGTAGCGGCCAGTCCCACCGAGGCCGACGATCCCGATCGTCCGCCCGTAGAGCGCCGGAAAGACACCGGTCTGCCACCGGCCCTCGCGGATCGCTCGGTCCTCGGCCGCGATGCCGCGCGTTGCCGCGAGAATGAGTCCCCACGTCAGCTCCGCCGTGGCCACGCGGGCGTATGCGCCGTCCTCCGTGGCGGCGATCTCTATCCCGCGTTTCTCCGCGGCGTCAAAGTCGATCACCCGGTTTGACTGTGACGTGGCCACGAAAAGTCGCAGCCGCGGAAGCCGGTCCATCAGAGATGCCGTCAGCGGAAGCCGTTCACGCATCGTGCTGATCACGTCATACTCGACCAGCGCCCGAGCGATCGCGTCGTCGTCGGCGAACGCCTCTGAAAAGAAGTCCACGTCGGCGAGGGACTTCACAGCCGACCAGTCCGCGGAGGCCTCCGCGATGCCGAGATAGTCGTGGATGACGGCAACCTTGATGGGACGCCGTCCGTCGTCCGTTCGAACCGATTCGTGCTCAGCGTTCACTCGGACCTGCCCATCGTTACTCAACGTCACTGCTGGATTCCATCATTAATATACTTGATCTATTAAAGGGATTGGCAAAACAGGGAAGGCGAAACTCATGTTCGTAACTGTCGTGGTGGGAAACCCCAAGCGGAATTCGCGCACCCGCGCCGCGGCGGAACGCGTCGCCGAAGCGTTGTCCGGCAATCCGGCCGACTGCGTGATTGAGGTGGTCGACCTCGGCCCTGCGCTGCTCGAATGGGGCGACGACGACATCGCCGCGGCCGTCGCCACGGTCGGCCGCTCTGACCTCGCCGTCATCGCCACCCCCACCTACAAAGCGACGTACACCGGCCTGCTCAAGACTTTCCTCGACAAATTCGCGGGGGCGACCGGTATGCAAGACGTCGTCGCCGTCCCCGTGATGGTGGGGGGCGCGATGGATCACGCTCTCGCCGCAGAGCTGACTCTGAAGCCGGTACTGGCGGAGCTGGGAGCGACGACGGCGCTTCCCGGACTCTTCCTCCTTGAGTCCGAATTCGAATCGGATGGCCGCATCGATGCATACGGACATCGTTGGGCTCCCGTCGTGGCGCGACTGACGAGACCGCTGCTGTGATCGTCGCGCGACGCCACGAGCGCCGGCGACGCTAAAGCGCGTTCACCGCCACCAGGACCTTCCCGAGGGAATCCTTCGCGTCGCCGAACAGCAACGTCGTCTTCGCGTCGAAGAGCAACTCGTTCTCGATTCCGGCGAACCCGGGCCGCATCGAACGCTTAAGGAAGACCACCTGGTTCGCGTGTCCGACTTCGAGGATCGGCATGCCGTAGATGGGCGAGCCCGGGGAGGTCTGTGCGGCCGGGTTGACCACGTCGTTCGCGCCGACGACCAGGGTGACGTCCGTGTTCTTGAATTCGGGGTTGGCCTCCGCCATCTCCTTCAGCGACTCGTAGGGCACATTTGCCTCGGCAAGGAGCACGTTCATGTGTCCGGGCATCCGGCCGGCGACCGGGTGGATCGCGAAGGCCACGTCGATGCCGCGTGCTTCGAGGGCCGTGGCCAGTTCGGCGATGGTGTGCTGGCCTTGCGCCACCGCGAGCCCGTAGCCGGGCACAATGACCACACGCTGGGCGTACCCCAGCAGCACCGCGACATCTTCCGCGGACGAGGAGCGCACCGGGCGATCGCTCTGCACGGTCGATCCCGCCGTCGAGCCGCCGCGGAATGCGCCGAACATGATGCCGCTCACGCCGCGGCCCATTGCCGCCGCCATTGCCCGGGTGAGAATGGTACCGCTGGCGCCGACGAGGGTTCCGGCCACGACCAGGAGCACGTTGCCGAGCACGAGACCGGATGCCGCGACGGCGAGACCGGTGAAGGCGTTCAGCAGCGAGATCACGATGGGCACGTCGGCGCCGCCGACGGGCAGCACCAGTAGCAGCCCGGCCAGGAGTCCCAACGCCAGGAGTGCGATAGCCCAGCCGGTGGAACCGCTGGCGATGACGAAACCGCCGGCGACGATGACCGCAACGAGCGCGAGCGTCATGATCCAGCGCATCCCGGGGAACACCACCGGGCGGGTGGTGATCAGTTCCTGCAGTTTGGCCACCGTCACACTGGAGCCCGCGAAGGACACGGCGCCGATGAGCATCGTGAACACCACGGCGAGCCGGAACCACGGGTCGGTGTTGTGGCCGAGTTCGAGCACGGCCACCAGCGCCGCCGCGCCGCCGCCGACGCCGTTGAACAAAGCCACGAGCTGTGGCATCTGCGTCATCTGCACCCGGCGGGCGATCGGGGTGGCGATGGCCGACCCCACCGCGATGGCCACCAGGATCAGTGGGATGTTCTCCAGCTTGACCGAGAGGAACACCGTCACGACTGCGAGGAGGGCACCGCCGGCGCCGATCAGGTTGCCGCGGCGGGCGGTGCGGGGTGAGCTCAGCCCTTTGAGGGCGAGGATGAAGCAGACTGCGGCCGCCAGGTAGAGCAGGGCGGTCCACTCGAGGGACAGGATGCTCATGCGGCGTCCTCCTTCACTTCGGGGCGGGTCGCCCGGCGACCACGGAACATGTGGAGCATTCGATCGGTGACGACGAAGCCGCCGACCAGGTTTGCGGTCGCCAGTACCACCGCGATCAGCGCCACGGTGAGCAGCCACGGGTCGTCGGCCTGGCCGGCCACGATGATGGCGCCGATCAGGATGATGCCGTGGATGGCGTTGGCTCCGGACATCAGCGGGGTGTGCAGCGTGCTCGATACCTTGGACACCACCTCGAATCCGACGAAGACGGACAGTACGACAAGCGTCAAGAGGGTGACGGGATCCATCAGCGGGCTCCTTCCAAAGCGTTCATTGACTCGAGCGTCGGCGCATGTCGCACCCGCCCTGCGTGGGTGAGGCACGCCCCCGCGATCACTTCATCGTCGAAGTCCAGGCCGACGGCTCCGTCGTTGATCATCAGCGCGAGCAGGTTGGCGACGTTCTTCGCGTAGAGACGCGAGGCATCCGTCGCCATTGCGGATGCGGCGTCCTTCATTCCAACCAGCGTCACAAACCCGTCACCGGCACGCGTCGCGACCAGGGTGTCCTCGCCCGCGACCACTCCTTCGACGTTTCCGCCGGTTTCCGCGGCGAGATCGATGACCACCGACCCGGCCTTCATACCGGCCACCATCTCGGTCGTGACGAGCAGCGGGGCAGGGCGCCCGGGGATGGCGGCGGTTGTGATCAGCACGTCGGATGCTGCCACGTGCGGGGTCAGCAGCTCACGCTGCCGGGCGGCGCGGTCCTGGCCCAGCTCCCTGGCGTAGCCGCCGGTTCCCTCGGCGGCTTTCGCGTCGAGGTCGAGGGTGATGAACTTCCCGCCCATTGACTTCACTTCGTCGGCGGATGCCGGCCGCACATCGTTGGCGCTCACCCTGGCACCGAGCCGCTTGGCTGTTCCGATGGCCTGTAGACCGGCGACTCCCGCTCCGAGCACCAGCACACTGGCCGGCGGTATGGTGCCGGCCGCGGTCATATAAAGGGGAAAGAACCGTGGGAAGCGCGTCGCCGCTTCGATCACGGAGCGGTAACCGGCGACCAGTGCCTGGGAGCTGAGCGCGTCCATCGACTGCGCGCGGGAGATGCGCGGAACCAGCTCGAGGGCGAAGGCGGTGACGCCGCGCTCTGCCAGAGCCTGCACAGTGGGCAGCTCCGCGGCGGGAGAGGCGAGTCCGATTGTGATGGCGCCGGGCCGGACACGGGAAACGAACTCGGGGGTGAGCGGGCGCACGTGAGCGAAAAGGTCGAGGCTCTCGACGTCCAGCGAGGACACGACGGTGGCACCGGCGTCCGAAAAGGAAGCGTCGGAGTGCCCAGCGGTGATTCCCGCCCCGGACTCGATCGTCACATCGAGACCGAGGGACACGAGTTGGCCCACCGACTCCGGCGTGGCCGCCACGCGGCGTTCGCCCTCAACGCGCTCGCGCGCGATGCCGGCCCTCACGCGAACCTCATTCGGATAGTCGCGCACTGACGGTGCACGTGGCGATGCTGAAACGAAGGACATTGGTGTCTCCCTGCAATCAATCGGTTGTCAAGAACGCGCCCGAGATCAGCGGGCGCGGTACGGTGTTTGGGCTATGGCCGCACCACCACGAGCAGGTCGCCGGCGTCGACCTGGGCGGTCTTGGGGATGGCGACGCGTTCGATGGTGCCGGCGATGGGGGTGGTGATCGCGGCTTCCATTTTCATGGCCTCGATGGAGGCGACGGCCTGGCCGGCTTCGACCTGGTCGCCGTCGTCGATTTGGAGGGTGACGACGCCGGAGAACGGGGCGGCGATCTGGCCGGGCCGGTTCGCGTCCGCTTTCTCGGCGGCTTTGGACTGCACGGTGATGGACCGGTCGCGGACGAACACGGGGCGGAGTTGCCCGTTGAGGATGGTCATCACGGTGCGCATGCCCTTGTCGTCGGCTTCGCCGATGGCTTCCAGGCCCACGTAGAGGCGCACACCCTTGTCGATCTCGACGACGTGTTCGCTGCCCTGGTTCAGGCCGTACAAATAGTCGACGGTGTCGACGACGGAGAGGTCGCCGAAGAGTTCCCGGATCTGTTCGAACTGGCGGGTCGGCGCGGGGAACAACAGCTGGTTCAGCATCTGCCGCCGGGTGGTGCTGTCGCCGTTCAACGCGGTGCGTTCGGTGTCGGTGATCTCGGTGACACCGATCTTGATGGTGCGGCCGGCGAGGACCTTGCTGCGGAACGGTTCCGGCCAGCCGCCGGGGAGGTCCCCGAGCTCACCGGCCATGAACCCGACCACCGAGTCCGGGACGTCGTACTTGTCCGGGTTCGCCTCGAAGTCCGCCGGGTCGGCGTTCACCGCGGCCAGGTACAGGGCCAGGTCGCCGACGACTTTCGAGGACGGGGTGACTTTCGGCAC